>JBGSLN010000191.1:0-15834 GCA_041740675.1 Gammaproteobacteria bacterium | reverse complement strand
GGTTAGGTTTGTAGATCTGTGTATTATGAATTGCATCATTTTTTCCAAATAAAAAAAGCCCCAATCAAGGGGCTTTTGTTATAAAAAACTCATTATGCAGCTGTAGCGGCAGCTTCAATACGAACAATTTTCCGCTGTTTCATGCCTTTAACTTCAAACACAACTGTGCCATCAGTTTTAGCAAACAGGGTGTGATCTTTACCACAACCTACATTTTCACCCGCATGAAATTTAGTGCCTTTTTGACGAATAATGATATTTCCTGCAATAACAAATTCTCCGCCGAATTTCTTTACACCTAATCGTTTCGAATTCGAATCGCGGCCATTTTTTGTGCTACCACCAGCTTTTTTGTGAGCCATTGTATAAACCTCTTTCTAATTAATCAAAAAAACAAACTTAAGCGCTTATTTTTTCAATCTTCACTTCTGTAAAATCTTGACGATGCCCCATTTGTTTACGGGAGTTTTTACGACGACGAAACTTGATAATACGTATTTTCTTACCACGACCATGGCTTACCACAGTAGCTGTGACAATACCATCTTTCAAAAAAGGTACGCCGACTTTGACATTTTCACCAGCACCCGCCATTAAAACTTTATCAAACTCAATAACTTGGCCTTCTTGTGTTTCAAGTTTTTCAACACGTAATTTTTGCCCTTCAGCAACTCGATACTGTTTACCACCGGTAACAATCACCGCATACATAATATTGCTCTCCTCAGTTCTTCGCCCTAACGACGGAACTAACTATAAAAATAATTCTCGCAGGGCGCCTATTGTATGTAATTTAACAATAAGTTGCAAGTACTATGAGTTAACGCCGTTGAGCTTGATTGAACTCAAAATGGCTTGGGTTTTATCCAACATCCTCGTTTTTAGTAAACCCTAATTTTGAAAGTGTTTTTCGCCTGTTGACATCTTAAGAAACTCTGCCTACGATGCGATAAGTATTTCAAAGAGATAGTACATGAACATTGACCAAATTCGCGAGTTAGTTAATCCTGAAATGCAAGCTGTTACGGCCTCTATCGCAGATCAGTTTGGCTCCGATGTATCTCTAATAAAAGAAATGAGTCAGTATATTTTTAATGGCGGTGGTAAACGGTTACGCCCAATACTTGCCCTCTTAAGTGCAAAAGTATTTAATTATTCTGGTATCCATCACATCACCATCGCTGCAATCGTTGAACTCATTCATACAGCAACACTTTTACATGATGATGTCGTTGATAATTCAAACTTACGGCGCGGTAAAAAAACTGCAAACTATGTTTGGGGTAATCCCGCAAGTGTATTAGTGGGCGACTATTTATACTCGCGCTCTTTCCAAATGATGGTAAATATAAATAGTATGGATGTATTAAGGATCCTTGCTAATTCCTCGAATATGATTGCTGCCGGTGAAGTAATGCAATTAATGAATTGCAACGATCCAAGCACCAATGAAAAAAAATATATGGAAACGATTCTGCGAAAAACTGCAACATTGTTTCAAGCTGCGGCAGAATTAGGTGCGGTCATTGCGGAGCAATCCAGCGAAATCTGCCATAAAATGTCACTCTACGGTTTACATCTTGGCATGGCTTTTCAAATAGTAGATGATGCTTTGGATTATGGCGCATCTGATAATGACATCGGCAAAAATATCGGCGATGATTTAGCTGAAGGTAAACCAACCCTACCCCTTATTCATATTTTAAATCACGGTGATGCAGATCAGGTCAATTTAGTAAAAAATGCTATTCAGCATGGCAGCCTTGAAAATATTTCAGCCATTAAACAAGCTATTTTAGAAACAGAAGCTCTTAATTACACTTATGCTGCAGCTGAGATGCAAGTTAAATCAGCTTGCGACTGCCTACGAGAAATTCCTAATTCAATCTATAAAGAAGCGCTCGTTGATTTAGCGAATTATGCCATAGCACGAAAATTTTAATTATTTATTACTAAACTTTTTATTAAAGAATCTATACATAATTGTACATAATCTTGTTTTCGTTTTATTAGAGCATCATCAGAATACCCTAAAGTTAAATCTTTATAGGCTTTGAAAAATCCCACCGGCACATGAAAAATATAAGCAAGAATTAAATCAGCAGAATAATATGGAATCATTTTATTTTGATTTTGAAAATTTTCGATCAATGCGATTAATAAATTCAATGACTCTTTTTTAATGCCGCTAAACTCATATGGATTAGGTTCTAAAAATTGCCAGTCTATAATACGTCGTAATTCTGGAAATTTGTCATATACATCAAATCGAAGTCTTACTAAATACTCTATGACTTGCCGCGGATCTTGTAGTTGTAAAATGTCTTCAAATTCTATCCCACCGCTTTTGATAAACAGTTCCATGGTTTGTCGTTTCACTGCACACCATAAATTATGTTTATTCTCAAAATGATGATAAATCAAACTCTGATTAATTTTGGCAAGATTGGCAATTTCACTGATTGAAGTGCCTGCAAATCCTTTTTTAATAAACAACGTTTTTGCAGCTTTGAGAATTGCATTGCGAGTTGGATCTGCAGAAGGCCGTTTAGGTATGTCTTTTTTCATTCTCTGTCTGGTTAAATATTTTTATAAAGTTTAACATTGTGCATGTAAATTATATACTTGCTTAATGTATCACAACTTATTTAGTTGAACGACCATTTAATTATTTATTGACTTTTCATTTTGCCTTTCTATATAATTGACCAATCGTTCAATTAATCTGGAATATTTATGCTTCTAAATAAACAACAACACGGCTTTTTAATTACCTTTATAGTGATTTTGCTAGGAGTAGTTGGAATGTTTGCAACGGACATTTATGTACCTTCCATGCCTTTAATCACGCATGCGCTTCACACTAACTCAAATTTAATGAAAATCACCATCACAATATATCTCTTAGGATTCAGTATTTCTCCCTTGCTATTTGGCCATATTTCAGATCGATTTGGCCGCAAATCCATCTTAATGATTTTTGCTACCATCGCACTTGTCGGCACATTGATAGCTGCAACCTCAATGAATATTGAACAATTAATCATTGGCCGCTTGATTCAAGGAATCGGGTTTGGAATTGTCACAGCATTATCTCGAACCATTTTTGTAGATTTATTTGAAGGGGTAAAGCTGGCACAAATGGCATCTCTCATTAGTTTTTTTATTTCATTAGCACCTGCGATTGCGCCGGTGCTTGGCAGCTATATTCAAGTTTCATTTGGCTGGCGTGCCGTTTTCATTTTCTTAAATATCTATTTATTGATTATGGTCATGTTGGTGTTCTGGAAAGTTCCTGAAACTATTCAACAAAAAAATTTGCATGCAACCAAAATAAAAAATATTTTGAAAAGTTATAATGTTCTACTTTGTGACAAAAAATTCTTAGGTTACGTTATCAATTCTAGTATGGCATTTGCAGGAGGGATTACTTTTTTTAGTTTAAGCCCATTTATTTTTCAAATAGAATACCATTTAAGCGTTATTGCTTATGGTTGGGTCATCACTTGTATTACCTTCATGTCATTACTAAGCCGTTTAGTAAATATCTTTTTAGTCCGATATATCACGACGGATCAAACTATCCTCATTGGGCAAGTAATGATGTCCAGCAGCAGTATTATTTTAATTTTGCTTGCATTATCAGAACTACATAGCTTAAGTTTAATTGTAATCACAATGATGTTTTTTATTTTAGGAACAGGCTTTATTTATTCAAATGCTACAGCAAATGCATTAAGTCCTTTTCGACATATGGGTGGAATTGCTGGCGCGTTATTTGGTAGCTTACAAACTTTTGGTGCATTTTTTGCAGGCTTTATTGTTAGTCAGTTGCCTAATAGCATAATGAGTTTAGCCGCTACTTTACTCTGCGTATCTTTAGTAAGTTTGTTTGCTTTTTTAAAGTGTTGTGGCGTGTCGAAAAGATTAGTAGCAGCAACATCGGAGTAAAGATAATTGAACTTAAATTTATACCCCCTACTTAGAATATTTACATTTGTCGAATAGAACTATAAACTCACTGCCTCAGAGTGTAGCTCAGCCTGGTAGAGCACTGCCTTCGGGAAATTGTATTCTATTTTACAAAATTTAATTTATAAATAATTAGCTGCGCTTAGTAGGACCTCGATGGTCTTCTGTGTAAGACTGAACCCTAGATACTTGTTGTTGAACACTGCCCGAGATGCTAGCTCCTCCTGTAGAAGACGCGTTTCCTCCTTGAAAAAAAGCTGATGGAGATGTAGGCGCTTGTTGGAGTGGCTGCGGTTGAAGAAGAGAAATAACTGCTTGGTGTTCTGGTGTGTAATACCAAGGCATTCCCGGACCGAGGTTTCTTATATGTAAAGGAATTCGATTTGCCAGATCTAAGGGAGTGTCCCTCTGAGGAGTAACAAAAGTTTTATCTGCTCCCAGACTTAAAAGAAATTTAATAATTTCTATATTCCTATGCCTGGCGGGATTGTGCAACATTGTATGCCCGCTTTCATCAAGCTGATTAACGTTTGCTCCTTGATTTACAAGATAAGTAACTAACGCTTTGGATTGAGCAATAGAAAACTCTAGTTTTCGTGTCATTGCCACATCAAGTTCCTCTACCACTAGAAAAAGAGCGGGATAACCAGGCCCATCTAGCATCATATTAGCCCAAATCGCTTTATGTTCTTTTTGCAGAAACTCCTTGATGTCTTTATGAGAAGTGAGTTGTTGTTCAGTAAACCCAGAAAGAAAAAATAACAAATGGTAATAATGTAAATTGATAAGTTGCCTAATACAGCCACCTACATTTATCTTGTCATTTATGACAGCATCACGAATAGAGGGATCATTTTTTTGGATTGCGTAAACTAAAGGAGCAAACTCATATCTCTTGTACCCATCGTCTGTTAGAACATAAGGAAATGCTTCTACACATGCTTTAATCCAAGCTACTTCTCCTTTATCACAAGCTAGTAAGAATGCAAAACCAATCTCTTTTTTAGCTGCAGCCGAAAGGGCTTCTTTTTTTATATTTTTCAATAATATCTAAAGAGAGTTTTTCTTCTTTAGGTGCAGTATCTTTAACATTTTTATATTCTTTACCATCTAACATGACCAACCCCTTACAACTTAAAAATTAAAAACAATCAAAAACCCTACCCTACTCTCTGATTAAAAACATCTCTGTCTAAAATTAGAGATTCCATATATGGAATTTGCCAATTATGATAAAAAAAACAATTAGCAATATGCCTGAAGGATGGCGAAGTTAGCTTATTTTACCTAGTTTTCGCAAACATTTTAAACTGGTATTTTCCACAGGTGATTTATTTTAAATGCCATGTAGACTACAATTTTTATAATTTGGATTTGATGTATGTTTAATAATAAGCAATTAGCTATTTTGATTGTGGATGATAATATAATAAATCAAAAAGTTTTAGGAAAACAACTTAAAAATTATTATAAGATAGATATAATTGAGTTTGCTGATAATGGAAAAATAGCTATCGATATGGCTTCTGCAAGAAAATACGATCTCATTTTTATGGACATCTCCATGCCTATCTTAGATGGTATAAGTGCAACAAAAAAAATTCGAGATAATAATATAAATTTGAGCACTCCTATTATAGGAGTTAGTAGTGAAGAGGAAATGACAAAACAAAAAGCACAGGATGCAGGAATGAATTTTGTTTTCAATAAACCAATAGATATAAATTTAATGAAATTGGCTATAGATAAATGCTTAAGTACAAAAATCAATCCTATTTCTATCCAAGAGGCCAACGAAAATCAGATTTCTGAAAAATTGACGAGCCTCCATCTTTCGACGATGTCCCAAAAGTAATAATAGCCAAGCTTATAAAATAACTTTCCGGAGTTTAGACAAAGTTAAATCTCAAAATAAATTTGATATATCTCTCTATCCGCTTAAGCCTCTAACAATTTCAATCGGCGAATTATGAACCATGATGGCACGATATATCGGAGGCACGCTATTAATTGAGAGTTTAGAAAAAAGAATTTTATTAGCCATTGAATAAAATAAATACGAATGAACAAATTTACAACTGGTTGAAAAAACTATAGAATCATTGCATCGGAGTGTAGCTCAGCCTGGTAGAGCACTGCCTTCGGGAGGCAGGGGTCGCAGGTTCAACTCCTGTCACTCCGACCAATTAAATCAACGAGTTACAATCATCCATACAAAGCAACGAACCTTTAAAACAAATTTTGAAGTGCAAATGAAGTGCTGACTAATTAGATCAATATGCACCAATATAACCATTTAAGCACCTTTACCAAAATTTAATGCCTTACACTCTGATTATCTGTAATCCATTTATCCAATGCTTCTTTAGAGTATCGAATCATTGTGCCAAACCGACAATATTCAGGCCCTGGAGTTCTATTTTTAAAAGTGCCATTCATTCGATCTTGACGAAGATAAGATCGACTCATGCATAAATATTCAGCTGCTTCTTTCTCTGTAAACAATCTTTTCATGTTTTACCTCACTACGTTAAAATTACCTAAAAGCAAATTTCTACTGCCATTCTCGCTATCGCTATATTTAACAAAATTCCATGCCGCTTGCGCCACCGCTTTAGCAAGATTTACGGGTACTGCATTACCAACCTGCCGGTATAGTTTCATCGAAAACCGGAAAATAAAAATTGATCTCAATGTCTTTTCGAACAGCCACAATAAAAATACGTTCGCGTTTTTGCGGCACTTGGTAATGGACTGCTTTCAATACTTGCAATTGCACCCTATAACCTCCTTCCGCTAATGTCCGCACAACAGTATCAAGTGTTTTGCCATTTTCATGAAATAACAAACCTTTGACATTCTCGGCAATAAATAATTTTGGCTGAATTTCTTGCACGGCGCGGGCATACTCAAAAAATAATGCGCCGCGTTTATCAGCAAACCCTTTTTTCTTGCCAGCAACACTAAATGCCTGGCAAGGGAAGTCGCCTGCGACAACATCGATTTGGTTTCTATAAACCGTAAAATCAACAGTGGCTATATCTACTTGGCTTATCGGCCAATCAGGACGATTAAGCTTAAGGGTTTCACAGCACTTTTTATCAACCTCATTCAATAAGACATGCTGAAACCCTGCTGCTTCAAATCCCAGCGCTAATCCACCAGCCCCTGCAAATACCTCAACAACTGTTGGTTTTTGTGCTGCTAAATTAAACTGTGTTGCCGGAAAATAATCAGCTTGCTTAAATGGCGTTAACGTTTCTATCTGCATGGGCATTGTCCTCGAATAAAATGGATGACATTAAGTGAAATAAGAAAAATAATTTTTTGATAAGAAGACAGAGACATAAAAAAACTTATTTCAATATAAATTTTTTTATGTTTCATTAATCTGATAAAAAAGAAAAACTGCTAAGAGGTGTTTGCCCCTTAACAGTTAGTTAGATAAGAACCCTGTTCTTTAATAAATTTATGCTTCGTCAGTATCGTCAGAAATATCGTCGTCCTCATCATCATCATCATCATCAGAATATTCACCCTGTGTGATTTCAAACGCGATCTTTTCTGCGGCATACCAAACTAGCAAGTTTTTAAATTGCTCGTCTGTTTGGACACCTGCTCCACCAAATGATGCAATCAACTCAGGAATAGATTTGTGGCCCTGTCCATCACAATCCTCACGCAACAGTTCCCAAATATCTGTATGATATTGCTCATATAAAGCCGTAGTCTCAGAATAATAAATTAATCCTGACCAACCCGCTTGTGCGCCATAATTGCAAAGGTCTGCTAATTCTGTACGACTAAATTTGGCTTGTATCCAATCTTTAAAAGTTTGATAACACCTGTCTTCAAACTGGATGGTCTTTCTTACACTAAATAATTTTCTGACGTGATAATCAAAAAAAGGTTGGTGCTCATTTGACATTGTCACTGTCTCACACGTCCTGCTATTAAACTGGCAAAAATAATAAGACAATTTTGCGATGTCTGCAGCACGACACAGTGCATTGCATTCCAGTTGATGTTCAGCGTCCCATTTGATTTCTTTTGCGATGAAATAATAAAAAGGATGGCCTTCTACCACTTCATACTGCAACGCTGGTAATTTTCTGTTTGTATTATTTTCTTCAAGACAAAATTTTGAAAAAAATAATTTCAATTCTACACTATTGCCTGTAATCGTTAAACCAATCGTATCAGTACCGTATTTCATAATAATTTCTCCATTAAGTAAATTTTAAATAAGGGAGAAACTATTTCCCTGAGGGGAGGAAGTTCTCCCCGTTGGGTTAAAAAACAATTAAGCGTTTAAAATTTGTCGAAGTTTAGCCAGTAACTCATTTTTACAGGCAGTTGCTTGACTATATTGCGCATGAAAATCACACACATGACGATGAAATTCTGCTTCAATACCTGCAGAGTTATATGCAGTCTTCGCAGCCATTTTTTTCATGTCACGTTCATAATTAGCAGCATCGGTTGCCATAGCAGCGATGGTTTCCCATGTGATGCCTATTTGAACTGCTAATGCTAACCATTCGGCATCCTCGAAACTACTTATGGATTGCTCAATACATGGAGCACCTTCAACCACTGACCTTCTTTTCATTTTCAAATTTGCGTCATCAAGCCATTGGCTTAAATGCTGAACATGATGGTTACGTAATTGAAGAAAACAAACCGGAGGCGGATTCTGATTTAATTGTTCGGTTAAAAAATATAATGCTATTTCCAAACATTTCATTTCCTGTGCATTCAATGAAAGTGTTCCAATAGCGCCTAGTATAGTGGAAGAATGGTGTGGCATTCTTCGATAAGTTTCACGATTCATCATAATTTCCTCAAAAAAAAAGCCACAACAATTATTAAATTGATGAGGCTTAAGTTTAAAAATATAAAACTACTCAACGGATACCTATGGATTGCTGAATAGCATTATTAGTTTTCAGTTATGGCGTAATCTTTTTTGATGCCTTACGCAATAATTCAATAGCATTGGCTTTCACCCGAATAGACATCACTTCTTTTCCAGATAAATCGCTAATGCCTTTGCTTAAATCAATCCGTTCAAAGTGCACTCGAACAAAGTCGCCGACTTTATATTGATCTGCACCTATAAAAGGCATTTGAGAAAAATAAGCATGGACGATTTGAGTGGTTGGCTGTTTATCAGCATTAACCTCGTTCATATTAGTCGCAGTCAAAAACAACATCACATCAACAAAAGGTGTACTATCTTTTGAATGCAGATGGGTTATTTTTCCAATATTACCGCACAGACCTTTTTCAACGCTTAGTATAAAGTTTGTAAAAGTACTCATTGAAGTTTCTCCATTAAGTTAATAAAAACCTAAAAAAGAATGAGCACTCCCTTAGTAAGGAATGATTGCATTCCCTTTTAGGGTTAGATAGAAAATCATCGTTAGTTAACAATGACAGGTAGATACTTAATCATAGTAAATTACGACCAAGTAAAAGTTGGCACTATATTATCAACACTAATACAGGTGAGTTTTCATGCCATACTCACGCTTCACAAAATTTTAGGTCGTTTGTGAAATCGACACGCTAACATCGGTCATTTTAGTTTCAATAACTTCATCAAGCTGAATAATATTAACTATCTCTTGTTGGGGCCGGTTAATTACATTGATATGTGGTGCAAATGGCGCACGCAGTTTTTTAGTCAACACACTCTCTGGTAATTTACTCAATACTTTTCTTGCTTGCTGTGAAATTTTATTTTTAGCTTCTACATCTGCCCGAGTAATATGAAAGTCTTGCCATTTGAACGGTAATTTAAATAAGACCATAATTTGCACCAACCATTCATTTCGTAACTCTTCATGCGATTTTTCTAACATCACTCCAACTCGCTTCGCCGTTAATACCATTCGCATCAGTTCATCAAAATCAGCAACCACCGATGCACCTAAATAACCATACGGTGTCCTAAATCGTAGTGTTTTTATTAAAGGCCTTTCAGATTGAAAAGGTGTTAAAATAAATCCCGCATATTTATTCATTTGGTTTAATTGATGTTGCGTGCTTTGAATTGCTAAGGCTAATTGATTGCGTAATTGGATCATCGCATCATAGACTTTCAATAAATAAAAATCGGCATACGGATCATCTCTTTCAGAAGCTTCCCAAAGTTCGGCCATGCGACTGCCAAATTGCAATAATCCCACAGCACCTTTAGCGCCGTGCCCCATGAAGGCAGTTTGAGCATCGATCGTATTTAAGACTAACTGCACTTCATTCACCAATGGCCCAGGGCGTTCGAATTTGGATACTTTTTTTGTTTTGTTTGCATCGGATCCATTAAGTTCTTGAATGACATTCATTTCTTTGTTCGCTTGCTCTTGTTTATAGTTTATATTGGTCATACTCATTTCCTCATCGAAAATTCAGATAAATAAAATTCAATATTGGAAGGATAACTTAATTAAGCATCTGCCATCGGATCGGGCATTAAGTTCGGATTGATAGAGATGGGAATATCTGCTGACAGCAAAAATAATTTCGGTACAACAATGCCAGAAATTACATTTCGTGCTTGCCATTTGCCTACGCAATATGAATGCAAGCGTGCGCCTTTTACTGTTCGGGCCAATGCTTCGTTTTTTTTGAGGGTCTTCATTAGCTCATAGCGGTGTGAGGAAATTAATTTCGAATTTTCTGCTGACACTGCTCCAATTGCTTGCGATAAAAATGCATCAACGGCCTGCGGCATACAGATCAGAATTCCAGCTTCAACACCATGCACAATGCTGTGCGTTTGATTAAGAACAATTTGTTGTAATATTATCGCTTGTTTTAACCATTGCCAAAAGCCATCAGCAGAAATGTCTAGTAATTCTTTAACAACTGTCGTTGTATTCATCCGTGCCCTTGAGGTTGATGTTTTATTAGGAATGTCTGTGTTAATAAATGCCTCTTCTGCCATCTCAACGACAGGAAAATTTTTAGCTTCTTCAGCCTCATTATTTTGGATAGAAGGCGAATCATTAAAATTTTTATTTCCGGTTATAATTTCAGTCAATACAGCAGGACACTCTTCTAGTAAGTAACTTTGCCATACTTTAAATAATGTCCCATTGCGTTGCAGCCACGCAAATCCATTTGTAGGCAATAATTTTTTTGCCATCTTCATGCGTTCTTCGATTTTAAATGATTGCAGCAATGCTGCAGTAAACACTGCATATGTCCATTCTTCCTGCTCACGAAAAACAGTTTCACTGTCAGCACCTAAAGGCAATAAATATCCTCGCCTACGTTTTAATGCAGTGATGGCTTTATTTAATTGTAAAATTAACTCAGTTTCATCCTCTGCTTGGGTTGCCGGCTCTACCCTGCGTTCAATCACTGAAAAATACAGTGATTGAAAATCAGCTTTAGTAACACCCGTGAGCAATTGGATTTGCCGGATTAATTTTTTCACCGGCAATTTTTCTACTGTATTAGTTGCTATAGATAAAGAATTCGATTTTTTTAGCCATTTAAACATAACTATCTTTCACTTAATTGTTGGACAATCGCTGAAAGCAACCCGTAAGACTGTTCGCCTGTTAACGTAATGTGCGGCCCCGCTCCATCAGATTTGCCAAAGACTAAAATCGGCAATGCTAGCTTGCCTTCACTGACGTGTGTGGCTGCTAATCGAATGCTCTGTTGCCATTGCTGTTGGATACTCGGTTGCTGCATCAACTTAAGCAACCTACTTAGATTGCATCCCAATTTTAATGCCGCCTGTTCTGCCTCAGACAGCGTGGGTGTCGTTGGTAGATTTATCAAGGCCTGATGCAAGGGTTGCCATTGGCCTTCTTCTTCCGCAGCCAAAGTAAAACTGGCAAGGCTTCGTGATTCGGGTGTAAGCAATGGTGTTACTCGGTGCACGACTCGCAATTGTGGAAAACGCGCTTCTAACTTTTCAATCACAGGTTCCATCCTGCGGCAATATGGGCATTCATAGTCATAATATTCAACCAATGTCACATGACCTTGTGGATTTCCTGTGATTGGCACTGCATGGCTCGTTTGTATTCCAGCAACGAATGCAGTGATGAAAAATAACCATAAGCTTGTTGTCATAGTTTTCATCTTAGTTAATAAAATTAAGTTTGAATGTGATGATTGAGGTGTGTGATTTAGAACTGGATAAATAGACGACCCACTACGTTATACACAAAAAACAATTCAATGATGACAAATAGGATTAATAATTTAAACCGTTGCTGAGTTACATAGAAAATAGTGTGTGGTTTCCATTGTTGCTGCAATCCAATCCAGCGAATTGCATAAGGCCACAAGATTAATATTAAGCCATAGTTCAAACAACGCCATGCCAACAATACCCAAGGGCTTTGTATAAAAATTTGCGATAAATCGATATGGCTTTCTAATATCACCTGTGCTGTGCATACTAAACCGACAACACTGATGGCAATACATACAGCTAATTTTAAAAATGTAGACATAGGGTTTTTCCTCAATGAAAAATTAAATGGTTTTTTAACTTTTTCTTGCAATAAATTGCAGCGCTTTCATCATCGCTTCTTTGGCTATCGCACCACCTGCTTGCCCTGCCTCACTGGCAGGCGCTTGCATTTGCCCCACCATCCCAGAGATTCCTTGGCTAATTTTGAGCCCTGCCCAGGAAGCCAAGATTAAAAATAACATCGGCAATGCTACATACAAGGTACCTACAATAAAATGCACAAACACCGCATCCAACCCACCGCCATCTCCTTGTAATAAGTCATGCCATGATGGAATAATTTGATTGGGATTAGTAGGATAAAGCGCGCCTATCAATGCATTATTAATGTAATCGACTAAATGCCATAAATAACTCCAAAAAGTAATGGCAAAAATAATGGCTGCTCCGGTAACAATGAAATGTCCCTTGTAACTTGAAAAGGGGATCATAATGGCCATTAAAGCATAAATTGCCAGGAGCAATAATGCTTGGACGATCGGCAGCGCATTAATCAATAAATAAAGTTTCGGATAATACATTGTTTGATGGCTGGCAATGCCTAATTCACTGATAAAATCCACAAGCCCTCCTGAACCATTCTCATCATTTAAGGATTCATAGCCCCGTGGAATATCACCTGTTTTTGACATGCCTGGATCAAAGGAATTGGTAATGAGCTTGCGTATTCCAATGTCTTTTAATGCGCCTGGTTGATTCAGCGATGTAATCTCTTGCAGAAATGACGGCGGCAATGCTTTTTCTAATTGGGTTTTCAACCCATGGGCGGGATCAGTCCACCACTCAGCGCAACTAGGTTGGCCCCACTTCGAATGATGGTTAACTTGTCCTTCAAATTGGTCGCGTGAGGGATCAAATGCAAATCCATCAATTGGTTCTCGTGCTGAATTTGCATCATAAAATCCTGGTGTATTTAAAAACGCTGCTGAACCTATCCAGCCTAAATCATTTTTACCATATTTTTTTTGGTAGCGTTGAATAGCTGCTGTTTGGCTTTGCGACAACTGGCCCGACATATATTTGCTATAGGCTGGCACATAACATTCATTATAAAATTCTACCGCTTCATTTTTTAAGATTGGATTGTTAATGTGGCTCACATTTAGCTGGTTTTGCAACGTTTGATAATTAATCGGCGCACAACGGATGCCTTCACTGGCTGCATGGGTAAATCCATTGGACACTGCCATTACTAAATACCAGATAATTGGCACACTCACCCCTGTTGGCACAGTAAATTGATTATCATAGGTTGTGTCGGTATTTCCTGGTGTGGCAATGCGTGGATGGGCAGTACATAGCGGTTCAAAATGTAATACTTTCGGATCCAGCGGTACGGTAGGTACACAACAAAATTCTAGGACTAGCAATGCCCCGATAACTTGGATCATCAAACGGCGCAAAGCAATCACCGCAGCACTCTTAGGTTCTTGTGATTCAAACGGTTCTAAGAGACATTTCAAGACGATGCCAATAAACGGAATGAACACCAAACCCGTACCGACCATTAACGCCCATAAATTTTGATATTGCTGCCAACCTATCAGCGTTGTATAAAGCGCAAGATAACCTGTGACACTCATAGCGTTCACCTCACAAAATTAAATATTTTTATTTAGAAAAATTTATTGGCTTTTTTGACTAACCACAGCGCCCTGCTGCAATACAGGTGCATTGGATGTGGGTACTGCAATAGCTGTGTTGCGTTGTTGCTGTGTGCTACCTGCTTGGGTGACCGTCGACAACATGTTTGACATTAAGGTTTGCCCTGCTTTGACAAACATTAAAACGTCTTGTACTTCTTGCTGTAATTGAGTGATGGCATTTCGAATGTTTTTTTGTGCGATTTTATTGCTATACACTGCAGGAATTCGACCACCCGTTTGTAACACTTCAATAGCCAAGCGTGCTTTATCGATGACATTCATCGCAGCAATGTTTTGCGCTAGCTTTTCAATCATAATAGTTTGAATTACACTCGGTTGATTTTTTATATCAGCAATAATTTCCGGTGACAAGGCCATACCTTCTGGTGATAATACTTGCAAATTTTCCACGGTCAACGGTGTTCCACCTGTCACTAATGCTTGCAACTTTGGCTCAATTTTCTGTGTTTGAGCTTGAATATCAGTATATAAGCCTGTGCCTGGTTGAGAACTTTTTTCACCGCTGTCATACGTGGTAATCGTTTCATCACCGACAACATTGGTAATCCAATCGGCTGCGGCTTTAGCCGTGGGGAATACTTGCGTCAGTGCTGATTGCGAAACCCCTAACATAGAATGATCATTTTCACTGCTCACACCATCAGTGATAATCGTATGGTAACCCGACATCGCACTATCATGGATCACTTGAATCGGTTGCTGGTTTTCACCACCAGCATACGTAGTTTGGCCATTATAAGCATTAGGATCGACCCAAGGCATTCCACTTTTACCTGCATCGTGTGAAACAGAAACTCTTGCTTGATTAATATCGCCATTTCCCGAAATTTCTGCATCGCCAATTTCTTTTTTCCAGCGATTTCCCAACGACAACTGTCCCCATTCGGCATAGGGATCACCACCTACCGTGATTTGGTTTTGCATCGCTTCACAGGACTTCGTTGAAACAGCCATATCGTCACGTGCCCCCGCCATGGCCGTGGTAATTAAGTTATAGAGGTTTGGATCAGCACGTGATAATTCATACAGTGGAAATTCCGTCACCGCCGCCGTGGCATTTTGTAACACTTGCCGCTCAATATTTAATGCGCTATTTTTAATTTCATTCAGTGAGTTCTGAATGGATGTTACTGGATTAAAAGCGCCGCAATCAAACCCAAGCCCTACATCACCGGAAGCTTCCAAAGGCAAATAAGAGGTGTCATAAAAAGCTGGCATCGGCACATCATCACCTCCGCCCATTCGATAATATAGTCCGCTGTTGGATGCCGGAATTAAATTGTCTGCATAAGAAATGGAGCAATAGAAAATAAAACTTGCTGCTAAACTTGCGATAATTTTTGTTCGAAAAAATGGTTTCGATTGTTTCATAGTAAACCTCGATGTGTTTTTTGATATGGAAATAACTTCGCATCAACAGACAGGAAGATACGAGTCATTAAATAGATAGTGTTGATAAATAACTAAAATGGAATTTAATTAATTGGATTTAATTTTCTTTGCGATGTTTAGCTGGTACTTGCATTAAATCATTAATGAATTGAGATGAAATATGATGCGGTAAAATCATTATTCAATAGCCGCTAACCAAGTTTGAAAACGATCATTTTGTATTTTTCCAAACTTTGCTTTTCTTTCTATAAATTCCTGCGGCATATCAAATATTTTATAAATGTATATCGATAATAAATC
>JBGSLN010000190.1:0-10412 GCA_041740675.1 Gammaproteobacteria bacterium | reverse complement strand
AGTGAGAAAGAGGGCAGATCTTCAGGTAAAACACTGTATTGTTCTTTTTGTGGCAAAAGCCAACATGAGGTTAAAAAATTAATTGCAGGCCCATCAGTCTATGTTTGTGATGAATGTGTTGAACTCTGTAATGATATTATTCGGGAAGAAGTAGGAGATTCTTTACCTCAAGAATCAAAAGATCGAAAACTTCCTGTGCCTAAAGAAATCCGAAAGATTTTAGATGAATATGTGATTGGCCAAGATCATGCTAAAAAAGTATTGTCTGTTGCAGTTTATAATCATTATAAGCGTCTATATAGTGACAAAAAGAAATCTGACGTTGAGTTAAGTAAGAGCAATATTTTATTGATAGGTCCGACGGGTAGCGGTAAAACGTTATTAGCTGAAACATTAGCGCGGTTATTAAATGTTCCTTTCACTATTGCTGATGCTACAACTTTGACTGAAGCTGGGTATGTGGGTGAGGATGTTGAGAATATAATTCAGAAGTTATTACAAAAATGTGATTATGATGTTGAAAGAGCTCAACATGGAATTGTTTATATCGATGAAATTGATAAGATTTCTCGTAAATCAGACAATCCTTCAATTACACGCGATGTATCTGGAGAAGGTGTACAGCAAGCATTATTGAAATTGATTGAAGGAACTATTGCCTCAGTCCCTCCTCATGGTGGCCGAAAACATCCACAACAAGAATTTTTACAAGTCGATACCAGTAATATTTTATTTATTTGTGGTGGGGCATTTGCTGGATTGGATAAGATCATCCGAGATCGTTCTGAACGTTCCGGCATTGGTTTTACCGCTGATGTGCGTAGTAAAGATACTGCTAAGAGTATTGGAGAAACTTTGCGTACTGTTGAACCAGAAGATTTAATCAAATTTGGTTTGATTCCAGAGTTTATTGGTCGATTGCCTGTTATTGCGACACTTGAAGAACTTGATAAAGAAACATTAGTAACGATCTTGCGCGAACCCAAAAATGCATTGACTAAGCAATATCAAAAGTTATTTGAAATGGAAAATGTTGAGCTTGAGTTTCGTGAAGAAGCATTAAAATGTGTTGCTGCGCAGGCTATGGAACGCAAAACAGGTGCTCGAGGTTTGCGATCTATTTTAGAACAAGCATTATTAAATACGATGTATGACTTGCCTTCAATGAAAAACGTGAAAAAAGTTGTTATTGATGAAAGTACTATTCGTGATTTTGCAGAACCTTTGCTGATTTATGAAAATCCAGTTCAACAATCAGGGACGGAATGATATAAATTTTGCATAATATTACCAATATGTTTTGAAGAATGATTCTTTCATAATGTATTTAATCCTATAAGCGAGATAATATCACATGGCAAACGAATCTCTACCTAATACTCAGATTTTAGATTTACCGTTGTTACCATTGCGCGATGTGGTTGTGTATCCGCATATGGTGATACCTTTGTTTGTGGGACGAGAAAAATCGATTCGGTCCCTTGAATTTGCAATGGAACATTCTAAGCAAGTTTTTTTGATGACACAAAAAAATTCATCAAAAGATGAACCTTCCGCAAAAGATATTTATAAAATTGGTACTATCGCCACATTATTACAGTTACTCAAATTGCCTGATGGAACTGTAAAAGTATTAGTTGAAGGAACAGCACGAGGTGAAGTAATTAATTATCATGAGCAAGATGTATACTTACATGCTGAAGTCACTAAATTGGAATCTAAGTTTGTCGGTGATAAAGAAACCGAGATTTTAGTTCGTGCGGTTATTACTCAATTTGAACAATACGTTAAAATTAATCGACAAATTCCCCCCGAGATCCTTACATCCTTAGCTGGAATTGAAGATCCTAGCCGTTTAGCAGATTCTATTGCTGCACATTTGACTTTAAAACTAGAAGAAAAACAAAAAATATTAGAATTAATCGATGTTAATCAACGTTTAGAAAAGTTATTGGCTTTGATGGAAACTGAAATCGACATGATGCAAGTGGAAAATCGCATTCGTAGTCGAGTAAAACGACAAATGGAAAAAAGTCAGCGTGAGTACTATCTCAATGAACAAATGAAAGCAATTCATAAAGAGCTAGGTGATTTAGAAGATGCCCCCAATGAGATGGAACAGCTTGAAAAGCGCATTGAATCAGCTGGAATGAGCAAAGAAGCCAAAGCTAAAGCGAAAGCAGAATTTAATAAATTAAAAATGATGTCGCCTATGGCTGCTGAAGCGACAGTATCGCGTAATTATTTAGACTGGATATTATCAGTGCCATGGAAAAAACGTTCTAAAACTAAATTTGATTTAACGGAAGCAGAACGAGTTTTAGATGTTGCACATTATGGTTTAGAAAAAGTAAAAGAGCGAATTATCGAATATTTAGCAGTGCAGCAAAGAGTAAAAAAATTAAAAGGGCCTATATTATGTTTGGTTGGCCCACCAGGTGTGGGTAAGACATCATTAGGGCAATCGATTGCTGAATCTGTTGGACGACAATTTGTTCGGATTTCATTAGGGGGTGTTCGTGATGAAGCAGAAATTCGTGGTCATCGCAGAACTTATATTGGATCTATGCCAGGTAAAATTATTCAAAAGCTTGCTAAGGTCGGTGTAAAAAACCCGTTATTTATGCTGGATGAAATTGACAAGATGGCAATGGATTTTAGAGGCGATCCAGCTTCTGCATTACTTGAAGTTCTCGATCCCGAACAAAATCATACCTTCAACGATCATTATTTAGAAGTAGATTATGATTTATCAGATGTGATGTTTATTGCAACAGCAAATTCAATGAATATTCCAGGGCCGTTATTAGATCGGATGGAAGTGATTCGTCTCTCAGGCTACACTGAAGACGAAAAAGTTCAGATTGCAATTCAACATTTAATTCCAAAACAACTTGAGCTGAATGGATTGTCTGTCGAAGAAATTGATCTACAAGAATCAGCAATGAGAGATATTGTACGTTATTATACTCGTGAAGCAGGGGTGCGAAATCTCGAACGTGAAATTTCAAAAATTTGTCGAAAAGTTGTAAAAGAGCAATCAAAAGTAAATGGCGCAGAAAAAAAGGGTAAGAATAAGCCAAGTAAAGTTTGCATTGATTCAAGTAATTTAGAAAAATATTTAGGTGTTCAACGTTTTCGTTTTGGACTTGCTGAAGAAAAAGATCAAATTGGCCAAGTGAATGGTCTTGCTTGGACCGAAGTAGGCGGTGAATTGTTAACCATAGAAGCTGCTGCAGTATTAGGTAATGGCAAATCAACCTATACCGGACATTTAGGCGAAGTGATGCAAGAGTCAATTAAAGCTGCAATGACCGTCGTAAGAAGTCGCAGTGAAGGGTTGGGAATCGATTTAGATTTTTATAAAAAATATGATATCCATGTGCATGTACCAGAAGGTGCAACACCTAAAGATGGCCCAAGTGCGGGTATTAGCATGTGCACGGCGTTGGTTTCTTGCTTTTGTAAAGTTCCAGTGCGTGCAGATGTTGCTATGACCGGTGAAATAACATTACGTGGCGAAGTGTTACCCATCGGCGGTTTAAAAGAAAAATTATTAGCGGCCTTACGAGCGGGTATCAAACGAGTTATTATTCCTAAAGATAATGCAAAAGATTTAAAAGAAATTCCAAAGAACATTGTTGAAGCTTTAGAAATTTATCCAGTTAAATGGATAGATGAAGTGTGGGCGTTGGCATTTACAGAAATGCCTAAACCAAAGAAACTAAAGAAAGCTGATAAGAAGAAAAAAGGTAGTGCTAAAGTTTCTCTTGCGAAACTTGCAACTAAAGCGAAATCAAAATCTACCGCAAGATTGCAGCACTAAAATTTAAAGTTAGGTGATACCATTCTGTGTCATGCAGTTTGGTATCGACTGTTCATGGAACATTCAGTATTTGAGCCGAACAGCTTGATAACTATATAAGGGATTTATCATGATAGGCAATCCACTCAAATCAAAATTCCCTAGTTTTTTCTCTAATGAAGATTCATCTAATAAAATAAAGATTTTTAGCTTAGGTACTGAAGAGCCACAAGAGTGGAGTATTTTATCGGATATTGATGGTACTTTAATATTTAATAATGGTAAGTTGAATGAAGCACTATTAACAGTGCTAAAAATGGCTGGAGTCAAAACGATCTATCTTTTTAGTACCATGACGATGAAAGAAGTAGATGAAACAGTAGCAAATCCAGACTATTTCAGCCGCAAACAATTAATTGATGCACTTGAAAAATTAGGTTTCATAGTACGAGTGATGACTCCTGTAGATCCATTTTATAAAAAAGAGATAGGTAAGTTTTATGATGAATCTTTCGCTGTACATTTTGAAGCATTTGCAAATGGAAATTTAACTGAAAAAAATATTTCTACAGATTTGTCACTGCAGAAAGATAGAATTAAATTTGGTATTTATGATGCCTATAATCAGATAGTTGATTCTATTATTAGCGGCAATATAAATAAAAATATTGAAATTCTAAAAAAGATACCGCAACAATTTTATATGGCATTAAATAGACTAAAAGAAACTTTTGCAGAACATAAAGATATTGTTCTTTTAAGAACATGGATTCTTTTTATTCAAGAAAAAGCAGATCAGTTGCGACTTATAATAAGTAATCTAGGTAAGCTACTAGAACAAAACTATTCTAATGAAGCTTTAAAAGTATGGTTAACTCAGCAACCTGAGTTTAAGCATTTACCTTTATTAGCTAATACAACAAATCCTAATAAATTTTGGGAAAAAGGTTCAATGTGGGCTTATTGGCGATCGCTAAATCCTGATCAACCCACACTGTTATTTGATGATTTACCCGCTGTTCTAGAAACTGCTAAAATGCTTGACAAAAAATCAGATCCAAATACTCATTTAATCACTGTTTATGTTAATGGCCAGAGTCCACCCTCAGAATTTTATTATGCAGAAATATTTGCACCACTGTATTTAAATTTTTGTTTGAAATTCGTAAAACACACAATTGAAAAAACATTCAAAAGCGTAGAACCGCAAAGGACTAGAATTTCATTCTCGATGGAGTCCACTCAGAATTTATTTCCTGCAACTGAGGAATATACTAACTTGAAGGATCGCCTGAATACTATTCTTGATCAAACTCAACCCCCCACATTATCATATATGTTGAAAATACTCAGATTAGTTGAAGCATTAAAAAATAAACTCAATAATTTAAGCCAGTATCAAGAATTTTTACATGAAGTGCAGCAGATGCAAACATTGATCCAAAAAGCAGTCAAAGGATCAATAACCTTACTTGTTGCTGAAATTCAAAAATTGCAACCTAATGGAACATCAACCAGCGTAAGTGAACAAATAAAAAACACCTGTCAGAGCTTTTTACAAATTGAATATCAAAACATAAATTCGGCAGAACTAGCTGCATTTTTAGATAAAATGAAAAAATATACTCAAATGCGGGAAAGAGAACCTTCTGTTGCGCCTACAATACGAAAAAGGCTAAATAAATTATTTGAAAACACAGAGTTTATCAACCATCCTTGGACTGCATTAATTGATACTAATTTGTTAATTAATCCTGTCCAATCACTGGCCCTTCTTAAGCAGTTAACAGAGTCTGCAATTAAACAGATCTATCTGCTTAATAATACACTACCTCTTCAAACTCCTAAAGAATTGGATGCTTTGTCATTGTTTTTGACGCAGAGAGGATTTACTGTACTTGGTAAAATAAATTCAGAAGATATGTGTCGGGATGATTCTTCTTATCAGAGTGAGATTTATAATATAGTTGATTTGATTCTTCGAAAAGTGCTTGAGGGTAAAATTAATCAGGCTGAACTCATAATTCAATTCAAGCGGATAGAATCACTGAAAAATGGTTGGCTTGATATGCAGCACAAACACGAACTAAATAGTAATGACAATAATATTGTATTCTCTGATCTTAAAGAGATTGTCGGAAAATTATTAGCTTTTAGTGATGCGTTGAAAAATCAGCTTTATAATCATCTTTCAGCAGATGTTACGAAAAAATGGCTGAATAAAGTTATAGAAACAACATTTACAGACTTACCTTTTGCTAACTTTGACGAATGGCTTAAATCTAGTCCGATGAAAAGTAAAGCATTGTGGGATTATTGGAGGTCTTTTTCTTGGACTACACCAACAGTATATTTTTCTAGCTCTGTCACTCTAATAAAAGAAGCACAAGAGTATCATCAACAACAGTCAATTGCGCCATTAATAGCAGTACATGTAGAACCAACCCAATTAAATTTTGATCATAAACATGTTAGACAATGTTTGGCATCAACCTCTTTTAGTAATTGCTTGCAAATTATCAGTGATATGATACTTGGTGTAGTGGGTATACCTGTTTCAAATCGCAGTTCTTTTCGCAATTCTATTGAAAATCTTACTAATAAGGTTGATAAAAGTGGGTCTTTACGCAAATCTTTATTCGCTAAAGAGAAAAAAGAAAAAAGCGAGAAATTTGTGGAAAGTAAAGAATATAAAAACTTTATGGATAAGATCAAGAGTATACTGAGTTCGGAGATGTCACCTACATTATGTGAAATGAAAGAAATATTAGCTTTAATTGAACAGTCAAATCAAAAACTATCTGATTCAAAGATTCTAGAAGAAGGAACTATTCGTTTGACTTTTTCTCAAATACAAATTCTTATCAAAGATACAATAACACATTCAATACAATCTCTAGTTTTTTTGTATCCCCAGCTAGCTGAAAAATTAGCACATAAAGGCTCGATATTTCACCCTATACAAACACACATTGAAAAATACTTAAAGAAACCAAGCCTTGCATCTCTTGATGAGTTTGTTACTTCGGTTTATGAACTGATACCAAAACAAGAAAACCAAACTTTAATCCCAGAAGATTTGAGAAAAAGTCTAATTGAATTAGTTGGAAAGCCTACAATTTTTACTGATAAAGTAAGTACTTCTGAATTAGTAGAGCTTCCAGGTTTTAACTCAAATTAAAGGATTGCTTGAACCTCTTTGTTGCTCAAAAAATTAAATTCAACAATGCTGAACTTTTGCAATAAAACTTGTTTCTAGGGGTCGGTTTTGGTATAAAGGAAAATTCAATATCATTTGACGAGGGAAAAATGAATAAGAGTGAATTAATTGACGCGATTGCGAATGTAGCTGAGTTACCTAAAGCTGCGGCATCAAAAGCGTTGGATGCTGTTATAGATAGCATCACAACTGCATTACAAAATGATGGTAATGTTTCTTTAGTGGGTTTTGGAACTTTTTCTGTAAAAGAAAGAGCTGCTCGAATGGGTAGAAATCCTCGCACTGGCGAGTCTATAGAAATCAAAGCTACAAAATTAGCTGTTTTCAAAGCAGGCAAAGCATTAAAAGACGCTATCCAAGAAGATAAATAGTTTTTTTCAAAAGTGTTTGATTCTTTTAATCAATAAGATTAGAATCACGCATGATTTAAATTGGGTGGTTAGCTCAGTTGGCAGAGCGTCGGCCTTACAAGCCGAATGTCGTGGGTTCAACTCCCTCACCACCCACCATTTGAGCTTAAATAGAGCTCATTACTAAAAATTTTAATGCATAAAAGCTAAGATTTTAGTTTAATAATTAGTTTATGCGGAGTGGTAGTTCAGCTGGTTAGAATATCGGCCTGTCACGCCGGGGGTCGCGGGTTCGAGTCCCGTCCACTCCGCCATTTTATTTATTACTGTTCCCTATAAATGGGTAAATAATCAATGTTACAATCCATACGCGATAAAGCTCAAAATTGGATATTTTCAATTATTATCTTTGTTCTTGTTTTGACATTTGCGTTTTTTGGCATCGAACGCTTCTTTGATGGCAATGTGACGACAGCGGTTATTGCAAAAGTCGATGGGCATAAAATTACCCAAAATGAATTCGATGTTTCTTATCAACGTTTACGTCGGCAGTTAGAATTGCAAGTAGGCAATGGATTTGCTTTGACGCCTACAATAGAAAAAAACTTGAAAAAGCAGGCATTAAATCAACTTATTCACAGCTATATCTTAACACAAGCTGCACTGTCACAAGGTTATCGAGTTACCACTGATCAAATTGATTCTGTATTATTGTCAATTCCTATGTTTCAAGATAACGGTCAGTTTTCTGCTGCTAGATTTCAGGCTGTGTTGAGTAATTTACTCTATTCAGAAGACTCATTTTTATCCCAGTTACAAACAGATATGTTAGTTAGTCAAGCGCAAGTAGGTTTAGTAAATTCTTCATTTGCATTGCCCAATGAAGTTGCAGCAGCTTATCAATTGATTAATCAACAGCGTAGCTTTGTTTACGCTATTATTCCTGCAAGTAAATTTTTTAACTCAATTAAAATAACACCAGCACAGCAACAGCAATATTATACAACGCACCAAAATGAGTTTACCACACCTGAGAAAGTGAGTATTTCTTATATTGAACTCAGCTTACAGGATCTTATTGCAAAACAACATTTTACTCCACAACAGCTGAAACAATATTATGACAATAATCAGGCAAATTTTACTGTGCCTGCTCGTTGGCATGTAGCTCAAATTCTAGTAAGACTTATGCCAAACGCAGATCCGGATATGCAAAAATCTGCTAATACAAAAATGGCTGAAATTGAGCAACAAATCAATAGTCATCAACCATTCGCAGCGGTAGCTGCAAAATATTCTGAAGATGTGTTTACAGCTCAAAAAGGTGGTGTTTTACCATGGTTTAACGCGGGCATGACTGAACCTGCAATTGTTGATGCTGTCAGCAAATTGAAAGTTGGAGAAGTTTCTCCACCCGTGCGGACTAAATTTGGTTTAAGTGTATTTAAATTATTGTCACATGAACCAAAACGCGTTGAACCTTTTGATAAAGTATTTCAGCAAGTCAAAACGATGATGGCCCAAGATTATGCTCAAAAGGAATTTGCTAACGAAAGCGATCAATTATCTAATCTTACTTTTTCTGATTCAAGCAATTTGGATACTGCTGCTAAGGCTTTGAATCTGCCAATTAAATCAACTGGGTTATTTAGCAAAAAAGGGACAAAAACTGGCATAGCAAGTAACCCCAAAATTATTAACGCTGCTTTCAGCAAGACAACTTTAATTGAAAAATATAATAGTGATCCTATTCAATTAAATGATACAACCGTAGTAGTGTTGCGAGTTAATAATCATATACCTTCGGCTATTAAACCATTTGAAGTTGTTAGCCCAAAAATAACAAATATCTTGAAAGAACAAGCTGCTTCAGCTGCTGCAAAGCAACTTGCTGATCAAATATTGACGCAATGTAAATCAGAAGCTGATTTACAAAAATTAGCCAGCCAAAATATGCTTACTGTCAAAGATGTTCAAAATGTCGGCCGTCATGCAAATGATGTTCCTGGTAATATTTTGAATGAAGCATTCCAATTGCCAAAACCAAGTGCTAAAGTACCCGTTATCTTTACTAGTCTGAAGCTTGAAGATAATGGCTATGCCTTGATTGGAGTAACAGCAGTAAATGATGGTTCTGTTGCAACTATGACCGCTCAAGATGGTAAAGTTTTTCATGAGCAGTTGGCTAGCCAAAATGGACAACTCGATTATGGATTATATGCACTACAAGAAATTAATCGGGCAAAAGTGAAGATTGAAACACACATTTAATCAACAGTTTATTATCAATTAGATATTAATTAATTTTTCTGCCCCTATTGCTTTATCTAATCACATTCAATTATTTTGCAAATCTGCAAATATCCACTACGCTTTAACATATAACCAAGAATAATAATAGGTGAAACATGAAAACCTTAATTCTGCTCATTTCCATTATTGTCAGTTCTGTATCATTAGCGTTTGCGGACACGAATACAGGTGTTATTGCTTATGATCATGGTGATTATGAATTGGCTATGAAAGAGCTACAACCAGAAGCAAATAAACAAGATAGTATAGCCATGTACTATGTGGGTTTAATGTATATATATGGACGTGGTGTGGATAAAAATTTGCAGACAGGTGTTGATTGGATTACTAAAGCAGCCAACGCGGGTTTATCAGATGCACAATTAAGTTTAGGATATCGATATGATATTGGTGAAGGGGTGACTCAAAATTATGTGACTGCTGCTGAATGGTATAAAAAAGCAGCCCTACAAGGCAATGCAATTGCACAATATAATTTAGGTTTAATGTACTCAACAGGTGATGGTGTAAACAAGGATCAAACTCAAGGTTTTGATTGGCTAATGAGGTCTGCTAAACAGGGCTATCCTGATGCTATGGCAAGTGTAGGTTGGCGTTATGATAGTGGTACAGGAGTGAAACAAGATTATCAACAAGCAGCTATTTGGTATGAAAAAGCTGCTAATAAAGGTGTTGACTGGGCAATGTATAATTTAGGTTTAATGTATGAATCTGGAGATGGTGT
>JBGSLN010000189.1:0-29644 GCA_041740675.1 Gammaproteobacteria bacterium | reverse complement strand
AGCCTTGGATCAAAAATGTTCTAAAATCTGTTGTACTTGCTGGAAGCTCATACCATTCTGCTAATAAAACAGCGCTTAATTCTTGTATATGTATTTCATGTTCTTCACAACATTTTAAAATGTAATCAGTAACGATTGGATTATCAATTTGCATTAAGGCTTGTCGATAAGCCTTCGCTGCATCTTTATCCAGTTGCAGTAAATCCATGATAATTTTTGCTTGTTCATTTGTGATGGTTTGTATTTTGGCTTTCATGATTTATATCCTCCCATCTTTACAATTATAGTAAATTTTATTCATATAAAGGTGGCCTGTTTAAGAAAGGAAAGTTTTAATTGTAGAGAAAATAAATTTTTTCGTAAGATTTGCAAATTTTATTTTTAAAAATGTCATCAACCAAAGGCGCATTTTTTGAAACATCTTAAACCTCGAACTGATAAACAAGAAAGGCAGCATTAAGAAAAATAACTTTATAGTAATACCCTGAAAACAATCAAATAACTTATTTTCATAATTTATTATAAAATCATGCTGCTGTTCTATTTGCTTATTGAGTGCTAGAATTTGTTTTTTCAAATGGTTTATCTGCATGGTTTATTCTCTTTCGAGCAAGTAAGAGCATTGCTTTTCTCGAGGTTTGAAATTGCATATTTTTTATCTGATTCATAGCGTAAATTATAATAGTACATAATAATATTAAATTAACTATAAAAACAAAAAGTCCAGTGATTAATAAACTAGAGGTATGAAAAAAAATTTCGTAACTTAAAATAAATATAATAGATAACCAGGTGGTCAATAGTAAGTTCGAAATGATAACCAGCGCTATACAGAACCGAAAAAAACTTAATTGCGCTAATTTAGCTTCAAGTTTAAAAACTTTAAGATGGTTTTTTAATAAATGGATCCAAGTTGTTCCATATTTTATTAAATCTTCAAAGAGTTCCATCATTTTTTCAACAAGAATCCAAGAAGTAAACCAATCCCGCCTACAATCATAGCACTCTTTAACGGATTTTGTGTGATATAGTTTGATAATACATCAGCGTATTCTCCAATATCATTTTTATATTTTCCTATTACATCTTCAGCATTATGAATTAGTTCATCACTTTTTTTGCCAGCATGTTCACCGAAGTCATTCACTTTATGACCGGCTTCTCGAAATACATTCCCTATAGAGGTTGATTCAGTTTTATCAGTTTTTTTAGTATTCATAATCTCTCCATGGATTGCTTAAATTTAAATCATTTAAATAAATTATCTTTTATTTTAATACATTATTTAATTCATATCAAAAATAATTATAACACACCTGCAACGTTCTGTCGTAACTCAGCCCAATATTTAATAGAATTTATTATAAAGTTACAATGGATAAAAGTGGCGCTATTCAATCCAGTATTGATTATATAAACTCAGTTGCCGGAATAGAATTGCGCCAGATATTTAGAAAAGAGCAACATAAATATTCATATTTGAAAACAAATTTTCAATGCGGGCCACCTCTGCCCATAAATCCAAAAATTAACAATACAATAAAAATAATAAGGAAAATAAAGAAAAGAATTTTAGCTATTTCTACAGCTCCAGCAGCAATACCGCCAAACCCGAATACAGCTGCAATAATAGCAATGATAAAGAATACTACGGCCCATTTTAATAACATACACTTTGCCTTTTTATAATTTTAATTAAGACCCATAAATTTTATTTAAACTCTTTATCAATCTCCTTGTTTATTTGGTCTTTTGTATACCCATAATGTTTTTGTAAAAAACCATAAACTTCTTCATGTTTGCCTTCGATGACAGCTAAGTCATCATCTGTCAATTTTCCCCATTTTTGTTTAAGTTTACCTTTGATCTCGTTCCATTTTCCCTTAAAAATTTCTTTGTTCATAATTTTTCCCTTAATTATTATTAATTAATACACTAAATAGTGTAGCATATGTTTAGTGATTATGCAGAAGTTGTTGTACACGATATAAAGCAGAATAAAATGACATCCATTGGCTCCATTTTTAATTTAAATTTGGAAGAGGTTCATCTATGTTGCAACTTGAAGCGGATGTAGATAACGTTTGCTGGTAACCAGTTTCAAAATATTATTTAAATCTTGGCACTGGGTATATAGCCTATCCATTAAATTATCGAAATACTGAAAGTTAACGATAGATCCAAATATAAACATTGAGCTTGCACTATTGAACCGTTGGGTTGAGGAATATTTACTACAATTAGAAAAGCAATTTCAATAATTAAGTTAATAAATCTAATTTAAACTATTGGCTATAAATTTTTTATCGTTTTAACTGCATTAAAATATATGCCATAAAATATAGATAATAATTAATACTCCAATCGGCACACCTAATAGCCAAGCAATAATATATTTACCCATAATATGTACTCCAATGTGGTTATCTCAAAAAATGCATAGTCCTTTAAACAGGCGGACCTCCTCGACCCATGAATCCGAAGATTATCAATAATCCCAAGATTAACAATACAATAAAAATAATAATAAATATAAAGAAAAGAATTTTTGCTATTTCTGCAGCCCCGGCAGCAATCCCGCTAAACCCAAGCACTGCTGCTATAATAGCAATTATAAAAAATATTGCAGCCCATTTTAATAACATAGATTTTCACTTGTTTTAATTATTTAAATTCTGAATCAATATGTTTATTTATTTGATCTTTCGTATAACCATAATATTTTTGTAAAAGACCATATATTTCTTCGTGTTTCCCCTCAATCACAGTTAAGTCATCGTCTGTTAATTTCCCCCATTTTTGTTTAAGCTTGCCTTTTACTTCGTTCCATTTACCTTTGAAAATTTCTGTGTTCATAATTCTTCTCTTAAAATTATTAATCTGATTAAAGTCTAGCACATTTTTAAACTTTGATATTGAATGGCTTTTTATAACATAATTACAATAAAAATATTACCAAGTTGCTTTTTTAGTATTTAAAAAAAGCATACTATAAACTGTTAAGACTTTTTTTATTTAATCTAAAAAATAGGAGCGGAACTTGAAGTCCCGCTTCTATCTACGAAGATTATTCCATTAATTTCGATAACATATTGTTAATTAAAATAATAGGCTATACATTGTTAAACATTTTAAATTTTTGGAGCATCAAAACATTTAAAAGTGATATTGAACGATTTCGCATCAAACTTGACGATTCCAATATCGGATAGCACGACAAGTTTTTACAAATATTGCTGCCGCACCTTTTTTACTGAGTGCTACACAGCCTTTATCTAAATTATGATGAATATTTGCTTGCTCTAATAAAGGCAGAGCAATATCTACATAACCTATAAATTTATGGTGAACAAAGGCATCAGCAATAAAATTGCGTGTCGCAGGTTTTGCTAAACTAGCAACCCCTTTATTCGACACTAATAAAACTACCGCGTCATAAAGAACCGATGGACCGCCTTCAATACTTTGTTGAGCATCAACCCACGAGCCATTGTCAAGTTCCACACCACCCACTTGAGGCGCAATGATTTCCATAATAACTCCTTCATCATTCAGCGCTTTTTGTAGTTCTTTATATAATTTCGCATCTGCTCCATCTGACAATACAACGCCAACTTTTCGACCTTTAAATGATTTAGGGCCATTAAGTAAAATACTTAATGGTTCTGATTTATTTAATTTTTTATTAATAGGTTTTGCACTTTGGGCTGCCGCAGGTATTTTTTCTATTCGCAATCCTTCCGCTACTTTTTTTGCAAGATCTTTATCAATATTTAATAAATGAGAAACCATTCGCTCACGAATATTTAAAGTTTCTACTTTACTCAATTCAAAAATCAAAGCGTGAGTGATATGTTGTTGCTCAATATCAGTTTGGCTAATATAAAATTGTCTGGCCTGACTATAGTGATCAGCAAAACTTGATGATCTTATACGACTTTTTGTCCCATTATCAGTTGCAGGATAAGTATTAAAACCTGTTTCAGGATGTTCACGTGGACCCCCCTCTTTTTCCCAAGAGTTGGGCTCGTAATTTACTCTGCCCTTAGGATTTGACATAGCCATATGACCATCTTGTTGAAATAAATGAATTGGACATTTAGGCGCATTAATAGGGATATGAGTAAAATTAGGACTGCCCAAACGTTTAAGTTGAGTATCTAAATATGAAAAATTTCGGCCTTGTAATAATGGGTCATTGCTAAAATCAATACCTGGAACAATATTTTGGGTGCAAAAAGCTACTTGTTCCGTTTCTGCAAAAAAATTATCAACACATTTATTAAGCACCATACGACCGATGTATTGAATAGGTATGTCTTCTTCTGGGATAAGTTTAGTAGCATCCAAAACATCAAAAGGAAATTTTTCCGCAAACTTTTCATCGAATATTTGTAATCCAAGCTCCCATTCAGGATAATCTCCTTTAGTAATTGCATTCCATAAATCGCGGCGATGAAAATCAGGATCAGCACCATTAATTTTAACGGCTTCATCCCATAATACTGATTGCAAACCCAGTTTTGGTTTCCAATGGAATTTAACAAATTTTGATTGTCCCGCTGCATTTACAAAACGGAAAGTGTGAACACCAAATCCTTCCATAAATCTAAATGAACGAGGAATTGTTCTATCTGACATAATCCACATGACCATATGCATGCTTTCAGGTGTTAATGATATGAAATCCCAGAAATTATCATGTGCAGTTTGTGCTTGAGGAAAACCACGATCGGGTTCTTCTTTTGCGGCATGAATTAAATCGGGAAATTTAATAGCATCTTGGATGAAAAAAATGGGTATATTATTACCAACGATATCCCAATTACCTTCTTTAGTGTAAAGCTTAACAGCAAAGCCTCTTACGTCTCTTGCAAGATCGGGTGATCCCTTACTACCAGCAACAGTTGAAAAACGTACAAAAACCGGTGTTTTTTCACCTGTCCGCTGAAATAAGTCAGCTGAAGTAATATCTTTTAGAGATTTATAATTTTCAAAATAACCATGCACTCCAAAACCACGAGCATGAACAACACGTTCAGGAATTCGTTCATGATCAAAATGAAAAAGTTTTTCTCTAAAATGGAGATCCTCCATTAATAACGGACCTTTTGGGCTTAATCTAAGCGAATTTTGATCATCAGAAACAGGTATGCCTTGTTGAGTGGTCAAAGTTGAAATATTACCTTCAGCTATTTGATGAACTTCACCTCCATTTCCGATCAATACTTCTTCATCGGCAAATTTTGAGGGTTTTCTATCTTCATGTACTAAATTCATGAATTTAGAAGAAGTAGAAGATTTGTTATTACCCGATATTTTTTTTGACATATTAAGTTTCTCCCTAAACGCTTAAATTTTAATTAAGATACATCCATTGCTTCCAAGATAATAGCACAAGCTAAAATAATCACGTAATTCGAGAATTATAACAATTCAATGTGCCATCATTGTTTTGATATTTATCAAAGAAAAACCATCTATACTCATATACTCTATTTACTTGGTGTTAAGGCAAATTGATAAATGCTCACAGGTTGAATGGGCAATGTCTCACTAGCATTATTGAAAGAATGAACTATAATTTTTTTAGTACTTAACAATTTAAAAGAAACTAAAATACAAATTTTAGACGGCGTTAAATTAATTTAAGATCAATAGAAATGGGGAAATGATTATGAAAGAAGTCGAAAAAACGATCGAAAAAGCAGTAGACTCAGGCACAAAGGCTGCTAAAAAATCTGCAGATGAGTGGGTTTCTTATATTCAAGAACATCCTATGCAAAGTATTGTATTCGGTGCTGTGATTTATTTAGCGGTAAAAGGGTTGCTAAGTGGAACTTTTAAATAACTCAATTTAATCTTCAATAAGAGGACATATACATGACACAAGCAACCAATGTTGTTTCGACAGATAAAGTAATAGGTGTAAAAGTAAAAAATCCAGCTTCTGAAACGCTAGGGAAAATTGATAAACTTTTAATCGATAAAGTGACTGGACATGTCTATTATGCAGCATTAGGAGTGGGTGGATTTTTAGGTATAGCAGAGAAACATATTGCAATACCATGGAATGCCCTTAATTATGATGCGTCTCAAGAATGTTATATTTTAAATGCGGATAAAGAGAAATTAAAAAATGCAAAAGCACTTGAAGAAGGTTGGTCAGATTGGTCCAATGAAGCATGGGCAAAAGATATTTATCAAGAATTTGGAACACGGCCTTATTGGGAAGATAAAAAGACACCTTACAAGTAAAGCATCCTCATAAACAAATTTATATTAATTTTAAAAAGAGAGAATTATCATGAAAGATACAAATGAAAGTGGAAAAAGAATGTCAGATATTCCTAAAAATCAACCTAAAGATGAGTCAACACATAAAAACGTAGAGCGTAAATACGATGAGAAATCTTCGCAAAAAAGTGCGCCTGGACGTCATGAAGAACATGAGCGCAAACAATCTAATCCAACTAAACCCCATCAGGATAGTTCACCTCAGCGCCATAAATAAAGAGTGACCTAAAAAAATAGATAGCAGGATTTACTATCTTGCTATCTTAGAGGGAAGGTATTTTTATGCCACCAAGGTGATAAGCAAATTCAAGAACAAAAATGTTAATATTTCTCTATCTTATTAATCAAGATTTAATTCTAGCTTGCAGCAAGTAAAGCGTCCTATTAGTTTGTTTCTGACCATTTCCAATACCTTAATGCGACAGTAGTAGATTTCTACTTTTCTGATATTATAGCAATAATATCGATATTAAGAGGAATTTAAAAAACCAAAATTGCAATTTCAAAGGTCACAATAATTTCTATAAATTTTAATTCAAACTTATTGACTAATTCGAGGGTGGTTCTTGTTAATTTGTCTGCTCTATTATCGAGATACATGATAATGCCATTACCTTAAAAGCTATTGATGCGATGGTTGATATACTGATCGATGAATTACGTTGTCCCTACGCTATCATTAATATGTTATAATGTAGAAGTAAAGATAAAGATCTTAAAGAGATCTTTGAAACTAACAAATAAAACAGGCATTATTGCTGAATATGCAAAGCGCCTCAGAGTACAATGGTAATTACTTAAAACGGCATGCAGTGTGGAACAATTATATTATTTTCCTAAACTTAGTGGAGATAGGAAAGGTTTTCATTCAATTGCCGTATAGAGTCAAGTGGAAAATTATCTTTAAATGTGATGACTAAAATGCCGTTTTAGTTTATTACTTAGAGGAGGAATTTAAATGCAAAAGCCACTGTTTTTTTTGATACTTTTTGTGTTACTTCTTCCAATAAACGCTAATGCTGATGGTATATCAGTATTTAATAATGGTTGCCAAGCTTCCATTACTCCTTTTTCATGCACTAGCGGTGCTAATATTAATCTTGATTCAAGGGACTTAGGCAATTGTACCTATGCTTCAGGTTTTCATTGTGCAAATATTAATTCAGTTTTTACCTTTACTGATCATGTCTCCAAAAATTGCAATTACAATTTAGATTTCACCAAAGGCATTGTTGATGTCGCATTAAAAGATAATAATGCTACTAATGCAGCAGTTTTTTTAGACAGCAACTGTAATACTAAAGTTTGTTATGATGGGTTATGCAAATAATGCGACAATTGTGTTTTTAGTTTAATTTACTGTCCTATATAAATTTTAGAAAAGTTCCTTCACCTTTTTTTTAACTTTTCACAGTGTTCCTCAAAATTAGTTACCTCTGTAATATCTTGCCCATCTTTTATTATTTCAGCTTTTGTTAGTACTTCTTCAAGTTCATCTGAATTTATTGCAACTAAACCGTTATCATCTCCAAAAATGATATTGTAAAGCCCCCATTTTTAGGACAAGTTAAAAGTAGAGAATTTCTTTTTTTCTTTAATTTAATAGTAATGTTATTCGCAGTCTGAGGTGCAGGAGAGTATCGAAGTATAAATAAAATTAGAGATAGTAATAGATTAAGCGGCATTCTCTGAAAGCAGTTGAAGCATATATTATGTCTTATCATCTGCATAAATGCATTACCGCACTGGAAGTTTTATTATTGCTGCTGTAGCATTGGTTTGATTGCTGTTTCTATGGCAAAATCATCTACTTGATTTAACCGTTACTAAAATGTCCTGTTATTATTATAAGGGGAGAATTTATGCCGCTAATTCATATTTCATTGATAGAAGGTAAATCTTCAGATTATATTAAAGCAGTTGCTGATGGTATTCATGAAGCATTATGTACTGCATGGAAAATTCCAGAAAATGATCGGTTTCAGATTATAACAGAGCATAAAAAATCTCACTTTCTTATTGATAAAACTATTTGGGATGGAAACCGTTCCGATGATGTAGTTGTTATTTATATAACATCCATCCCGAGGACAAAAGAAATTAAAATAAATCTTTATAAAGAACTTGTAAAAGTTTTAGGTCGAAGCCCCAAGATAAGAAAAGAGGATATCTTTGTGAGTATAATAAACAATGATCGTGAAAATTGGTCATTTGGCAAAGGCCTTGCTCAATTAGTTTCAGAATGAGACGCTTTTTATGACAAAGAAAAATTTGATGAATGTAATGACATACTCGAAATTCGTGAAGAAATCGATCACCTTGATGAGCAAATAATTTCTTTAATAGGTTAAAGGTTTTCCTAAGTTAAAGCTGCTTCTAAATTTAAAACAGACGCTAACATAAAATGTTGGGTAGTAGCGTTGCAACAATTAATTCTATTATGATAGTACGTTGGAATGAGAGAGGTAATTTTTGAATTAATCAACAAATTCACCATTGACTGTTGTTTCATTACCATTCGTACTAAACTGACATTGAATATTAGCTCTCCAAGATCCTTGTGAATCTTTATAATAATTACCAGTAATAGATACCGAAGTTGAATTACTTGCATTGTATACATCTCCTTGAGGAGCGTTACATTCGTAAAGCACACCCGCATGATCTACTTTTACAGAAATAGGGTAGCAACTAGAGAGCATAAAATTATTTATTCCACCAGTGGCGTTGTATCGGACATTAGAAGCACCTTGCGAGCCTAGATGCCAACTACTATCACAATTAGCCCCACCAGAGGATAGTTGATAATAAGTATTAAAATAAGCAGAATCTTCGTTTTCGACCGTCACTTGAGCATTAACATTAAATGCAACAGCTTGTGTAGCTACAGTTAGTAAAGATGTTAATAGAATTCCATAATATAATTTTTTAGATGACGTGTTCATAACACATAACTCCACTTCTAATTATCTGGTCATGAAATAATTATAGTAGATAAGAACAAAAATAAAAACTCAATCGTTATCAGTATATTATTTCTACTTTGAACCAAAAATATATGTTGTCGGCAATGCCGCTGCCCACAAGTTTAACTAATTAATACTGAAGAGAAAATTAAAACATATTATGATAGGTCCATTTAGGGAGTCATAAAGCGATGGAATGGGCATCAAGAAAAATGCAGACTGTAAATTTGGGGGATGAGCGGCATACTAAGCGATTAATTTCATTTTAAATTTAATTGTTCGGTTTGGCGGCTATCTTAACAAAGTAGACGAAGGTGAACCTGGTCCTACAGCAATATGGATTGGATTACAAAGATTAGGGGATTTTAGTCAAGCTAAGCAAGTTTATGATAGCGTTAAATGTTAGATAATAAATTGTGGGTAATGATGTGTGATGATGCAGGACGCAGTAGAAAACAGATTCCTACTTTTTTAATGTTGGAGAACACTCAATTTGATTCTTTACCTAAGCGGCTTGAGTCTAGAGAGTTCTATGTGTATGCAATACCTATGATTGAAATATTAAAAAAAATTAAATTTCATACTTGAGGTAATTTTGTTCATCAAGTTTGAATTGATTTATTTTTTTTAAATAAGTTTTCCATTCTTGGAGTGCTGCTTTCTTATAGAAAAATATTTGCCATTAGATAACAGTAAATCAGACTTAGGTATACAGCCAACCTGTATATTATTTTGTAGAAGTACTTCATTAATTTCATTAAGCAGAGAAGTTAATTCTTCGATTTTGTTTTCCCATTCTTCTGAAAGATACAAAGTGAATTGAACACCATCATGATGACGTGGGTCATTTGGATAATCATGCGTTGTTATTTTAAAACAGCAAAAATTATTTTTTAAAATTTCTACAATAGCATCGTATGCTATTGGCACTTGTTCATGAGCTACAGAATCAGGGGCATTTCATGAATGAGCGCCCCTAATTTGGGAAAAACCCAACTTATATTCTACCAAGGCAATTATATTCTACCAAAGAAGGTTTAGAGAAGAACAATAACTTATTATAACTTATTGAATTTAATGATAAAAAATGGTGGCCAGACCTGGAATCGAACCAGGGACACAAGGATTTTCAGTCCTTTTTATAGCTGCAAAGACATCAATTTACATCCAACGTTGCGCAGCCCTATACAATAAATAATAACTATAAATCAATAAGTTAAATTTTTATCAGCTTGCCTGTTTATTCATGGGCTGGTTCTGTAATATAATTCAAATGCACCCTCATTGCACCCTCAGAATTTTGGAAATAACAACATGATTGCACCGATTAATACCCGCTTATTAAAACAACTAGGGCCGAAAGAAAGCACTTATGATGTGCGCGATAAACAAATGCGCGGTTTCATGATTCGAGTTTATCCCAGCGGCAAAATGACTTATAAATGTGAATATGGCCGCGGTAAGCGAATTACCATTGGCGATGTTGAAGTGCTGACGGTAGCGCAAGCACGGGAACGCGCCAAACAAGTGTTAGGTGATAATGCCCGCGGTTTGGATCCAAAAGCTGCTAAAGAAGCCAGAAAATATGGCGATAAGGTTGTAACCCTTAAGACCTTTTTTGAAAATGAATATAAGCCTTGGTTACAAGTCAATAAACCGGACACATGGGCCGTGACTTGCACCCGATTAGAAAACCGTTTTATGGAACATCTCGGCCATTTACCACTGAGTGAAATCACGCCGCATCTGATTGATAAATGGCGGGTGCAGCGGTTAACCAAAGATAAAGTGAAATTGTTTACCGCCAATAAAGAAATTGTTATGTTAAAGGCCGTGTTGTCGCGAGCAAAAAAATGGAAGTTTGTGAAAGAGCATCCACTGGCTGATTTTGAACTCGGCGATTCTGGCGATAATAATCGGATACGCTTTTTAGACGAAGCAGAATATAATCGCTTACTGGAGGCGTTAGAAATACAAGAAGAGCGGCTGCGAGTAGAACGCGATAGCGGCAACCAATGGCGTGCTGATAGAGCTGTGCCATTATATCCAGATTTGCGCAAGCAAACATTTGCTTCGAGCTTAACTCCAAAAGTGTTGTTGTCATTAAGCTCTGGTATTCGTAAATGTGAATTACGGCGCATGCGAAGAAACCGCCATATTGATTTTGAACGACAAGGATTATTTTTAACGCCTGATATTACCAAAGCGAAAAAATCGCGTTACATTCCGCTGGACGATAAAACCTGGAAAGCATTGACGGATTGGTTAGAACAAACTAAACATCTCTATGTAGCAGACAGTTTAGTTTTCCCTGGTAAAGACGGCAATACTGAATTTAATAATATGACCAAAGCGTGGGAAAGCCTGCTGAAAGTCGCCAATATTGAAAATTTCACTTGGCACGATATGCGCCATGATTATGCATCACAGTTGGTAATGTCCGGTGTTGATTTAAATACCGTGCGTGAATTATTAGGCCATGCTGATATTAAAATGACACTGCGATATGCCCACTTAGCGCCAGCGCATAAAAAATTGGCAGTGCAGAGTTTGCAGAATAGGCGGGAGAAGATGTTGGAGACAAGTAGTTAATAATAAGTATGGAATATATCAACAGGTGATATTTTGCCACGAGTTGAAATTATAATTAAAGGTAAATCATGAATAAAAATATTTTGTTTCTTTATCCAAGTGACGTATTAAACATAAAGCATATTGATGAACAATATGCAGAAGAAGCTAATGCTATGCGTGAGCTTGGATTTGCAACAGCACTTATTTCATTAGAAAATATAGAACTTGGTTTGAAAAATATTCCTGCTACAGCTGCTGAAGGGGATGCTGTAGTTTATCGTGGTTGGATGTTATCAGCAGAGCACTATAGCCAACTTGAAAAAGCCATACAAGCACAAAAGTTTTTACCAAAAACTTCCGCACATAATTATTTAGCTGCACATCATTTGCCGAATTGGTATCCTTGTATCTCTGATTTGTCCGCAGAAACTGTAACCTTTAAATTGGATGATGATTTACCAACTGAAATAGCTAAACTTGACTGGGGCAGCTATTTTATTAAAGATTATGTTAAGTCATTAAAAACTTCGATAGGTTCCATCATCAATGCTTCTGAAGATATTTTAAAATTAACTGATGAAATGAAAAAATTTCGAGGCACGATTGAGGGCGGTATTTGCGTAAGACGTGTAGAAAATTACAAACCCAATTCAGAAAAAAGATATTTTGTTATTAACAACACTGTTTTTTCACCAATAGCCAGTGAAACTATTCCAGACATAGCTTATCGTTGTGCGGAACGTCTTTCCATGCCATTTTTTTCAGTCGACATTGCAGAACGGGCTGATGGACAATTGCGTGTTATTGAAGTTGGTGACGGTCAAGTTTCAGATTTGGTTGGGTGGACAACTGAACGTTTTGCAGAAATATGGAGTCATTAAAATGACTGAATTGTATTTAAACTATGAAATGATTCAGTTACCTTTAGCAATTAAATCCATTTTCTGGCAATTTGTTCGAGGTGACATGTTGACGAATGACTTCGAGCAATGGGTTTATTCTAATAAAGAGTTAGAATTGCTATTTGAAAAAAACTCTTATCTTGAATTGATAATGCCAGATTATCAAGATAGTGAAGAAATTCGTAAAGTTAAATTAATGATTTATGGATTATTGCTCAAAGAAAAACAAATTTGTTTGTGCGCTACATTTCCAAATAATACATTGCTCTATCCTTTTACAGATGAAATGGTGCGAAATATTCTTTTAAACCAGATTGGCTTATTCAAATTGATTCTAACAATCGATAATTTTTCTGGAAAATCACCTATTCACCAAAGCCGATGGTATCAACCTGCTAAAGTATGCCAATGCAATGAATGCTCACAGTACTGGGTTATACTATTTGAAGAAAGTGAGGGAGCTGATTATTATTTAATAAGACTTAGTGAAAAAGAAGCCGCTAATATTATACAAAATCCAACTTGGCCTAATGAGCAGTGGCCAATAAAAATAAAAAACTGGCATACATTTTTAGGGTTAAATTTTCAAAGTTGGAATAACCTTTATATTAAACCAAACTATCTGAATAACCATATATATGAATTTTTAAAAATTTATCATTAATTTTTGTTAAAGTAATTTTTAAATAAGCTAATTTTATCTAATTATAAATATGCTTGAAAATAATAACTGAGGAAAGACATGAATTTCATCGACGATATTCTTAATCGACATGAAGATAAAACGCTGGAATTTAAGCGGGATTTGTCTTCGCCTAAATCAGTAGTAAAAACGTTAGTTGCTTTTGCTAACACGGCAGGAGGAACGTTAGTTATCGGTGTCGATGATAATAAAATAATTATTGGCGTTAGCGATCCGTTAGCAATCGAAGAAAAATTGACCTCATTAATCGCCGATCATATTGCTCCTTTTTTATTGCCGACGATCAAAATAGTGAATCAAAAGAAAAAATCATTGGTGTTAGTTGAAGTGCCTTTTTTAGCTGCAATGGGACCATTTTATTTAAAGCAGTTAGGCAAAGAAAAAGGCGTGATGGTGCGGTTAGGATCTAGTTCACGCGAAGCCTCAGCAGAAATGATTGAAGAATTAAAACGAATTCATCATGCTCAAGGATTTGATGCGCTGCCTTGCCCACAAGCTTCTTATGATGATTTAGATCATGCTTTGTTGAAAGAACTTTTTTCGCGAGTAGATCAATCAGTCACCCAAGCCAAACTTAAGACACTAAAAATTTTAGTGCCGTATGGCGATACTATTGTACCATCCAATGCAGGGGTAATTTTATTTGCCAAAGAAGAAATACGCGAGCAACTTTTTCCCATGGCATATGTAAGCTGCGCTCGTTTTGCTGGCACCAAAAAAGTTGATTTTCTCGATCGATTGGATATTGGCCGAGTGATTGAAGCCGTTGATGCCGTGCCGGCATTTATCCGCCGCAATACTCGAATGGGTGCAATCATCAAAACTATTAAACGAGAAGACGTCCCAGAATATCCAACCGTTGCAGTGCGCGAAGGTTTACTGAATGCATTAATGCATGCTGATTATTCGTATATGAATATGCGCATTTTCGTCAGCATTTTTGATGATCGATTAGAAATTAGAAGCCCAGGCTGTTTACTACCAGGCATGACGATTGAAGGCATTAAAGAAGGTGTAAGTATGCCGCGTAATTTAGTCATCGCCAGAATTTTTCAAATGTTCGGTTGGGTCGAACAATTCGGTACCGGTTATCTACGAATCACAAATGCTTGTGAACCTCATAATTACCCATTGCCCGAATGGCGCGAAGTTGGGCCTTACACAGATATTATATTTAAACCGTTGGTGATGGAGAGTATTCATGACTTGTCCCCTAGGGGGCAAGAAGGGGACAAGTCGGGGACAAGTGAGGATACAAGTAGTGAATTGGAAAAAATATTAAAATTTTGCCAAGTTCCTCGTTCAGTTACCGAAATGATGCAATTATTATCACGCGCTTCACGTGATAAATTTCTCAGTGCAATATTAAAGCCTGCGTTAGAAGAGAATTTGTTAGAAATGACAATACCTGATAAGCCTAACAGCCGGTTTCAGCAGTATGTTATTACTGCAGCTGGCAAAAAGAAATTTCAGGAAAAATTTACAGTGTAGCTCTGTTTCTGCAAGTTTTTTAAATTGATTGGCAGATTCGATTAATATGCTTAACAATTTATCGCAAGTAATCATTTTTTTGCGTCTTACTTTCAAGAAATTTATTGAAAGCCTCTAATAGCTCATCTTTAGATAAGGAATATAAAGTACTGTAAGATGTTTCAGGAATGTCCCAATCTGCAGCTTTTTTTATTTCAATAGATAAATTTGTTGATTTACATTTCTGGCATACTATTTTATTACTAAGCTGATGGCCGTTAATTTTATCGGCAAAATAGCACGAAAAGTCATATAAGGAATTATTATCTAGCCTGTCGTTTTGATGAATATGGCAAAGAAGATCAAATATTGTGGTGAGAGGGTCGAACGTTGTGTGATATGCAAAAGCTTTTCCGCAATGACAACCGAAAATAAATTCGCCATAACAAAAATCAGACAAACGAGGTGTTAGAAAAATTTCATTACAGTTTAAGCAAGTTGTTTCAAAAGCAGCCACATGCATAATTAAATTTGTTAATTGTTAAATTAAAGTTATTTTAACATAATTTCAATTTTTCTGACAGCCAACCAAAATACAAAGTAACCCTGCATTCGACAAAAATTCTATTTCTTGATAGTATATCTCAACAAAACAATTAAATTATGCCGAAACATAAATATGAAATTTAAAAAGAATGTACTATGAAATTGCCTGATAGAAGTATAATTACATATGATGGTCTGCCTATAAAGGCTGGTGGTGCTCATCGATTAAGATTGAAAGATCCTTTAGCAACATGGGATTATATCGAATCTTTTTTAATTAATTGTACAAATTACAGTTTTCCAGAAACAATATGTCTGCAAATAATAAAAACTTCCGAGTCAAATAGTTTGATAGCTAATGCTGAAGATATTTTTGGTAAATTCGAAAGTATACGAACTATTGGAGACTATAAAGCATATTGTTGGCCACTGGCTAAAAGTGACATTGAACAATCAATAAAATTTGTAAACTTAAAATATGAACCATTACCCCATGATATACCTCTCATTAATCTTGGTATTTTTGTTAGATTTAAGTTTATAAATTTTCAAACACGAGAAATATTAAATCATCAAAATAGAGAAGAATATTTAAATTTCCAGCCGTATTATAATAGATATTTAGGAGAGTCATCTTTATATACGACATTATCATATGGAAGAAATTCATTAAATGTGTTTTTCAACTTTCCATTTGAGCAAGTAAATCAAATCATGTTAGATTACCTAAACCAAATCCAAAAATGTTTACCTTTTCAATTTTCGAAACAACACTGGAAGCATTGGAAGCTAAATAAAGAGCGAACTTCTTATTATGGCAGAAAAATCGCGGTTATTACTTGAATGCTACATAGAAATACTACAGATACAATTAACTCTAAAAGAATATACAGATTTCTTTAGCGCATGTTAAAATGCAGCAGTTTTTCTAAATCTTGATGTTCTTTAAATTATATGGAACTATGTTTACAAATATTTTATTCTTTATTTTCTTGATAATCCAAGAAAATTTTTTAATGAGATAAAAATGAAAAATGACAAAATAATTTTTCTTGCTGAACAATTTCTTAGATCCTTACAAGTAAATTTTGTAACTCCTGGAACAATAGGGTTAGAAAATAATAACCGAGTTGAAGTAATATTTCTTGTGCCTATGGCTTTAGATCCAAACGTAGTAATTGATCCGCCAGACGTAAGAGCATGGGTGGATATAAATACGGGAAAGGTAGAACGGATTTATCAAATGTAGGTATTAGAAGTTGGTTAATTTTAAGAAAAAGTTATATTACTGCGGGTGTTGAAAAATATTTCTCTCTTGTTCCCTAAAAGTGATCAGTCGGGATCCACTCAAGATAATGCAGCACTATGTGGCAGTGGTATTAAATATAAAAAATGTTATTTATAATTAAACCTTATAAATATAACTAGATAAAATTATTGATTTATTTCTAAAATATGATCAACAATCTTTGGTTTCAGTTTAAACTAATAGTAAAAAATTATTTACATTTTATTAAATGGAAGTTCAAAACAATGAATAGAACAGAAAAAGTCATACAAGCATATAATTTTTTACTAGAAAAAGAATCTAATAATGATGCGTTTTTTTTAAGAGATTTATCGAAGGCGATAGGTTGGAAAGAATCAACAGTTAAAACCTACTTAAGCAAGCAATGGAAAAAGTTTATTATTAAAGATAAAGGAAAATATATTTGCTCAGGTCTTACTGCCTTATCACAAAATGATTTCATAAAACTTAACAGTCAAACGATCAAGTTTTCTCCTAAAATTTATAATGAACGTGAAGATTTGATTGTTAAAGCACGTCAATTTTCATTATTAGCTATCTCTGTATATAATAATCCTTATTCAGAATTTAAAACTTATGGTTATATTGTAAACATTATTATAGCTTGGACTGCTTTATTTCACGCTATTTTTCAAAAAAATAATATAGAATATTTTTATAAAAATAAAAATAATTTACCAGAATACGTAGATGGGGATTTAAAAGCTTGGGAACTTAGCAAATGTATTGATGAATATTGGAAAAATGAAAATCCTATTAAATTAAATTTAAAGTTATTAATTGGTTTAAGAAATAAAATTGAACATAGAAATATTCCTATGCTTGATCTTGAAATAGCTGGTCATTGTTAAGCTTGCTTAAATAATTTTGAAGATCTTTTAAATAATGAATTTGGTGAAGAACATACTTTAAGTCCAAATATCTCATTAGCATTACAATTAAATAATAATACTAATGAAGCACGTGCAAGAGCAATAAAAGAACTACAAAAAGATAACTACACAGTTGTAAGAAATTTTATGGATAAATTCGAAGACACACTAAGGGACGATATTTTACAAAGTCAAAAGTATAGAATTAGTTTATTTTTGGTTCCAACACTTTCTAACCATAAAACTTCAGAAAATTTAGCTTTAGAGTTTGTTAAGTTTGATGAAAATGATCCGACAGCAATTAAAAATCATAAAAAATGTATAGAAATGATAAGAGAAAAGACCGTAGAGCAGCTAGAACATCATCTTAAACCAACAAAAGTTATAGAACAAGTTGAACAAGCAATAGGTAAAAAATTTATAATGGCAAATCATACTAATGCTTGGAAATATTACAAAATTAGGCCTTCTGAAAAAAACTCAACTAATTGTGACGAAAAGTATGTTAAGTGGAGTGGGCTAACTAATAGCTACTTATATACTAAAAGATGGGTAAGTTTTTTAATTAAAGAACTTAATAAGCTCGATATTTATGAAAAAATTTGTGAGCTTAAATTAAAATAGTTAATACGCTAATTGAAGAAAAGAGTATTACCAAATTACAATACAATACTGCTTTATTTGTTTTTTTAATTTTAAAAACCAGCCCCTGTCACTACATTTGTAATGTAGTGACAGGGGCTGGATTCATAGATAATTCAAATAGTTAGGACACCAAAATTGGGATGACAACGGGATGACGGCTTTACTATTGCTTCACAACAGATTAATTTAATCTGTTGCGAAGCAATAGTAAAGCTGTTAATCAAATAACACTACAGCTTTCATTCACATCGCGCGCCATGTAAGCGATGGAAGGCACAAGCCTTTGGCAACCTTTGCTTACAAGCTTTTTTAGCTTGTAAGTATCTAACTAGCTGTTCATTCAGCTTTTGTATTTTTAATATTGTTTAATATTAAACTTTAACTTCGTTGTTTGCGTTAGCAAATAATGACTTTTAGTAATCTAGTACTATGTAAGCCATATGAGATAGTTGTTTATATTGCATTAGAGTTAATCTTTCAGTCGAGATTTTTAAGATTCATTTATTAAAAATTATGTTGATACGCATTTTGTAATTAGCATTATTGGGTCAACAAGTTGGCGCTAGAAATTAAGTTGTAAGGCATCAAAAAATATTCAAGTAGTCAGTATATTAGCAATTATTTTAGCATTTAATTTTATGAGTTAAAAATTAAATAAATCAGGTTTTTAGATGTAAATAAGAAAGAAGTAACGATAAACAATCAAGAGTTAGCAATCATAAGTAATAAAATTAATCATCTAATAGAAAGTAATTCAGGTATTAATGGTTGAAATATTATAAGGTATTTATTATTCAGCGAATTTTCAAGATTCAAGTAATATTTTTTCACGATGTATGTATTATTTAGTGCATATTTTCAAATGAATTTAATTGCATTAATTTTTTATTAAAAAAGATTCAATAAAAATCAGTCAAAAAGTACTTTGTCAAAAATAGAATCGAAAAATTATAAACTATTCCAGTAGTAAGTTTTATGATTAAAAATAATTAATATGTAAATCCAAAATATCAGTAATTAAGAAGTAACTGCAAGTCTTTATTTAAAGATTAATGGTTGTAGGTAATAAAGTTTATTAGATATCAAAAAAACGATTTAATGAATAAAGTTTGATGATGTTTCAGGTGTAAATTTCTCAAAATTTTAGAAGTTCAACCAGTATCTTGTATCATTCACGCACTAAAAAGTAATTTCAGACAACGTTGTGTTTCAAAGCAATCAACTCGTAAACAATAAAAAGTAATTTCATATTTTATCAACCCATTGAGGAGTAAACCCTATGTTTCAAGAAGAAAATTTAACAGATAGTCAATCAATCATTAACTCAGCGGTAGTAGTTAGTAAAGACAAGCATTTATTAAATGAAGAACATTTTCAACGATTAACAGTAATACGTGATGAAGTTTATAAAGCAACAGAAGTAAATCCTACTATTCGTAAGTTGTTATATTTAATTATTGAAAAAGCAGATTTAGAAGCCATACGTGACCAATTAATCAAGCAATATTTGTAAATAGAAAGCAGTAAAACTTATTTTTTAACTATTCATTGTGTCGAAAACATGGTTTTAATGAGCAACTTGAATTTTCAAGGAGTTTGTTAAAATTCGGCGGGAACGCCTAGCTGTTAGAACAGTGTTTCACTGTTCTGTAGCACGATTGTCATGCTTGCATGACCGCCATTTTTAATGGTCGCGTGCGTACACTCATCAAAATTTATTTTCAAACAGCAAGACACACTTCCATTAATTCCTATTTAATTTATAAGTGAGATACTATGGCCGCAAAGCATGATTTAAAACATTCGATTATCATTGGCCTTCAACATAATAAAGAAGGCAGTCACAATACTCGTGCAGCGCGAAAAAAGCGTTTGCTCATGATTGCTGACCAATTAGCAAATGGGGGTTATAAGATAGCCCACATTAAACAACTAAAACTTAAGCACGTGCAATTTCTAGTAGGCCATTGGTTACAGCAAGGTTTATCAGCGGGAACCATCAAGAACCGTATGACTGACTTGCGCTGGGCAATGAGCAAGTACGGTAAAGCGGATTTAATTCCTACAAAAAATGAGGCACTAAATATTCCTCAGCGGCAATATGTTACCAATCGCAATAAATCTATGACATTATCAGATGGTGATTTAAGTAAAATATCAGATATGGATGTCAAAATGAGCTTAATATTACAACGAGCATTTGGACTGCGCCGCGAAGAATCGATTAAAATTCGCTTCAATCAAGCAATGGTTGCAGATGAACTTCATTTAAAAGGCTCATGGTGTAAAAACGGCAAAGCACGAAGTATCAAAATACAATACCCTGAACAATGGGAGGCTATCAAACAGGTACAAGATTATCTTGGCAAAAGTATGCGAGCATTGATTCCACAAAAGCGAACTTATATTCAACAACAAAATACTTATGACCGACAAACAAACTGTGCGGGGTTTCATAAACTGCATGGTCTTCGTCATGCGTATGCACAAAAGCGCTATTTTGATCTCACAGGTTGGAATTGCCCAGCAAAAGGTGGGTTACTTAGCAGAGAATTAACTAAAGAACAAAAACAGATTGATCAATTAGCACGAATGCAAATCAGCCAAGAATTAGGGCATGAGCGTATTGATGTGGTTGCGATTTATTGTGGAAAGTAAATGATTATGTAAAGTAAACTTTATAAACCCAATAAAATCAAAGTCCATTACTTAAAATACTTTACATAATATCCAAACATTGCAGGAGGGTCTCGATTAAAATATTGCATGATATGTCCTCTATAATGATTGCAGCCATTTCAGCAAAGATTTATTTTCTTTCCATGTAGGAATTTTAGGTGTTGGCGCTGTACTTACTTTCTCAATGGCCACGCGCTTTATTTCAAGATTCGCCCTAGCATAAATTTCAGTCGTTTTAATATCAACATGTCCTAAAAAATCACGAATAACATCTAAAGAAATACCGCCTTGCAGTGAGTGCATTCTTTTAGTATGTCGCAAAGTATGTGGACTGATTCTCTGATTAAAAGCTACTCCAATCCACTAAAATAATCGGCCTGGTTTTATTTTCTATGACAAATTGTGTTATACATTGGAAGTCAAGATTAAAAAGTCATTTAAAATCAAGCTCCTAAATAGTATTATTGGACATAACTTACGTTCCTTAAAACCCCACTCCCATCATAAAGGTTATTTATGAAATGCAAATCTACCACGCCACCACTTACAGTAAAATCAGCTAAAAATTTTGTTGTCAGTCTAATGGAAAATCTTTTTGAAGAAGGAAAAGTTGAGGTGGTTGGCAAATTTTACACGAACGATGTTGTCTTTCATTACCATGATGAGATTTTTCATATCGACGAAATTCGGAAACGAGTTTTAGCTATCAAAACCAATACAATTTAATACTGTACATTTGTCGAAGATATAATTGTTATTGATCATTTAATCGTTTTTCGCGTAAAACAGGTGTGGAAAAACAGGAAAAGTGAGGCTTTAAACGAATCGATGGTGTTTGGCATTTATCGAATGCGCGGCAAAAAAGTGTGTGAAGGTTGGTTGATCCATGATCAACCAACACAGTCTTATGCTGATACAAATCGTAATTTTATTGAAAGTATGCAACTATTCGAAATGAGTCTTAGAGACAAAAATAGGTTTTTAAAAAAATTATCTACTGTCATGCAATTCCATAATGATATAAAGCTTTCTAAAGTTGAACGAGAATGTCTTTATTATTATTTTCATGGTTTTTCAGCTAAAGAAACTGCATTAAAAATGCGGTTATCTTTCCGTACCATTCAAGCTTATATTGCCAATATCAAACAATGCTTTGATTGCAAAGGGCAAGCTAGAATTGCGCAAAAAAAATATTTTTACAATAAGCGTCCTATAATGAAGACGGTGTGTAGTATTTTATACTATAGCAATGTTCTATCTCCTCAATTAAAATACATTTTTTAAGCATCCGCGAGGTTTTAAATAGCATGAATATTTATAAAGAAATTTCCGGTCAGGGGAAAGATGTGGTTATTTTGCATGGATGGGGTGGGTGTAATCATAAGCACATGCAGCCGATTGTAGATCAATTAGTTTCTCGCTATCGCGTTACTAATTTTGACTTACCTGGGTTAGGTCAAAGCGATTGGCATCATGATATCCAAAGTATTAACGACATGGCCGATCAATTATTATCTCATTTACCCAAACAAGCAATTTATATTGGTTGGTCGTTCGGCGGTCTAATCGCCATGTCGATTGCAGCAAGATACCCTGAACGAATCAGCCGATTTATAGGTATTACTACCACGCCTAAATTTGTTGCGAATGATAATTGGCCTGGCGTGCCTCAACCTGGTTTTAAATCAATATTTGTGCCTGGGATAATGCAACAAGGTTTTAAACCATTTATGAAAACTTGGTTCGATTACGAATTTGCTGCTTTTAATCCTAAACCGGCAGCTTATCATGATCTTATCAACATACTTAATCAAGATTTTTCCAAAGTTAATTTGGAGATTTTATTTAAAGGCGTTGATATTTGTGATTTAACCGACTTAAAAAACGAATTTAAATCAATACAATGTCCGGTAGATTTAATACTTTCTGAACGTGATGATTCAGTACCTGTCGCTGCCATTGAAAAAATTAAGCAGTTAAATCAGAGTGTTAATATTCAAGTAATTCCAGAAGCAGGCCATATACCGTTTTGGACTCACTCTAAGGAATTTAACAAGATATTAAACCACATTTTGTAAAGAGTGACAAAAATGATTAATTTAATAGGTGCATGGGAATTTGTTCGATCTACAGTAAAAGATGCTGCAGGAAATGAATTATACGATCCGATGAATGAGGCTAAAGGAATGTTAATTTATACGGATGTAAAACGTATGGCTGTACAACTGCATATTCCAGATAAAAAATATATTGATTATTATGGTTATTATGTATTCCATTCGAAACTGTCGATCGTAACGCACGAAGTCATTGGCGCAACCATCCCTGAATTAAGGAATCAGTCAGTACAAAGAAAAGTAAAATTTTATAATAAAGACCATAAAATATGATCTGGATATTCCCATTTTTCGGGAGCTTTTTTGGCAACGTATTACAAGCGATAAGAAAATATAAATTCATATGAGGTATTTTCGCCGTGCGCCTATAGAAGAAGCACTACTAGACAATCTGAAAGTAGGTTTGTCTTCGTAAAATTTACTGATTCCAAAAATTAAATTTAATTATTTAATTTTGGCTGATATAAATTTAATCTTCGATTGATGAGAGAAAAATATATGTATTTTTTTAATAAACCTTTAGATAAAATTTCACCCCTTTTCTAACAATTTCTAAATATAATAACCAACATTGGCGGTAGGGTACGGAATGTGGGTTTTGCCGCCACTTGTACAATAGTTAGACTGTAGCTTCTAGAACAGCCAATGCAGCCTTTGCAACAGAAACATCTTGCTCAACATTACCAACCACTGATCCCAATCCCTCCTACTATTTGCCCATCAATTTTGATGGGAAATCCGCCACCAAATAAACTAGTATGTGGCATCGAATCCTACGAGAAATACAACTTTAAAATCTGGTTTAAGATATTATTTGAATGGTGAAACAATTGGTGCAATGCATGTGCTGATTCCATTTATTGAAGATACCTTACGTTACTTATTAAAGTCTAATGGTAATTTGACACTCAAAAAACAAAATAATGTTGGAGGATATGATGAAAAATTACTAGAACACCTATTAGCCGATCCAAATTTAATAGACGTTTTGGGAAAAGATACGCGCTTTTACTATCGAGTACTCTTTACTGAGAGGAGAGGTTTTAATTTCAGGAATGACTGTACTCATGGATTAATGTGTCCTTCAAAATTTAGTATGGAAAATACTGATTTAGTGTTCCATGCGCTTTTAATTTTAGCCTCTCTTAAGTTATAAAAATTCATTACACTAATTCGGCTAGAGGTGATTCTTTTGCTGTAGAGTTGGTGGAATCATACATCATTCCTCTCTAATTACTACGCAGCCTTTATGGCCACTTAAAATAATTGGAGATATTATGTAAAGTTTTTTAGGTAATGAGCTTTGATTTTATTGGATTTCTAGCGATTACTTTCCACAATAAATTTTATGTAAAGCTTTACATAAAATTTATTGTGGTTCGTAAGTTTTAATGTGCAGTAGAAAAATAAATTCAATTTTTTATAAGGACTTAGCCTAAAATTACTGCACATAATATTTTGGAATAGAGGGACTTCTGGAAATACAGTACATATTTACTTATCAGGTATGCAAACACGAATACGATGTCCATCGGGATCAAGCGCTACAAATGTTAACCCGAATACTGCCTGATGCAAGTCTTGTTCAACATCTACTCCGAATTCTCCCCACTGTTTGTGCAGTTCACGTACCGTTACTTCATCCCTCACCATAAATGAAAGCTCAGAACGATGACCAGCGCCTCCTGACATAAAATTCTCTGCTTGCGTTGACCACAAGCTAAATGTAAAGCCATTCTCAAAAGAGAAAGCCACGTAGGTTGGAAACGAAGCTACAGGTTTTCTAGAAAAAATTTTTTCGTAAAACAAAGCGCTTTCTAATGGATTTTGCACATAAAACAATAACAAATTTGGAATAAGCATTGAATGAATCCTCCATAGAGAAAAATTGTTCTTGCCTTAATTCTATAGGATAATACTGTCAGAATATGGCAGTAGTGATTGAATTATGAATAGAACCGAACGACTTTTAAAATTGTTACAAATTTTAAGAGGATACCGTTATCCTGTTAGCGGAGAACGCTTGGCAGAGCGATTAGGCATTAGTATTCGAACTTTGTACCGTGACATCGCTACCCTTCAAGCTCAGGGAGCTGAAATCAAAGGAGAGGTTGGTGTTGGATATATTCTTAAACCAACATTCTTTCTACCACCTTTAATGTTCACCAAAACCGAGATGCAAGCGTTACTTTTAGGCACGCAATGGGTTTTGCAATTTGGAGATGCACCATTATCTAAAGCAGCAACAGAGGCTTTAAATAAAATAACCGATGTTCTGCCTGCTAATATTAAAAATAGTACTAATACTTTTGCACTTCGAGTGGGGCCGCCGGTATCAGAATCCTTGGCCAAAGAAGATCTTTCAACATTAAGAGAAGCTATTGCCAATCAAAAGAAGATTTATATCGTTTATAAATCTGAAGATCACAAAGAAAATCAACGAATAGTCTGGCCATTCACCATTGGATATTTCACTGATAGGCGCATATTAGTTGCTTGGTGTGAAAAACAAAAAGACTATCGACATTTTAAAACAAATAGAATTATCTCACTAAAAGTATTGGACGAACACTATCCTCGTTCGAAAGATAATCTTTTTCGGGATTGGCAGACATCACAATTGCTCAAGTACTCGATGAAACGCAAATGACTCTGTGAGATTAATAAATCATTTGTTCAATTTTCTATTTCAAAATATTATGTGCAGTAATTTTTGGCTAAATCTTTATAAAACTTAGAACTTCTTTCTCTACTGCACATAAAAACTTAGTATTTAATTTAGATGATAAACTCTATGCATCTTGAATTAGACTATTATTATCAATTAATATTGCATCTAGTGAATGTTATTGTTGTTCTATGAGAGGCACAATACTAGCAAATTCCTTTGGCATAATATTAATTTTCTCTTTGATACATTTATTAATAATATTGTGATCTTCAAACCGACTAGTAACTAAGACACTATATTCAACAATATTCTCATTTATGATCAAGTCAAATCCTGTTTCTGAATGCCCAATGAATTCATAATCACATAAATACTTAACAGATAAGTGGTCACTTTTATTCATAATCCATAGTTTTAAATCTTCTGGTGAATAAAAGTGTTTCAAGTAAATAGTTAACGAAGTAGTTTCTTGAAATTCACGAATTCTTTTTTTCCAAATTTCATGTATAGAATCGTCATCATCTATAACAATTAAAAGTTGTTTATCACTAAGTGGAATATTTGGTAAGAACCAAGAAGGAATTTCAGCTTTTGGCAGTGATAATGTGGCAATGGTTCCTATATTTAATTTAGAGGTAATATTAAGTTGCCCACTCCATCTTTCCATGCACATTTTAGCGTGATGAAGTCCTAAACCAGAACCATTTTGTTTATCATAAGTTAAACCTCTTTGCCCTAGCTTTTTGAGAATTTCAGGAGGGATGCCTTTCCCATTATCTATAATTGTTATCTTTATATTATTTTCAATGCAGCAAAGTGAGACGATTACTTTTCCTTTTTTATCCAAAGCTTCTACCGCATTATTGATAAGATTTGACAATAATCGATTAAATTCAGAAACTTGGACTTTAGCAAATAAACCATAAGAAGAAGCATCAAAATGACTTTCAATCTCAATTGATGAATTTGAATAGAGTTGTAGACGTTTTTCTACGACAATCATATTAATCGAGCTGGTAAGTAATTGTGAAGTTGCTATGTCATTTTGATTATTCTGAGAAGCTGTTTCTAATTGTTTGTTAATTTGTAGTAAGCCGTTAGCAATATCATGGATTCGCCATACGGCTTTTCGAATTAAAATACGAATGTCTTCTGGTAATGCAGTTGTTGATTGAATTGCCATTTCTAAAGCGGATAATGGTGAACGAATATCATGAACCACTTGAGTTGTGAGTTGTCCTATAGCAGCTTCTTTTTCAATTTCACGAATTTTTTCAAGTTGCTTTTTCCAAATCAAAATTTGCTCGACAAGATAATTAATTTCAGATAAGGCTTGTTCAGAAAGTAGTGGCAGTGTGTTATTTTTAATTCCATTGACTAGATCTTCTAATGGTTTAGTAATAACGACATTAATAAGACGGTGAACACGATTACGATTAAAGATAGCGAAAAATAATAACACTATCATAATGATTAAATAATAGTAAAAAATATGATCATGTTTTTCATCTACTTTAATTTTTACAAAAAAATTAGATTTATCACTTATGATAAAAGTACCTAATTTAAAGCTATCAAATAAATTTATTGGATGACAATTTTCACAAGATTGAATATTATTATTAATTTTTTGGAGGTTATTTATTACAGCTTGTCGAGACAAAAATACACGCATGTAGTAATAGCAACTACCATATTTATTATCCAAATAGGTTCCTGCGTAGCATAATTTCAATGTAGCATATTGTTTTGAAGGTTTACCGAATTTGTAAATATCTTTCTTTACACCAAAAGCGTTATACCAAATTTTAAAACCAGTAATACTTTTTGCCTGCAAGGTTGTTAGTTGTTCTAAAAAATGTGGTAGAATGACTTTTCGAGTTACTTCACCCGAAGTAATAAAATCAAAAAAGACATTCGAGCTTGCCAAAATTGCCAATTTTTCTGAAAGTTCTGATTGAAAAATTTTATTAGTTGCTTGTAAATCTTGTTCAGCAAATGCTTCTCTTTTTGCGTTATCTTGAAGATAGATTCCTAAAAACAAAATACTCGAGATAATAATTGATAAAAACAACGGGAAAAGAATTGAGTTCGAAATAGCTTTTTTGAATGAGGATAAGTCTTTTTTAATTTTATCAGGTTTTTCGTCGGTGTATTTCATTCTTACACTTTGTAATTGGACAGTTTAAAGATGACCATAGTATTATTTGGATTGTTCGTTATTTAAATATAACCTAAAATAATAATACCATGCTCTGTTTAACTCACTATATTTTTTTTCACTTATTGAGTTGAACCATTTTAATTTAGGCAAAGAAGCAAAAAATTCATTATGCATCTGTCTTAGTAAACTATCAGTAATGTGATTTGAATCTCCGTAGGGAGAAAAATATAAAGCATCATTTTGCATTTTTGATAAAAACTCTTTACTCGACATTACATTTGCCACACATTGAGTGCTTTTTCTATTATTAAGAGCAGCTAAAAGATCTGCTGAAACCAGAGAAAACTTGGGATGTATCATAAAACGGTAATTTTTATATTTCGTTTCTATGGCGTAAATCGCAATGCCAGGCCATGTATAAGCAAAAGCAAATTGAGGATCTCCATAAGCATCACTAATCGTGTTAGTTACAATTATTTTTGAATTTTTTGTTAATGCTGCAAATTGTGAAAATGCTTGATCTGGTGTAACTTGATTTATGTTCAAATTTAACAAATTAAATACATAAATGGGTTCCTCTGATAATATAACTATCTTAGAATTTGCTTTTTCAAAAATTTGATTAATTGTATCCTTCTTAGATAAACTTATTGTGTTAGGATTATATAAAAATCCATTAAAACTAATTAAAAAGTAAGTAATATTGTGAGGGTACTTAGCTTGATCATAATTTCTCTTAATATATTTTTCATAATCTTCAGCATTCTTATATATATCACTGTTATTATTTATAATTTCATTTTTAAGTGCAACGTAATCCATATTAGGAAATATTAAAATATCATAAAGATTTTTATATTCATGAAATCGTCTCAGAAAATCATCGTTTGTATAGAATTCATCAAATGATATTTTGACATGGCATTGTTTCATAATGGTTTCCTGTACCCATGGGCTTACAAGATAACCCCACCACGTTAAAATATTAACTTCAGGTAAATTTTCACTTGTTGAAAATGAAGGTTGGCTCAAAAATAGACTGGTAAAAAAGATGGACTGAAGTATTGATAAAATAAAATGCCGCACCAGTGTAAACCAAAATATTATGAATATGTTTATACATTATAAGGTATAATGTTTCTGATTTATATCAGAATGTTTCCAGTTTTGATATGTTAAAAAATAATTAGAGGTAGCCATGAAGAACAAAAATATTTGTATTATTGGCGCTGGTATCGCTGGACTTGCTGCTGCCAGACAACTTAAAGCGAGTGGTTGTAAGGTTACTTTATTAGAGGGGCGAAATTATATTGGTGGGCGAATAAAAACAGATTATTCTTTAGGTGTTCCTTTTCCTATGGGTGCAGCTTTTGTTCATGGCGACAGTAATAGTTTTATTAGCCAGCTAGTTCAGGAGCACAATCCAAAGTTATATGACTTTAGTAAAGCACCAACTATTATTTTTGATGATAATAAAAATACATATACTACTACACAGTTATCAAATACAAAAAATTGTTTTGAACAGATTTTAAAAAGATCTAAACAACTAATGCGGTTGAAATATAAAGACACGTCCTTGTTGGAATCCATTGACCATATTTTAAAAGAGGGCGCGTATCAGATTAATGAAACTGAATTACGTTGGGAATTATTATATTTAAGTCTTTTTACAGGCATAGAGGCAAAATTTCTTTCTGCTAAACACTGGGATCAAATGGAAGATTAT
>JBGSLN010000188.1:0-5244 GCA_041740675.1 Gammaproteobacteria bacterium | reverse complement strand
CATGCTGCAAAAACAATGGCGCAAAAGGTCGGTGCTAATGGATTAGTCATTAATGCCTTTGGTTATGAAGGTGCCAGTGCAGACAATCCTGCTCAACTTGCCAAATATATATTATTTGCAACAGCCATAAACACTAATTAGAGACACAGCCATGCTTATGATTGATTTTCCATTTCTATTATTATTTTTGATCATTGCTTCGGGAGCTATTTGGCTGGTTGATTGTTTATTATTTGCAAAAAACAGAGCAAAACCCATTGCTCCACAAAAAGCCACACTTCCAGTTTTAGTTGATTACTCCAAATCGCTGTTCCCAGTATTTTTAATTGTTTTTATTTTACGATCATTTGTAGCACAATTATTTGTGGTACCTTCGGGATCTTTAGCACCCACAGTCGTTCCAGGTGATTTTGTTTTAGTGACTCAATATTCTTATGGTTTACGGATGCCGATCTGGAACAAAAAAATAATATCGACTGGGAATCCCAAAGCAGGCGATATTGCAGTAATGCATTGGCCTACCAATCCACGAGTGGATTTTATCAAACGTGTTGTTGGTGTTCCTGGTGATACTATCAGTTATGTTAACAAAGTGTTTTATATTAATGGCAAAGAAATGTCACAAAAATATATCTCAACCCAGTTGTATTCTGATCCTGGAATGCCGCAATGGACAGTGAAAAAAATGCAAGAAAATTTGATGGGTGTGAAACATGACATTTATCTTTGCCCTGAAACTTCTTATGCTTGTCCAGGACGTGTAGCCCAGAATTTTTATAATCTGGTTATTCCCAAAGGCGAATATTTAATGGTAGGTGACAATCGTGATGACAGTGATGACAGTCGCTATTGGGGCTTTGTACCCGATAGAGATTTAGTTGGAAAAGCTCAATTTATTGTGTTTAGCTGGGATTCTTCTGCGGCTTTGTTACATAAAATAGTTTGGTCACGAATTGGAACTAAATTATAATTTTTTCAGCATTTTGAGTGGCGCACTTAATAATCTCAGCACAGTTGAAAGTCTTTATTAAAAAGAGTAATCTATTTTACAATTTTTGTAAGAATATCTGAATATGTTTAAACGAATTAAGGTTTTTCTGCTTGGTCAATCTCAAGATCCATTTTCAAAAGAGAATCGTAAGCATATTGTATTAGTTGCATTTTTAGCTTGGATAGGGTTAGGGGCAGATGGTTTATCTTCATCGTGTTATGGCCCAGCGTTGGGGTATCAAGCCTTAGGTCAATATCACCATCTAGGCATTTTTTTAGCCTTGTTAACCGCAGGCACAGTTTTCCTAATTGCATTAAGCTATAACCAAGTAATTGAATTATTCCCCAATGGTGGTGGCGGCTATAAAGTTGCCAAAGTATTACTGGGTGATGCTGCTGGATTAATTTCCGGCACTGCACTTTTGATTGACTATATGTTAACGATCGCTATTTCTATTGCCAGTGGCGCTCAAGCGATATACAGCTTATTGCCAGATAAATATCAAGGACATATGGTTTTAGTAGAAATTCTAATCACATTATTTCTGATGGTACTGAATTTGCGTGGCATGAAAGAATCTATCAAGATTCTACTGCCGATATTTTTAGGCTTTTTTATTACACATATTGCGATTATTATTTATGGTGTTTTTGCACGTAGTAGTGAAGTTCCAAAACTCATCGCCGATACAGCTTCGACTACGCATCATGCTATAATTAATCTTGGTTTAATTTCTGTAATTGCAATTCTATTACGGGCATATTCATTAGGTTCAGGAACATACACTGGATTAGAAGCAGTGTCGAATAACGTAAATATATTAGCTGAACCTCGAGTAAGAACTGGGCGAATGACCATGCTTTATATGGCTTTTTCGCTAAGTATCATTGCGAGTGGTATTATTTTATTATATTTACTTTGGAATGCACACCCAGTTCAAAATATGACTCTGAATGCAGTGGTATTTGAAAATATTTTAGGGCACAGCTATTGGGCTCATATAGGTTTAATTGTTTTGTTATTTTTCGAAGCTGGATTATTATTCGTTGGGGCCAATACTGGATATTTAGGTGGCCCAGCAGTACTTGCGAATATGTCTATTGATGATTGGGTACCTCGTCGATTTTCTAACTTGTCTTCACGTCTAGTCAAACAAAACGGCATTCTTTTCTTTGGCTTATGTGCTGTCGCTATTTTATTTTTTACTGAAGGTTCAGTCGATTTTCTTGTTATTATTTATGCTATTAATGTTTTCATTACTTTTAGTATTTCTCTATTAGGGTTATCTGTTTATTGGTGGAAAAATCGGAAAAAGCAACATCCTTGGAAACGCAGACTTATTTTGTCTTCAATTGGATTTGTAGTTTGCGCTTCCATTTTAATCATTACTGTTATATCAAAATTTACAAGTGGCGCATGGGTTGCATTAGTAACTTCGTCTATATTAATTGGATTGTGTGTAGTATTGCATCGCTATTATAAGCATTATGAAGCTTTAAAAATTAAACTAGATCGTGATCTAGAAATTCCTTTAGAAGAATTGGATCGTAAAAGTCTTAAAGCAGAATTAGATCCTAAAGCACGTACAGCTGTATTTTTTATTAAAGATTTAGGCGCTGCATTGCATACCATTTTATGGGTAGAGCGGATGTTTCCTAAATATTTTAAGAACTATATTTTTGTAAGTTATGGCAATGTGGATACCGGAAGTTTTGGTAGTGAGAAGGCGCTAAAACGCTTACAGTCAAGAACAGATAAAATTACTAATTACCTAATTCGCTTTGCAAAGTTAAATGGTATCGCAGCAAAAGCAATACTGGGATATGGTGCTAATCCGCTGGTTGAAATTACTACGATCATTGAAAAGATCAATGATGAATTTCCAGAGAATGTTTGTTTTGCTTCCCAATATATTTATAGAAAAGAGAATTTGATTACTAAATTAATTCACAGTGATTTTACCACTGCCTTGCAAAAACAATTGCAAGCGATTGGAACCAAAATGCTAATTGTTCCTTTGAAACTCGAGGGTTAAGCTTAATCAATCCTGAGGATTGTAACTCTCCAGTTCCATATGTTTTTGTAGACAATATAATAAAACCAGAGTAATGTACGAGCACATTTATAGGTTAAAAAATCACGCCAGGATGGCGAAATAAAATTTTCTTACAGCGCCCGTAGCTCAGCTGGATAGAGTAACTGGCTTCGAACCAGTTGGTCGGGAGTTCGAATCTCTCCGGGCGCGCCAATCTTAAAGTACCTCCAACTTATACTATATTTAACTACCAACTTTATTTTTAATATGTTATCATCTTGTAATCTAATGATTCACTAAAATCTATTAGATGGATTTTTAATAACAAAAAAATGCGAAATTTACGCAGACTTTTGTATGTGTTTTAGTTAAAGTTTACACTTTATTTTAGCAAAGAGTAGCATTTGATTGAACTTTGAGGAAGGGACTAATATTATGAAAATTGGTGAACTAGCAAAAATTGTTGGCACAAACGTTGAAACCATTCGTTATTATGAACGAATTGGTTTACTTCAAAATCCAGATCGCACTGCTTCAGGCTATCGAAATTACACGGCTGATGCAGTTTCGCAATTACGATTTATACAAAGTTCGCAGCAGCTTGGTTTTTCTTTGACAGAAATCCGCGACTTAGTGACCCGTGATATTAATCGTGATTTAGCTGAAAAAATCAACAACTTAAATTACAAACTGAAAGAACTCGCTCAATTTAAAGATAACTTAGTTGCAATGGTTAGTGATAAACTTACTATTGCTGCTTAGTACTCATAACGATTGAATTTTAGGCTCGATGCAACACGAGTAATGACCAACATCCGTCATTGTTGCAACCAACACCTAAATTTCAAACTGAAGAGTATACATAAAAAGAGTTATAAATGCCCGCATAACAGCACTCGTCTTTGGTTACATCCTACCAACTGTCAGTGCTGTTTTTTTATAAATATGCTTTTTTAACTCTGATGATTATCTATTGGCAGTTTGACTGAATTTCGCTAAAATTTGTCAAATAATCAGAGGAAAGGCCATGGCCACAAATTTAAACTTTCTTGAATTTGAACAACCTATCGCAGAACTACAAGCAAAAATTGAAGAGTTACGCTTAGTGGGTGTTGACAGTGAAATCAATATTAACGAAGAAATTTCAAGGCTTGAGGATAAAAGCCGAGACCTAACTAAGTCAATCTTTCAAAATTTATCAGCATGGCAAATTACCCAGCTAGCTCGTCATCCGCAACGACCATATACTTATGATTACATTGCAAATATGTTTACTGATTTCACTGAATTGCACGGTGATCGACATTTCAAAGATGATTTAGCGATTGTTGGTGGTTTAGCTAGGTTTGATGGACAACCCGTGATTGTTATAGGCCAGCAAAAAGGCAGAGATACCAAAGAAAAAATTAAACGAAACTTTGGAATGGTTCATCCTGAAGGTTATCGTAAAGCATTACGCTTAATGCATCTTGCTGAAAAATTTAACTTACCCGTTTTTACTTTCATTGATACGCCAGGAGCTTACCCAGGAATTGGAGCAGAAGAACGTAATCAAAGTGAAGCAATTGCTAGAAATTTATTTGAAATGGCCATGCTAAAAACTCCTATTATTTGTACGGTTACTGGTGAAGGCTGTTCAGGCGGGGCATTAGGAATTGGTGTAGGCGATGTAATTTTAATGCTTGAATATAGCTATTATTCTGTTATTTCTCCTGAAGGATGTGCATCGATTCTCTGGAAAAGTGCTGAAAAAGCCAAAGATGCTGCCGAAGCTATGGGCATAACTGCAAAAAGATTAAAAGATTTAGGGTTGATTGATGAAATTGTGCGTGAGCCTCTAGGTGGAGCACATCGAGATTTTCCACAAATGGTAACTATGCTAAAGAAATCATTAAAAAAAGCATTGGCAACCACTCAAAGTATTTCAATTCCCCAATTACTCGACAGACGCTATGAACGATTAATGGTAATTGGAAAATAATTGCAGTGTTAACACTTAAGCCTTTACTCGACGATCTCGCCTCATCTGCTGGAACGTTTTTTTTAGGCTTTAGTGGTGGTATGGATTCGACAGTTTTATTGGATTTAATTGCTAAAGAAGCGTCTGTAGAATTGATAAATAAAGTACACTTAATTCATATCGATCATGGATTAAGTCCTAATGCTAAACAATGGTCAGAGCATTGTATTACTCAAGCCAATCTTCGAAAGCTCCCCA
>JBGSLN010000187.1:0-4192 GCA_041740675.1 Gammaproteobacteria bacterium | reverse complement strand
GTGGACAAAAACAACGAGTTGCTATTGCTAGAGCTTTAACGACCAAACCCTATTTACTATTATGTGATGAAGCAACTTCCGCATTAGATCCAGAATCGACCCGTTCCATTCTGAATTTATTGAAAGCGATTAACAAAGAATTAGGTTTGACAATTTTATTAATCACTCATGAATTAGATGTCATTAAACGCCTATGTGATCGCGCTGGTGTATTAGACGAGGGTCATTTAATTGAACAAGGCTCTATAATTGATATTTTTACTGAACCAAAAACTTCGATGACAAAACGGTTAACCCAGCAAGCAATGCATCTTGAATTACCGAGTATCATCGCAGACAGATTACGAACTGATTTTCAAACAGGTTTAGCCACATTGGTACGGCTGACCTTCATTGGCAATAATAGTGATAAACCATTAATGACTACTTTAGCAAAGCAATTTGCCGTTGATGTGAATATTCTACAGGCAAATCTAGAATTAGTACAAGATACCACCATCGGCTTTACTGTATGTCAATTAACTGGAACGCAGGATGCTATTAATAACGCATTAAATTATGTGCGTTCTTTATCAATTAAAACCGAGGTACTAGGTTATGTCTAATTTCGCATTAATTCCTTTATTAGAAGCAACTTGGCAAACTATTTATATGGTTTTCATCGCGAGCTTTATTAGCATTGTCGGTGGAATATTTGTTGGGATTGCTTTATTTATCACTCAGCGCAAGCAAAATCTGGATAATCGTTGTGTTAATCAAAGTTTAGGGGTTATTGTCAATGTTGTAAGGTCAATCCCTTTCATTATTTTATTAATTGCATTAATTCCTTTGACGCGGTTATTGGTAGGTACTTCGATCGGCACCAATGCTGCGATTGTACCGTTAGCAATAGCGGGTATTCCTTTTTTTGCACGAATTTGTGAATCTGCGCTAAGCGAAGTTTCATACGGCTTAATTGAAGCTGCCCATGCAATGGGCGCAAGCAATTGGCAATTAATTTATAAAGTATTAATACCTGAAAGTTTACCGTCATTAATTAAAGGGTCAACGTTGACTATCATTGGTTTAATTGGATATTCAGCAATGGCGGGTGCTGTTGGCGGCGGCGGTTTAGGCGAGCTTGCAATTAATTATGGCTATGAGCGATTTAATGTTGCAGTGATGTTAGAGACGGTGGTGCTTCTGGTTATCTTAGTACAAATCATTCAAGCGCTAGGGGATCGTTTAGCACGAAAACCAAAATTAAAAGCATTAACCATAGCAGTTGTTATTTTATGGATTATTTGTATTATTAGTCAAGCAGCAGCTTTATTAGTGCCGAAACCAGCGAATGTATTACGCGTTGGAATCATGAGTGGAGTGATGCAAAATATTATGACCGTTGCACAGGAAGTTGCAATTAAACGTTATGATTTACACTTACAATTGATTGCCTTTGATGATTATATTTTGCCAAATACCGCATTAAATAGTGGTAATCTGGATGCCAATATTTTTCAACATGTGCCTTATTTAGATGCGCAAATTAAAGCGCGTGGTTATCAATTAACGCCAATCGCAAAAACATTTGTTTATCCAATGGGTTTTTATTCCCATAAAATTCAAAATATTTCACAATTAAAGCCTGGTAGTGTAATAGCCATTCCTAATGATCCAAGTAATGAAGGCCGAGCACTATTATTATTGCAAAAATATCATTTAATTCAGTTGAAAAAAACAGCAGGTTTATTTGGTACTTTACAGGATATCATTGCTAATCCTGAACACTTGAAATTTAAAGCCTTAGCAGCAGCGCAGTTGCCGCGCGTATTACAGGATGCAGCTTTAGTTGCATTAACTAATGATTTTGTTGGGCCAGCAGGTCTTACGGTAGCCCAAGCCATCTTGCGTGAAGGTCCAGATTCCCCTTATGCTAATGTGATTGTAGTGCGTACTCAAGATAAAAATAACCCTTTATTTAAAAAGTTAATTGCCGTGATGCATTCTGAACCTGTATTGCTAGAAACGGAAAAAGCTTTTCCTAATGGAGCTGCAATTCCTGCGTGGAAAAACTCCTAGAATGAACAGCTCAGCTTGTTATAATTGGACGATAGGTTAAATATCATTATTGAAAGGGGAAATGTATGGACTTAAACTTAACTAACAAAGTGGCATTAATTGCTGCATCCAGTGAAGGCTTAGGGTTTGCGACTGCCGTTGAGTTAGCAAAAGAAGGGGCAAAAATTGTATTGAATGGCAGGGAAATAGATAAATTAAATAAAGCGGTAACACAATTAAAAAATCAAGTAGGGAATACAGATGTTATTGGAATCACAGCAGATCTCACAAACCATGCAGACATCAAAAATCTAGTTGAAAAAACAGTAGCGAAATTCGCTGGAATCGATATTGTCATTACCAATGCAGGCGGACCACCAACAGGCCAATTCGAAGGAATGCTGGACGATGCGTGGCAAAAGGGTTTTAATTTGACATTACTTAGTGCGGTGCGATTAATTCAAGAGAGTGTACCTTATTTAAAAAAATCAACAGCAGCAAGTATTTTAACCATTACCAGTGTTTCAATGAAGCAACCTATTCCAGGATTACTGATGTCAAATGTGTTTCGACCTGCAGTGGCGGGTTTAACAAAAACATTGTCACAAGAATTAGGTAAACACAATATACGAGTTAATTCTATTTTACCTGGTTGGACTGCTACTGAGCGATCCAAACAATTAATTGCAAAACGCGCAGCAGCAAAAAATATTTCAGAAATAGAAGAAGCAAAAAATATTGCGGCTGCGGTTCCATTAGGTCGAATTGCAGAGCCAGAAGAATTTGCTAAAGTTGCGACATTTTTAGTATCTTCAGCTGCTAGTTATGTCAATGGCGAAATGATGTTAGTCGATGGTGGAAGTTATATGGGTTTATTATAATTAATAATAACAGGTAAATGCTTGGTTGAATTTATTTAATAAAAAATAAAATAGAGAAAAATGATGGAAATTAGTTTCTTAGGTGCGGCGAACACAGTGACTGGATCAAAATATCTATTAACCATAGACTACAGAAGGATCCTGGTAGATTGTGGCTTATTCCAAGGATTAAAAGAATTACGTCTACGAAATTGGGATGTATTACCGATTCAACCGGCAACTATCGATGCAGTTTTATTGACTCATGCACATCTCGATCATTCTGGTTATTTACCGTTATTGGTTAAACAAGGCTTTTCTAACGATATTTATTGCACCCAAGGCACAGCAGATTTATGTAAAATTCTATTACCAGACAGTGGATTTTTACAGGAAGAAGAAGCTTATTATGCTAATAAACATTTATACTCAAAACACAAGCCTGCTTTGCCTCTTTATACAATTGAAGACGCACAACAATCATTAAAATTATTTAAAACATTTCCGTTTCAAAAAAAGATTAAATTATTTCAGGATATTGAATTAGAATTTTTTCCAGCAGGACATATCATAGGTTCTGCCATGATAAAGTTAAATTACCAAGGACAATCGATTGTATTTAGCGGTGACTTAGGCCGACCACACGATGCAGTCATGCGGCCACCTGCATTCATTGACTCCATGGATTATCTATTAATTGAATCAACCTATGGTGATCGCTTACATGAAACTACCGATCCAAAAGATCTTTTAAAAGAAGTTATTTTAAAAACCATACATCGACAGGGTACAGTGATTGTGCCTGCTTTTGCAGTGGGTCGCGCACAAACATTATTATATTATATTGCTTTGTTAAAAAAAGAAAATGCCATCCCGAAAAATTTACCAATTTACCTAGACAGTCCGATGGCTGTCGATTCAACGAATATTTTAATGAAACATCGTGATGAAATTCGTTTAACCAGAGAGCAATGTCATGAACTAAACGCAATGACAATCTTTGTTAACTCACAAGAAGAATCCAAAGCATTAGATGAAAATTTAACAATACCCAAAGTAATTATTTCTGCAAGTGGCATGGCAACAGGAGGAAGAGTATTACATCATTTAAAAACCTATGCGCCTGATCCACGTAATACTATTTTATTTACTGGTTATCAAGCAACACAAACACGAGGCGATCGGATTTTGAAAGGAGAAAGCCAAGTAAAATTATTAGGTGAGTATGTATCGATACGTGCTCATGTGGAGTCTTTGACTAATATTTCTGCTCACGCTGATTATAAAGAGATTCT
>JBGSLN010000186.1:0-3506 GCA_041740675.1 Gammaproteobacteria bacterium | reverse complement strand
GTTTGTATTGATCCATTTAATCCTGCCGACAAAGACAATAACAGCCATTTGTTAATTTTAGGTTCAACCGGTTCTGGAAAATCTGCAACCAGCACTGATTTACTCATTAAATTAATGGGAACCTATCGGCCTTATTTAGTGATAGTCGATGCCGGAAATTCTTTTCATTTGCTGAAAGATTATTTTGTTGAGCAAGGGTTTTCTGTGCACCATGTGGCAGTCAGCTTAGACAGCCCTCCCATATTAAACCCTTTTGTTGAGAGTGAAGCGATGCTTAGACAAATTGATGCAATGGGCAATGGTTCAGAACAAGCGCTTCTCAAACTTGAAGCTAATTTAGCTAAAGACATTAAAGAGTTAAAAAATAAGAAATTGGCAAACGACAGTGATGATAACACTTCGCGTGATTATTTGGGTGAAATGGCCTTATCAGCACTATTGATGATTACCGGAGGCGAAAAAAAAGAACAAGAAAATATTACACGGCAAGATCGGATGTTAATTTTAGAGAGCATAATTTTCGGTGCACGTGATGCAAAAGCTAAAGGGTTTAATCAAATGATTGCCGATGATGTCATTTTAGCTTTGCGTACCATGGCATTAGAACTGGAACAACAAAATAAAGAAATTGAAAAACAAATGCGCTTGCGTTCGATGGCTGACAGCATGGCATTTTTTACTAAAGATACCATTGCTGGCCGTGTATTTAATCAACGAGGGGAAGCATGGCCTGATGCAGATATCATCTTGTTTGAGCAAGGGCTGTTTAAAGATGAAGGCTATGAAGCACATAATGCATTAGCATTCATGGGTTTAATGTCACGTACCATGGCGAAAGCTGAGCAGCGACAATTTCAAGAACGTTTTACGGTGGTCTACGGCGATGAAATCCATACACTCACTAAAAATTTGTTGACCGTTATTTACTTGACTAAATGTGCCAAGATGTCACGTAAATTTGGTTTATGGTTATGGTTGGCAACGCAGAATGTATCTGATTTTCCTCTTGATGCGAAAAAAATGTTATCAATGATAGAGTTTTGGCTTTGCTTAGGTATGAGTGAAGCGGAAATGAAAGCGATTGAAGAATTTCGCCCTCTCAGCGAAGAAGAGAGAAACCTCTTTCGCTCTTCCCGTAAAGCTGCAAAAAAATATGCCGAAATTGTATTACTGTGCCAAAGGGTGAAAGCATTAGTAAGAAATGTGCCGCCACGGTTAAGTTTAGCACTGGCGATGACTGAAAAACATGAAAAGGCGGAACGCAGAAAATTGATGGAGCAATATCAAATTTCGGAATTGGAAGCGGCAAAGATGGTTGCAAGGCAAATGGAAAAATAAAAAAACTTTTACCAGGAGCAATTATGAAAAAAATCTTGCTAAGCATAGTATTCAGTACTTCATGTATTATCTCGACAAACCAATCATTTGCCAATAGTAGTACTATTAATTCAGCAAATGTCATTGAAGATACGCTGAAAGGCATTTCGCATTGCCTGCATTATAAAATCGTTGGCATGTGTTTTTGGTTTAAATGTTCAGTCAAAGGCTGTGGTGTTCAAACCACATTGAAATTAGATCATACTCTTCCTGATGAGGTGGTAAGCGTTTATACCAAACCCAATAATAATCCATGGGACTTTGCTAAAATGATTGTCGATCCGGCAGCGTACCGAATCGGCGAATTACAGCTGCAGCAATTTGATGGCATGAACATGGGTTTTGGTGATGAACACGATAATGCCAGCATTGATTTGAATAATCGATTTCATGAGGTAGATATTATTGGCAATCCTGCATTAGCAGTATTAAGCATTTATAATGTATTACTGCCAAGTACAGCAAACCCATACATGCCTTATTACAGTTCGTTATTGGATGCACAAGGTTGGCGTTTTCCTGGATTAGAACGATTTTATCTAGGCAGCGAAATTCCAGGTTTGCATGATATCGGTACGATCATTCTGCATGATTGGGGCAGCCTCTATCCGCGCAATGGTTTTGTGAACCAACCAGATGATGCTAAGGCGGCTGCTGTGGATGCACTGCGAGCATCCACCATTATCACTGCGATAGGGCAACCGCATTTGTATGCCCCATTATCTAATGTGTGTGGTAACCATTGCAAGGCAGATGCCATCAAAGAAAATAGCACAGTGAGCCAATATCAAATGATTTATCCCAAGGTTGAAAATCAGTGTGTCGTGTTTGGCGGCAGTGATGCAATGAGTGTACGGCCTTGGGAAAGTGATGCGGCAAACAAAGGCGATAATCGCTACGTTTGGATTTTATGGCGGCATTATCACGGATGTGTACCGGATAAGGGAGCTAAGTATCTTGGCAGTATGAATTTTAGTAATTAGAAAAATGGAAATATTGATTGAACATGTGGGCAGGAAGCTAGCTAATGTAGACGTTTTCGAAAATCCTTTATAGTATAATTGAGGTTATAAATTGTTGGACTCATAATCATGAAACCTGAAATTGAAGACGAAATTGGCTTTTTTGCACCTGGCTACCATCCAGTCGGCAGATTGTTTGCTCCAGCGATTGGTTGTTATGCCGGTTTGCCTTTTCCTGGCAAGGTACAGAACATGCATTTTATGATGCTAAGGGTAAACAGTTGTCTGCCTGATTGGCAAGATGCTCAATTTATAGCTGAACGTGACTACGATAAAATTTGTGATCAATATGAAAATTTGCCTCCTAGTCTAGAAAGGTTTATCTTGTTCAAAGAAGCGTTTAAAGAATTAGGCTATGTCCCTATTGAAGAATAATTTAGTTGTTCTTAAATTTAATTTAATACTTGCAATGTGAATTTATAAATTTCAATTTCTTATTGTTCAATACAGTAACTTTTGGAAGAAATTTCGATAAATATTTTATACTATTGTAGTAAATGCATTAAACTGTTGTCTAATTTAATTGAAAATTATTAAAATGCAAAATTTCAAGACTATAAAAGAAGCTAAAAGAGCATTTTTAGAAGAAATGTCTGATCAGTTTTCTACTTGTTTAGAAATATGTAATCCAGCTCGAAAATGGTCTTTTAAAAATGAGCTATTACAAAAATATGATCAGGTGAAGCATTTAGAGGATGCAAGGTCAAAATTTGCTCAAATTTTTGCTGAACTAAAATTAGTAGGTCTATTAAAAACAACAGATGAAAATGTAATTATAAAGAGATTTAGTGATAAAGAACATGGTAAAAATATTGGTCCTGATTTTCAGATGAAATATAACCATGAGAAGTTGCTTATTGAAGTTATATGTCCCAATGTAGGTGAAGATGGGTTAACTAGGATAAATAATACTGCCAATCATTTAACAATTAATAAAGATGTTCATGCCGAACCTAGAGAAAATAATAGCAACAATTCTAATTTAATAGAATATTTAATGCAAAGAGTCACACATGGAATAAATGAAAAAGTTATAAAGTTTGAAGGCTATAGCAAGAAAATTTCAGAAAAAGTTAGTAAAAAAAATATTATTGCTATCGATTTAAG
>JBGSLN010000185.1:0-6332 GCA_041740675.1 Gammaproteobacteria bacterium | reverse complement strand
TAAATGTATATCGATAATAAATCAAAGACTGACTTTTCATTAAATTCTTTTGTTAATAGCTTCAAAACGGAGCCTTTGAATTCAGTATAAATATTTGAACCGCATTTTTTCAATGAAGATAATCCAGATAAAAGCATAATTTTTCCTATTTCTGAATTTTTCGTATATAATGCAAGTGACAATAAATTTTCAATAATATGACGTTCGCCATATATTATGCTTGTATCTTTATTCATGTTTGTACTTACTATTATTAACAATAAATGTTCTAAAGCTACTAAATAATTGACACAATCATAAATCGCTGGTTCTTCATAATATGGGTAACTATTCTGCACTTGGCTCAAGTTTAAATGAAGCACATTATTAATAAAATGTTTTTTTATCCTCATTAATACTTCGCCGAAAGCATCTTCAGATGTTTCCCAATGAGATTCATTAATCAATTGCTCAGAATTACAATCCCAAATATTCAATGTAATAAATAAAGTTTGATCTTGATATTTTATTTTTCCAGAAACCAAATATTGGTCGCTAGCATTAATGAATTGAGATAAGCTTGCAAAATCAAATTCTCTGGTAAACACTGCAGGAAGACCATTTGCCAATGTTTGTATATATTTGACTCCAAAATGAGTTCTCATAAAAATATTTTCTGCTAAAAATAATGGAATGGCTCTTGAGAATCGTCCAGTTACATCAGTAGGTTGTATCCTTGGTTCATCAGCGAGTATTTTTTCCACGGTAAATGGAATAAAAGTTATATTTTTAAGAGAAGAATAAGGTTTCTCAGTTAACCATGTTGGTTCTGATAGATTATAAAACCACAATGGGTTTTCAACAATGAACGAACCAAATTTTACTTGCGCTTTGGGCATTTGCTGCGATTCCTGAAAAAGCTTTTCGAATTGATCTGAATAATATAATAAATGTTTTTTATAGGGAGGAAGGTTAAGCTGATACAATCTATGTAATAACTTTTCACCTATAATTCTATTTTTTGATTCCAAACAAGCTTGTAATAAATTCAATCCGATCGTTATTTCATGCTTTTCAGGATTATAGTTTGGATATATCAAATCAATAAGTTCTTTGATATACCCATTTTCACCTAAAGTACCTGATATATCCATAAGTACGTTATATTGATCCCTCGCTTTTCCAATAAGATCTAAATATAAAGGCATAGCAATATTTAACTGCTTTTGTGCAACATAGTACTTTGCCAACCACAATTTAGCTAACCAACCATTATCATTTTTTGCGTATATTTCCAATGCATTAATATACGCTTGCTCTCCGTCGCTTTCTTTTTTTTCAGCTAATAACCATCCCAATGTATTTTGTTGATTCGGATCTAATTCATTAGCTCGTTTCAAGAGCTCTAATGATTTCCGTTTATTTGTATCATAATAAATTTTTGCTAGATGAGTTAAAATAAGACATGTCTCGCCAGATTTTCGAATATAATCATTTAATAATTTCTCAGCCTTTTTCGATTGATTCATGTTCATTAATACGTGAGCGCACAGTACCGTAGAACGCTCTTGATTTGGATCTATCAATAATAAATGCTTTGTTGCTTCTAATATATCTTGATAAAAACCATCCTTAGATGCCCATAGGATTGTTGAATATAAATCATCAGGAATATTCCAATTTGATTTTATGTTTTTTGGTAATACATTATTTCGCCATTCTTCTCTGCTTACACTCAATTCACGTCCATTTTCATCATAAAGTTGAATAAAGTCATTTTGTTTAGATTGAACATCTTTTGGAGTCTTTAATTTTTCAGCAGATTTGTTACTAATTTTTGGCTTTTTTTTGAATATGTTTTTCAAAAAACTCATCATATCTCCTATAAGGCTATTTCATTATTAATACTTCATTTAGAAACTAAATGCTGATACATTCCAGTTAACAATCTTTTCATTTCCACAAGTAAGCTAACATTAAATATAATATCGTTTTTTAACTAAATGTTCACCTTAAATTCTTATCCTCTTTACATGTGGCAACATAATTTTTTTATACACTTTTTCTTTTAAAAGTTTATCCATTAAAATTCATACTGCCAAGATACTTCGCTCCCTCATCCGGCACACAACCATGATAATGTCGCCATAAAATCCACACATACCGATCATGGCCTTTAATGGCAGCAGCGCTTTCCCAAGGACGTAAACTTGCAGTATCACTGCCACCAAATACCACACATTGGTTTTCCACAGTCGGATAAACCATTTGATATTGACTGACTGTGCTATTTTCTTTGACGGCATCCGCCTTGCAATGGTTACCACACACATTAGATAATGGCGTATACAGATGCGGTTGCCCTATCGCAGTGATCATAGTGGATGCTCGCAGTGCAGCTACTGCAGCGGCTTTAGCGTCATCGGGTTGATTGACAAAACCGTTGCGCGGATAAAGGCTCCCCCAATCGTGTAAAATCATTCTGCCAATGTCATGCAGCCCTGGAATTTCACTGCCTGGATAAAACCGTTCTAATCCAGGAAACCGCCATCCTTCTGCATCCAATAATGAACTGTAATAAGGCATATAGGCCGTAGCTGTACTGGGCAATAGAAAATTATATTTATTTAATAGCATTAATGCAGGGTTGCCAATCATATCGACTTCATGAAATCGATTATTTAAATCAACGCTGGAATTATCGTGTTCATCGCCAAAGCCCATCCGCATGCCATTTAACTGCTGTAATTGTAATTGACCAATTTTATAAGCGGGTGGATCGACAACGGTTTTTGCAAAAACCCAGGGATTATTAGTTGGTTTGGTATACACTGTAACAACAGCATCCGGCAAATAGTGATCGAGTTTCAAGGTGGTTTCCACACCGCAACCCGTTGGCGAGCATTTAAACCAGAAACACATGCCTACGACTTTATAATGTAAACAATTCAACATGCCACTTAATGTATCTTGAATAATCTCAACGGAATTGATGGTGTTGCCATTTGCATAAATTTGGGGGGCTAATACACACGCTGCCGTGAAAACAATATTTCGTAAAAATAAGTGCATGAAATACCTCTATTGTAGAATTTGGATTTTAATTTGTATTTCTGTAGATAAACTTTAACTTTACGTTTACGAGAGAAGATTTTTTTGATAATAAGAAAAAATTAAATGCGAGTATTTGACTGACCCATTAATATAACCAAGGCGCCGAAGCGTCAATAATAATGACTGCTATTTTGCTGTAGAAAATGGTTCAATATGAAGATCTCCATTTCGTCCAAAATAGATGACCTTTCTACCACTTAAATAAGCAATATAATAAACTGTTCCTGCAGCCAGAATTTTTCTTAAGAATTCTTGATAATCAATCTGCCCTATTTGAATGGACTTTATCGCGAACGCTACTTCAATGGATGAAAATGTTTGCGCGGCAATTGAATGTTCAAAAGGAGTGGGTTCCACATGTGCTTCTCCATTTGCCTGATAATAACGATTTTCTCCAAGAATTAAATCAACGTGGTAAGCTTCAATGCCTTCATTTAATAATTTTCCAACCACTTGCGGAAAAGTTATTGTTCCTGCTAAGGATTGATACATAATTTCTTGTATCACTGCAATATTCATGCTGTTCTCTCTTAATTAATGGGAAACGTTGTGAGCTTATGACCACTGACCGTTTTTTTTAGGAGTACCAAAAGCTTTTTTTGTTCCGCTGTGGTTAACACGGAAAAAAACTCTTCATCATTTTTATCAGCCAGTGCTGCAAGTTTTGGCACAAGCTTAATTGCTACTGCAGTAAGTGTAACGTTCTGAAACCGTCTATCAGCAGAGGATGCTTTCCGTGTTACCAGCTTCTTATGTAAAAGCCTGTCAATCAACTTAGAGACAGCTCCCCTTGTAAGGCCGGTAAGTTGTGCAACAATACTCGGCGCAATCGTTTCATTATTCCCGTACATTTCTCGTAATATAACCCATTCCGCCACGGTAACGCCGCTTGCTTCCAACTTTCGTGCAAATGCATGAGAAACATGATTAGAAAGCAATCTTAGCCAAAAACCCGTATGGGCATTTAGACTGCTAACATGTGGTTGAACTTTTTGAACTTTAGCCATTTTTGTGACTCCATTTTATTCATTATAGTTTCCTAGGATACTATTGTAAAGGAAATTAATAAAACTACTTAACCATTTTACTTGCAGCTGATTATTAATGGCTAATTTTCCATTTGCCTTGCCACCCTCTTTGCTGCTTCTAATTCCGTAATGTGATAGTGCTCCATTAATTTTCTGCGCTCTGCTTTCTCATGTTTTTCGGTCATTGCCAAGGCCAAACTTAACCGTGGCGGCACATTGCGAAAGAGTGCTTTAACTCGTGGACATAGCAAAACGCCTTCTACATATTTTTTGGCAGCTTTTCTAACTGACCGAAATAATTCCCGTTCTTCTTCAGTTAATTTTCGAAATTCTTCAATCGATTTCATTTCCGCTTCACTCATACCCAAACAAATCCAAAATTCTATCATCGATAAAATTTTGCGGGCTTCTTGCGGAAAGTCTGCCACATTTTGAGTGGCAAGCCACAACCATAAACCAAATTTACGTGACATCTTGGCGCATTTCGTTAAATAAATAACGGTCAGTAAATTTTTAGTGATGGTGTGGATTTCATCGCCAAAAAAAACGGTAAAGCGCTCCTGGAATTGTCGCTGCTCAGCTTTCGCCATCGTGCGGGACATGAGGCTCATAAAGGCCAAGGCATTATGCGCGTCGTAGCCTTCATCTTTAAATAGTCCTTGCTCAAATAAAATGACATCAGCATCTGGCCAAGCGTCACCGCGTCGATTAAATACTCGGCTTGCAATCGTATCTTTGGTAAAAAATGCCATACTGTCTGCCATAGAGCGTAACCGTGTTTGCTTTTCTACTTCTTTATGTTGCTGTTCTAATTCATCTGCCATTGTTCGTAACATCATGACCACATCGTCCGCGATCATTTGGTTGTAACCTTGGGATTTAGCAAAACGTGCTGCACCAATTAATGCTTCTAGAATTAACATTCGATCTTGCCGTGTAATATTTTCTTGTTCTTTTTTCTCGCCTCCGGTAATCATCAATTGTGCAGCCAATGCCATTTCACCTAGGTAATCGCGTGTACTATCATCATTATCATTAGTTAAATTGGATTTTTTGTTCTTCATCTCTTTAATATCATCTTCTAAACGTGCTCCCAGTTTGAAAAGCGTGGGTTCAGATACAACTCCCATCGCATCGATTTGCTTTAACATCGCCTCACTTTCCACAAAGGGATTTAATATCGGCGGATGGTCTAAGGTAACTGTGACGTGGTGAACAGAAAGTCCCTGCTCTGCAAAAAAATCTTTGAGCAGGTGAAATGAATTACCTGCGTCTACCATCACTAAATAAGGCCGATAGGTCCCCATGAGCTTAATCAGTAAATCTGTGCTGGTTGCGGATTTTCCTGAACCGGTTGAACCTAATAGCAATAAATGGCTGTTATTATCTTTGTCAGCTGGATTAAAGGGATCGATACAAAAACTTTCCCCACCCCGATTTAAAAATTGAATAAGTGGATGCTGCGTTCCCCGTTCCCGCCCATAGAGCGGTAATAAATTAGCGAGCTGTTTACCAAACACATAGCCGCTTCGAAAAAGATTTTTTTTATCAAACGTAAAATTGTAACAAAATGGCAAGTGATTTAAGTAAGCGTGAATTGGCACCAATTCATGATCGCCTTTTAATGCTTGAAAACCATTGTTAATCAGTAATGCTTCTACCATCACTTCTTTTTCAGCTAAATCATTTTTATCCTTGCCGCGAAGATAGACACCCATGGTAGCAGGAAATAAGTAATTGCCTTTTTCAATGGCTTTCTTTGCAATTTGACAATCATCAAACGTAATTGCAGCTGCCGTGCTGTGACTTTTTCTTGCACCTTCTTCAATCCGTTCTAAATGATTTTTGACAATTTCTTGCGACTGAATAACGACGGTTAATACAAAACAAGAACCTTCAGGAAATTTATCCAATAACCCATAACGGTAAACGCCAAAGCTACGTTCAAGTGTGAGTTGACCAATGCTGGGCACTTTTGATAAATGTTGAATCGCAATATAACGGTGTGGCACCCCATCAAACATCCAAGTGCCTTCTTCTGTATTACTTTCAGGCACAGAATAAAATAAGTTTTCCGCAAAATCATAACCAAAAGGACGTTCTTCTTTATTGTCTGTATAGGGAATTAAATTTAATAATGCATCGACATTGCCCTCAGTGATGACAGGTCGAGGATTAAACCAACGGATGAGCCAATCCCGAAAAGATTGG
>JBGSLN010000184.1:0-8872 GCA_041740675.1 Gammaproteobacteria bacterium | reverse complement strand
AAAAGTTTAATAAATTCTTTTTTAGCTTGCTCTAAAGTAAATTGAGGCTGATATTGAACGATCCAATATTCAGTAACACGCTCAGGTGGTGCTATGTCTAATGGATTTTTTTGATGAGAAAGCAATAAATCAATCGCGGCTGCATAAACCCATCGATTGGCCTTTTTCAATTTGCGATCAGGCAATATACCCGCCCACTCTCTCAATTGCATGGCTGAGATACGTTCTTTATTTTTGCCGTAATTGCGTGCAATTGCTTCAAATTCTCCGCAACTCTTACTAATAGGTTGCTTAAGGTCTAATATTGCTTGAAATAACACTCGACTTTTGGGATCTAATAAGCGTTGGTACTCTTCATCATTCATTATTTGAGTTGTTTGGACGCCTACCCTTTCTAAGATATTACAAGGTGTTTTTTGTAACTTATTAATTTTTTGCTCTATCAATTTGGCTTTATGTAGCAATGAATCCAGCATAATTTGATTAAGCACAAAATCAATGCCTACTTTTTTTGCTTCTTCAGCCAAAGCCACATAAGCATCATAAAGCTTTTGCGGCATTTTAATGGGGAATTTTGCTAATGTGTCTGCTTCCTCATTAAAATGTGCAGCAAATTTGGTATCCGCTAGCCAATTCTTTAATTGCATAATTTCATCTGGTTCTAATATCGCATCTAATTCGGCAGGATAGCTATAATCAGCCGTTAATTTAAAGGAGCCGATTTGTTCTTTAGTGTGTTCTACCCTATTGGTGCTGGGATTATGATTGCGAAACCGTCGATAAATATCAACACGGATCCCTTTATTTTTTGATCGAATAGTTACGATATCAATCATTAGATGCTCACTTGTTGAAAAAACTGTTCAAACCAAAAATGTTTAACTTTTTAGATTTCTTAGTTATAAATATATCCATAAAAGACTAGCATAGTATCCATATAAGTTCTAATAATTTTTGATTAAAAAATTTCATAGAATTATTTAAAACAATAGAAAATTATTAATCAATAATTATTGACAATTATTAAGAAGACACATATAATTACTTTATTAACTAGCATTAGGCTAGTTAATAATAAAAACAAACCGTAATGGTAGAGGAGAAATAAAATGTCTGTTATATCTTTTGATCAAATCCAAATTGATACGTTAATTGACATGATGCGCTGTCATCATGAAGATGTCGTACAAATTCTCAGTGACTCGCCTCATTTTTCACATTATGCAATGAGATTTTATGATTTTAATAAACCTGTTGATATGGAGCAAATCGCTGAAAAATTTATAGGCCGAATGCTATGGTACGCTGTAGTTTCAAATAAATTGGCCTATGCTTTGCAGTATCATGATGAAATCAATTTAAATGATATTCAAGTACGCTATCAAAAAAGTACGCGATCTATCATTTGCACAAAAAAACAACTTTGCCACGAACTAGGACACCTACTATATAACTTGACAACTAATGATGGAAATAAATTTATAGAAAGGAAATGGTATGAACCTCTAGAAACGCTTTACTATAAATTATCGCACTTTAGCGCGCATAGTAATATTTAAACTAAGCACGTGGGAACATTTTATGGTTCCCACAACCTTCTAACAAAACCGAAATGGTACATGGAGAAATTTATGACTCAATATGAACTAAAACAAGCCGCAAAAAAATCCCGCTATGCTGAAATAGCTAAAAAATTGGAAACACAAGCACAGCAATTATATGTTTATGATTGTCAGCAAATAGATGCAATACCAGCTGGCCAGCCTGTCCTTGTAGGGCATCACAGCGAAAAAAGACACCGTTCTGCATTAGCACGCTCTCACAAACGTATAGAAAAAATTTGTGAATTGAACCAAAAAGCTGAATACTTTCATCAGAAAGCTACCTCAAACAGTAAGGCGATTTCATCTGATGATGAAACTGCAGTCAAAAAATTAAAAATTAAGTTAGCTGGCCTTGAAGAAAAGCAAGAACAAATGAAACATATCAACGTAACATATCATAAAAATGGCAATATTGATGCAATAAATACTTTGACAGATGATGACAAATTAAATATTAAAATCGATATGGAACGTTTCCGGTACAATCAACCCTATCCTAGTTTTTATCTAACGAATAACAGCGCCGAAATTCGCCGGATTAAAGCGAGGATAGCTCAGCTTGAAAAAGTGCAGGCAGAACCTGCAAAAGACCCCATTCATGGTAACGGTTATACAGTCACAGAAAATAAAGAAGACAATCGTATCTATTTCGAATTTAATAAAAAACCAAGTTCTGAAATTTGCCAAGCTATGCGCACTTATGGCTTTAAATGGAGCCCTACTCGCATGGCTTGGGTGCGTATGCTAAACGCCAAGAGTCGAAATCGGACATACATTTTAATAGAAAAAATTAATGAGTTTTTAATCGTATAACGTGCCAATTGAGTAGCAACCAGAACTTAGCTGGTTGCTACTACACTACAACTAATAAATTTTAATCTACTTCAATTGTAGGTAAATTAAGATTGCCGCGGTGTTCTTTCCAATCTTTATCCTTTTTAAATACTTCCAGCGCTGCTTGTTCTAGAAAATAATCCAGGCTTAACCCTTGCCATTGACAATAAGCATTAATATGCTCATAAATATTTTTGGCAAGCCGAATACGAAATTGATCTTTTTGAGGTGGATCTAATGGTTTAGTAATTAATGCCATTGTTATGCTCCTATGGTGTTATGAAAAAAATATTATTTTGTCACAAAATTTGTGACAATCGATACAAACAAGATCTTAAAAATCTGCTGTTCTTTATTGATAAAAAATACTTGAGATTGAGTTAGTTGTTCATAGTTACGCCTCCGCGGTATTGAGGGCACCACACCTGTCGCAACATGGTTGCATTAAAAAAAATTCACTACAAATCATCAGGTTATGTTTAAAAAATAGATTATTGCAGATTCTACGGAAATTTTGAGAAAAATAAATTAAATATAAGTTAAAATAATTTAAAATTAAATTGCAGGTAAGCCATTAAATTTATTTAAATATTTACAATAAAAAATTACTTTTAAATTCAAATTAATTTGAAAGTAATTTTATTTTTAATGAATAACCATATATTATAAAAATAAACTTATTGAAATATTCGATCGATTGTTACAAATTTAGGTAGTTGTGGCGCTATATTTTAGATCGATTTTCGCCAATGTTTAATATTACTTCCATTTTCATTTTTTTCTTGTATTTGAACTTCTTGTACCAATTGTGCCTTATTGGGCGCTAATATTACTTGCCAATGATTTTCTAAAATTTTATATAATAACGTTACATGCAAAGGATTTTTTAACGTCTTAGTAGCTTTCTCATCTGTCTCAAATACGCTTCCATTACTAAAATTTATGGTTAACCGTACTCTCCAATAGTCCGCTAAGCACCCTAATTCTTCTTTCGTTAGCATGGTTGAATTGCCTCTAATATATTCATAATAGTTATGATAAATTTCTTCCCAACCATCTGAAAGAAGATGATATTTAGCAAATAAAACTATTGCATTATTGATAATGTCTTTTTGTAATTGTTCTTCTATTTCTGTTGATTGACTAAGTTTATCATTTTGATCAAATTTTTTAGTGTTAAATAAAGCTAATTTAAATAAAACTTCGATGAATTCTTCTAAGGTTTTTTCTTTAGTTTTAAGCAAGCTAGCACTCGCTGTATCAAAAAACCCTTTTATAAGTTTGTCTAATTGCTTCTGTCGTTTGGTGCCTTCTTCGTCTGTTATCTGCTGGCATGCTGCTTTATATATTCTTTGGTAATTAATAAGTTCAAGTAGTGTTATGCCACGATTATTAATTGGAAACAAATTTTTTAAAATTTTAGTGTTGCTTTCCATTTCAATATCATTAATGGCTTTTATAAGCCGAGCACAAAAAGCATTTATTGTTTCCTGCTCTATGGGCTGCAATTCTTGTAATAAATTAACTTGATGAAGATCAACTTCTCTAACTATTTGCTTCCATTTTTCAGATAAAGTTGTTAAAAATAATGTATTAGATTTTTCAAATGACACCATTTTTCCTGACTTTAGAACATTTGCAAGAAAACGATAACAATAATCAATAAAATTAATCTGACAATTTAATTTATAAGCAGCATCTGCTTTAAGCGCCAATTTTATTTCTTCTCGTAATACTTCTTCTATTTTTGCCGTGCTGACTAAAGTTTGCTGCAAATCCTTTTCTGAAATCGAATCAAGCAATGAAGTTAACTCTATGTATTCTTTAAAGTTATCGCGCTTGTTTAATTCCATCTTAATTCCTAAAACCAATGCAAACAAGCCGCTATTATTGTTATGGCTATTGATTTCTAAAATCTCTTGCCCTGCAAAATTACTTTTCTTAGGCCGAGAAAAGAAAACTGCAGGTTTATCTAAAGAAAACGAGTTTGATCTAGAAGCTACAACAATTTTTTTGGCGTCATGGCTTTTAGCTCTACCAAATTTATTTGTTTCTGGTACAGTAGTAATACCCACTTTTTCTTCTTCTTTTAAAGTGAAAAAGCCAAATTGTTCATAACCTTTGCGAGATGAAGTCTTTTGGGGCTCATTTATTTCTACTATACCGTCTACGTCCGTATGACGTGACGCAGCGCCTCTATCTCGAAGAGTTTGTGCGCTAGTGTTCTCTTTTTTTGCTTTTGTTGAAGATTTATTACGCTTTTTCTCAAAAGCATTTAATTTTTCTATAGTTTCAAAATTAGAAGCGTCAATTTTTTCATCAATTTTTGGGAAAGTACGTACTAATTCTTCAGTAAAATATTTTTTCGAAGGATCTTGAATGGGCGGTTTTATTTCTTTTGGAGGCGTTCTTGTGAATATTTTTGATACTATTTTTTGAGCAAAAATAAATAAATATAGTAACGGAATTGTAAAAGAAAAACCAACATCTTCTGTAAAAGAACCAAATTTTTTAAAAATGTCAATGTTCCATCTGAATTTTAGCAATGCTAAAGTTAATAATAATAGCGCCCAGACAATAACAGCATATTTGTATGAAAAAGTATCATCGACTTGTTTATATTCTTCAGCATTATAAAAATATTTATCATGAAAATATTCATCAAATACAGATTTCACAAATACTAGATGAGGTTTTAACGATTCTATTTGCTGATTTGAAAAATTGATATTTGACCGTAAGTCTTTTTCATTTTGTAATGAATCTTTTCGAAATACATTAACATCAAAATTATTTTGATAAAAATATAGGGGATTTTTCTTATTTTGAGCTTGTGCTTGTAAGGCGGCAATAAATAGATGGATCCTATGGTTATTAGGTTCTGTTAACAAAAAATGTAGCCGATACTTGCCATCATCTATAGTTAATTCTGTATCTGAATAGGTTATATTATAGTCTCCTCTGGTAATGCCCAAGGCTAAAAAATATGAAAAATCATGGTTCGAATATCTTAAACAATATGGCAATACTTCAAGCGACAACCCTATAAGCAATTCTTTTAAATCTATATCTTGATCATTTTCATATGTTTCGCATAAATCTTCCAAGAATGGATAATATATGAAATCTTTACAAATTATTGTCATTGCTTCAACAAGATCTTTATTTAAAGTGGAAAATTTTTTCCTTGCTTGGAGCAAATAATTTAGCACTACAGGACCGTTTTTTACATTAATAAACGTAGGTAGTAATTTAATAATTTTTTTACGGGGATAATCATAAAAATCAGTTAATAATAAACTGCATAATGCCCCTAAAATATAGGATAGATAAATAACATCCTTTTTTTTAACAAGAGCTGCTCCAATTTCACCTAATGTCTTTAGTTCATCCGGTTCATCATTATTTTTTTTTGTAAAACCCACTAATTTATTAACGAGTTCTATAATCTGCTGTTCAGGGTTTGCAATTGTTTCAATTCTTTCAAAATAAGAATTAGCATTTAATAAAGCTGGAGGAACAACTTGTTGCAATATCGCTGTCTCCGTTAAATGACGGTCGGGCTTAAGTGCTATTAAGCGGCCTAGTGTCCAAGCTGTATTTTTAATAATTGACGCATATAAAGAAAAAAATGTGTGAGTTTCTAAAGATAAATAAGCAAACAAAAACCAATGCATTTCAAATTCAAAAAAATATTTAGGAAAATAGATAAATAAAATCGGCGCCAAAAATATCCAATAGAAATCTTTAAGCTGCTCTTGTTTATATTGAGTGTTTAAATTTTTTGAATGATTCTCCAATAATCTTTTAACAACATCTTCAAGACCAATATTTTCTAAATTAATTTCTCTTAACACTGCAGCAACATTTTCTCTTACCTCTATATTTTTGTCATTTTCCAGAGCATTTAATAAAACATTAACCAGCGTTTCATTTCCAAGTTTATTCCATAATACTTTAATTAGCTTAAAGGCACGATCATTACGTGTAACTCGTTCATCCTGGAACATTGATAATTTTTTCCTAATTGTTTCAAAAATGTTTTTCACAAAAAAAACGAGTTGATTTTGAGAATTTATTGATATTTCAGGCGCAACAATAATCATATCTAATAATTTCTTTACTATTTTGGTTTTGGCATTATTTACTCTTAGTAAATATTCATCTGTGGGATTCGCTAATATTTCATTTATTACCTCAGCAGAGGCACCCATAATTCGAAAATCTAAATCATTAAGTGCAAGTTCTAGTAAATCATCCATGACGTTCCAATCTAAAGCAATAAAGCCAAACTTACCAATCTTTTTTATTGCCTTTATTCTACTTCTATACGTAAATGCAGCTATTATCCAATCTTTTAGCAAATTTTTACTTACTCCTATTATTAGTAAAAAAACAAGATATGCAGCATCTTTTATTTCTGGAGTTTGGAATTTGAATGGCTCTTCTCGTGACAAAGCTGCACTTATAAGTTCAACTATTGTTACGCTAATTATTATAATAATAAATATAGGGAACCGTATAAAATCTATTATTAAATTAGGTGACAAACTAAATTCAATGATTTCTCGTCTGATGAGTTCATTTTTAAATGCCCATCTGGCTTTTGCGCTTATTATCCAGGTTAAAATATCAAGTAAATTAATAGCATGCCTTTCCGAAAACTCAGGTACAATTTGTTTGATTGTAGTTTTAAATTTTTCAAACAATACATTTTTAAATTCTTCTCGTGTTTTTATTAAAAATTGATCGATATCTTCACTGATAATTTCCTTTAATAGGGTTACAACAATATGTTTTCTTGTAACAATTCTATTATTTAAGATTCTGATAAAGAAAGGTTTAATAACGCTATCATTACCCCAGCAGATTTCATCAAAAGCTTGCTCTATTTCAAAATTTTGTATAACCTCAAACTTTAGCATTTTCTTTACTGTTTCTATTGAAATTTTTTTATTTATTTTTAAATTCTGCCTAAAATAATCGGCAGATTTATTTGAAGCTATTATTAAATCCATTATATACAAAATAAATATTTTTACTGCTACTGTAATATATTTATCAGTATCTGTTATGGTTATTAAAGGCAAAAATAAATCAATTGAATAGGGATAGTCAAACCAAATGGAAATAGATGTATGTAATTTTGAAAGTAAATACATCCACTGAAATGAAAATGTTGAATTTCCAAAATTGGAAAATTCTTTATTTATCTTACCAAAAAAATTGGGTTCAATTTCTTTGACCCATTGTTGTAATTGTTGAATACAACTTTCCTGCTCAGGTAACGCGCATTCAAATTTAGCTTCATTTAAGCAAGCCATTAATAGCTGCCGGTGTTTGTGATTATCTGATTCATTTGCAAGTTCCTGAATAAATTTCCAAAAATCCTGTTTTATAGTATTGTTGGTTTTATCTAAGCTTAATAATCCAGAAATAAACATAAATATTAGAGTAAAATTTGGATGATATTTATTTTTTTTAAGATGTTCTATACAGTCAACTGTTTCAGATTCAGAATGTTTAGGTATTTCTAGAATTTTTATGTAATATTTTGCAACCAAAAAATCTCTAAAACCTGGGAAATTAAAACGGTAAACATATCTGAATTTATCTACCTCATCATTATTCTGCTGAATGGTGTCTAACCTTATAAAACCGACTCTGAGTAATTGGTTAATTCCATCACTATTTAGTTGGTTATCATAAAACGTAAAACACTGCTGTTTCAAACAATAGTATGATAGCTTTATCAATTCATCTATTATTGCATCACTTAAACCCTGTAAAATCCAGTCAAAAAGTCTTATATAGAAATCGGTCAGTGTATCGGCATGTATGGGTAGATCAATATTATCAAGGTACATCGTACAAACACTTTCTAAATACAAGGGCATGCGACAAATGCCCCATATTTTGTTATTACTTTGTACTAATTGGATTAGTTTATTAGCTAATGACTGACTAAGGTATTCTTGGTTTATATTTTCATTTTCAAAATCAGGGTAGAATAAGTTATTAAAAAATTTGTAACTATAAGTCTTGATTGCTTCTATATCAAATCCATCTAGTTTTATCATTAAATCATGATTATACTCACCTTGTGAACATGGAGTTTTGGATGTGAGAATACAATATTCTTGACCTAATAAGCTATCAATTGCTTGTTGTAACGGTAGCGGTATAGTATCTGATAGCGTAGTATACCCATCTAAAAGCCATAAAATTTTATTTTCGTTCAGATAGGTTTTTATTGTTTCATCATCAATAGAAGGAACAGAAGAAAAAAATTCCTGCTTCAAAACCTCAAACAGCGTATAGAATTTCTTATCTTGACGAGAAGGATAATTATCTGTTGTTAAATGATCTAAGGAAATCCAGATTACACTATCAAATTTCTGTAAAAAAGCACTGTCTCTTTTCAGCCATTCATA
>JBGSLN010000183.1:0-3075 GCA_041740675.1 Gammaproteobacteria bacterium | reverse complement strand
CAGGAATTTTTGAAAACATTGGTTTAAGTTGGCTAGCTGGATTGTGCGTAATGATTGGTTTATTTCCGACAAGAATTATTATTTATCTGCAAAGTATGATAATGAATTATTTTCCTCATCTACAACCTGCAATTTCAGATAATTCAATATTTGCGATTCATTTCACAAACTCACATCTTATTGCTAGAGGTTTTAATCCATTCATTCTAGCAATGATTATAGGGATTGTTTTATTAATAATTATTTTAGTATTGAAAAAACTTTCGCCTACAAAACCACGACATGTACCCAAATGGGATGGTGGATATCCCTGGTTAACTTCAAGAATGCAAGATACTGCCGAAGGATTTGGCCAACCATTTAAGCAAATATTTTCTCATCTTATTAGTTTAAAATTGCGATTGCCTAGCGCTGAGGATGCAAAACCAAGATATCAATCTCAAATTACTGAAAAAATTTGGTTTATTTTTTATTATCCTTTAGTTGGACTCATCATACGTATAGCGTCTATTACTAAATGGGTGCAGCAAGGCCGGATTAATACCTATTTACTCTATATAAGTATCACGTTGTTACTTTTATTAACTTGGGTAGTTTGGTCATGAAGCAACATTTATTAATGGTTGTTTTATTAGCTGTTCAAGTAGGTATTGTGGTTTGTATTGCACCACTGCTAATGGGATGGATGAAACAAATAAAATGCTGGTTGCAAAATCGTACAGCACAGCCAATCTTACAGCCTTATTATTCAATTTATAAGCTCTTTATTAAACAACCCGTTTTAGCAAAAAATGCATCTTGGCTTTTTTGTTTTGCACCTTATATATATTTTACTTTACTCATAGCTGCGTCCTGCGCTTTACCATTTATTATGATGCAGACATTAGCCTATCAATTCATTGATGTGATTGTGTTGACGGGTTTATTTGCTTTTTCACGGATTATCCTTGCATTAGCAGCAATGGATGTAGGTACTGCATTCGGTAGTTTAGGAGCACGACGAGAAATATTTATAGCATGTTTGGCTGAGCCGGTGCTATTAATTGTTTTTTTGAATATTACAATATTAACTCATTCGCCATATTTAACGCAAATGAGTCATTATTTCATTAATTATCCGCAATTCTCTCCAAGCGTCTTATTCTCTTTGATTGCTTTGATCCTAGTATTGATGGCTGAAACAGGTCGTATACCAATTGATAATCCTGCGACCCATTTAGAATTGACAATGATTCATGAGGCAATGGTTTTAGAATATTCAGGACGATATTTGGCGTTGATAGAATGGGGCAATGCAATAAAGTTCACTATATATTTGGGGTTAGTCATTTGTCTATTTATTCCTTTTGGTTTAAGTAGCCATTTTGAATTTTTTTCAATTATATTCTCTTTGTTCTGCACCCTCATTAAATTATTTTTTCTAACGGCATTGATTGCATTGATTGAATCTATTAATAGTAAAATGCGATTGTTTAAAATACCTGATTATTTAGCTGGGGCATTTATGTTAGCAATACTTGGAGTACTCATCACAATATTATTAAGGAGTTCGTCATGATGCAAAATGTTTTATTTTTTTTGGTTAGCATCATGATAATGCTTAGCTTTCTGATGCTGATGCAAACACGGATTCTTAATTTAGTTAAATTATTAATCCTACAAAATATTATGTTAAGTATCTATATCGTGTGTAAAAATCCGCGGTTATCAACATTTGAATTATTTCTTTCTTTGCTCATTACTTTTATTATTAAAGTTATTGTTCTGCCATGGTTGTTGTGGAAACTAGTAGATTTTTTAAAGTTATCACATCGAATTGAACTATTGCCAAATAAATCAACTATATTGGGCATTGGTATTTTATTGGTTATTTTTTCGTTATTATTAAGTCACCAGATAGAAACAGTAGTAGGACAATCTGCAATCATAAGTTTTTCATTAGCACTGGCAAATACATTAATTGCAATGCTATTTATTGTGGTGCGACATAAAGCTATTTCACAAGTCATTGGTTTATTAGTATTAGAAAATAGTATTTTTTTATTAGCGACATCGTTGACCAGTGGTTTTCCTTGGTTAATTGAATTAGGCATGAGTTTTGATATTTTGATTGGTTTTATGATTTTTGCGTTGTTTTTAACGCGTATTCAGATTACACATGGCTCATTAAGCACAGAACATTTAGAGCATTTGAGGGAGCGAATATGAACCTCATATTTATGTTCTTACTACCCTCAATTGTTGCGATTGCAACTTTGCCTTTTATTCCGAATCGACGAATCGCCGCCTATTATAGTGTATTACTAACATTATTAAGTTTTATTTCCGCTATTCCATTAATTATTTATAGTTATCAGACTGCTGAGCCAATTTTTTTTCTTAACCAATGGCTGTTTTGTGACAAATTAAGTGCTTTTTTTCTTAGCATTAATACTTTTATTGCAACTACTACATGCTTTTACGGAATTAGTTATTTAAATAACGAAACAAAATCATCACTTTATCGATTGGTTTATCGGTTTTATCACACCTTTTTCCACTTATTTACATTTGGTTTATCATTAGTATTGTTAAGCAATAATATTGGATTGATGTGGATTGCATTAGAGTTGGCTACGATTGCGAGTGTTGTGCTAGTTGCCTTATATCAAACCCCTGACGCATTAGAAGCAGCTTGGAAATATTTAATTTTATGTGGTGTGGGAGTGGGGCTTGCGCTATTGGGCACAGTTATTATTTATTTTGCTGCCCACCAATTTCTAGGCGATGATGAAAGTTTATTATGGACCTCGCTCATCACGGTTGTACCTGTACTGCCCAGTAAATTACTTGCCATAGCATTTATTTTTCTTTTTATTGGATATGGTACTAAAGTTGGATTTTTTCCTTTGCATAATTGGTTGCCTGATGCTTATACAGAAGGGCCCATTTTGTTTGTTGCATTGTCTTCGGGGCTATTACTTAGCACTGCTATGTTTGCAATATTAAGATTTAAATTATTATTAGCAGATACTTCTATTAAACATTTTACGGATAATCTTTTTTTATTATTTGGCTTTTTAAGTTTATTATTTG
>JBGSLN010000182.1:0-6448 GCA_041740675.1 Gammaproteobacteria bacterium | reverse complement strand
GTTGGTGCAGGATTACAATAATTTACTCAACCAAGGTGAATTGCAAGACAGAATAAGAGTCATGCAAGGCGTTGCGGGTAGCGAATACTCATCAGATGAAGTCAAATATTTAGGCCACGGTACATGGATTATTTATCTAAAAATGCAATTAACAGAAATGATGAACAGTAATGCCAACATTGTAAAAGATGTGCAGATGGATTATGCATTAAAAGTTGTGCGGTTTAATGTGGATGCAAAACAAAACCCTTGGGGCTTGGCGATTGCTGGGTTTGCTGAAAGTCCTGTTCGTATCAAGACCATCGTTTAATTCTAATCGTTTGAAAGAGGACTTAATATGTTAAATCGAATGCTGAAATTATTTTTTATTTCCATGATGGTAACAATGAGCGTAAGTGTTAGCATTTTTGCTGATACTTTTCCAACCATGCTTAATCATGTACTGTCTACTTCTGCAGCGGATGAAACCATTGTCTGGCAGCGTGCGCCCATTGAAATAACGTTGCCGGTCGGAAAAGAGAGGTTTGTTTCATTTCCGACAACCGTGCAGTTTGGCTACAACACGGCATTGTTGCCGCCGTCGGTGTTACAGGTTGAAAATGATAATCAAACACTGTATTTATTGGCAAAAAAACCATTTGCGATGCAGCGTGTTGAAGCAAAGCTTGCCAGCGGAGAAATTATTTTATTAGATATTCATGCAATGGCTAATGCAGATGATAATGCCATTGATATTGCGCTGCCAACCGTTGTTAATCATGCTACTCATACAATTCCAGCCAGTAATGCAAATGTTAGCTACATAGCAATGGTGCGTTTTGCAGTGCAGCAACTCTATGCACCGCCGCGGTTATTAAAAAATTGGTTTGATATGACTCGTTTTCCGATGGAAACCAACCATGTTGTACCGCTGTTTTATGATGGAAGTGCTGTTGCGATGCCGCTTGCCAGTTGGCAGGACAGCAATCTCTATGTCACTGCAATATTGATTAAAAACTTAGTAAACCAGCCATTGCAGCTTGATCCGCGTTTATTGTGCGGCGATTGGGAGGCAGCCAGTTTTTATCCGCAATCCGAAATTGCTGCACGAGGTGCACCATTGGGACGTGATACTTCTTCTTTATTTGTCGTGTCAAGTAAACCATTTACACAGGCAATACAATCTTGTCTTACCGAATGAGGGAAGGATGTATGTTAAAAAATTTAAGCTTTACCACAAAATTCATGGGCGGATCAGTGATTGCAGTCGTCATCGTGATGGTCATTATGATCTCCATTGCAGGAAATACTACAACAACACGACCTGTGCATTATATCAATGACAATGCTTCAGCCGATAATAAAGTGGAAGCCTTAAAGACTGTGACTGCTGACTTATTAGCAGTTGAACATAAAAATGAAGCGTTGCAAACAGAAGTTAAGACCTTGCAGTTACACAATCAATCGTCAGAAGCAGAATTAAAAAAATCAGTGACAGCCCAGGTGCGAGAGGCACTGCAAAAAATACAAGCACAAAACCAACAAACACAACACGACGTAAAAGTACAATGGGAAAAACAATGGAGACAAAAAAACCAAGAAAATTTACAAACTTATCCCGTGAATACACCGACTAACACACCTGAGAAATTTATCTGGGTGTCCGATTTGTCAAAAGCGGCTGAAAAAAATAATGAAAACAGTGGATTAATAAACCAACCGATGAGCAATGTCACATCGCCCTCGTTGCAACAAACTACTGTGTCATTAGCTGGGACAATAAATAAAAAAAATAAAATAAAACCCATCTATACGATACCTGTCAATGCAACGTTAACTGGAGCGACTTTGATGACACCACTGGTTGGCCGCATTCCCATTGAGGGCAGTCTGTCTTCACCGTATCAATTTAAGCTTGTGTTATCAGCGCGTAATTTAACCGCCAATGGATTTCCGATGCCAGGTGTTAGGGGAGCTGTGTTGAGTGGTATAGCCAGCGGCGATATGTTAGGCAGTTGTGCGAGGGGTGATGTTTACAGCATTACCTTTGTTTTTAATGACGGCACAATTAGTACCACTGAAAGCAAAGGCGACAATAGTTCTTTGGGTTATATATCCAGCCAGACCGGCAATCCTTGCATTGCAGGCACATTTCATAGCAACGCAGGGATTTTTTTAGGTGCGCAAATGGGACTTGCAGGAGCAGCAGGGTATGCCAATGCATTGTCGCAAGCACAATATCTCAATTCAACTACGCCAGAAGGCGGTAGTATTCGCACACTCATTGGCAGTGCGAATGAAGCGGCACTCGGTCAAGGCGGTTCTGCAGCAGCGGAAGCGGCACAAACATGGTGGAACCAACGTGTGCAGAATTCATTTGATTATGTCTATGTTTCTAACATTGATGTTGCCACAGGCCGATCGATGAAAGTAGTGGTCAATATTACACAACAAATTCCTATTGATTATAATCCAACAGCGAGGAAAGTCAGTTATGAAAACGCATTACAAAACCTTAACCATCAGCTTGATTAGCAGTTTGATGTTAGCAAGTTTGACGGGATGTTCATCCATGTTATCAAGCAAGATGCCCAAAGGCAGTGTCTCCATGGTGCAAGCGTATAACAGTGCGATTAATGGTACAGATAATGCTAATGGTGTTGATGGAAATGCTTCGCTCAAACAACTAAGAAAAAATTTACAGCCGCTTGCACAATTTACACCAAATGTAAGCACTTATACTCGTACCCAAGAAAATGAAATTCAAAATCAATTTCCTTTATTACCGAACCCCAATATCGTAATGTATGTTTATCCGCATGAAGCTGGCAGAGGAACAGAAAAAGCACCTGTGCCAGGGTATTCGACGGTATTTCCGCTGTATACACACGTGCATTATGCGATGCCTGGGGATGTGATTGATTTGAACAAGTAGAACTATTCAATAAAGGCCAATAAATTTAAGGGTATTATTTTAAGTCGAGAGAGTTATTTTTTGAATAACCACAAAAGAATCGAAATAATAATACTGATAAGAATACAGGTAATGATAGGGAAGTAAAACGTAACATTTTTCCCCTTGATAATAATATCACCTGGTAAATGGCCTAACCCTAATTTTTGAATCAATGGCCATAGTAAACCTAACAATATTAAAAGAATGCCAATAATTATTAATAAACGTGCCATAAGAAATAAAAAATCTATTTTATCTGTGATAACTATATTAAAAATTGATAAGAAAGCAAGCTGAGATTTTAAATGCTAATTTTCACTATCTATTTTAAAATGCGTTGCTATCAGAAAAAGCAAAGTTTGACTATAGTGTAAAATTTAGTAGTATGATAGTCTCTATTTTTAAAATTGAACTTTAATTAGTTTTTTACACATTTTGAGAGGGACATCATTATGTTAAAACCAATGGGCTTTGATACATCGGGATGTTGGGTTCGAATTATAGATCCAAAAAAAGAAATAAAATATTTAGCAAGGCGAGAAGATTATGATGGGAAACAATTATTAGGCCATGATGATCAAAAAAGAATAGACTATACACACTATAGTCCTTGCACCTATGTTAAGGAAGGGTTCGCGATTTCATTATTTGGAGGATTAAGAGATAATTTTGGCATTTTTATTCGTCCTTTTAATCGTCGAATTGATTGGTGGTATAATGGACGGCGCGAGATTGTAACGGATAATATAAAACCTAAACCTGGAATAAAATATGATAATGGTGCAAAAGATTCTGATCAACGCTGGAATTGCACTATCGAAGAAATTGAAGAAGCAGTAACTGCACTTCGCGATGAATATGCAGCTGATTATTATTATCAAGAAAATCCAGATGAAATAGTGACGATGGCTTGGAACGAAGGATTTTTACGTCATCAAAGAAAAGACATCACAGGGTTACTGGTTAACAAAGAGTCTAAATCCAGCGTTTACTTTGCATTAGCATTTAGAAGCGCATTAGAACTTCCCGTTCACCTTTATTCTTATGATCATAGCGGCAATTGTGAATATTTGAATTCATATGAGTTATGCAAAAAGCTGGGTATAAATACACAAACGGATTATTTTAAAAAAATAGTTACAGATTGTCGTAAATTTTATCAAGACCAACTTGTAGCGGTCAGGATTGCAAAAACATCGTTGCAAGAAAAGCAAGCTACTTTTGCATTAAAATAATTTTATAAAAAATTATTTTAATCATGGCGTCGTCGAGACGCCATTTTTTTAATCACCTTAATAAAGTTTCCCACATTTCATTTTTTATTAGCATTCTGTTGTATTCTTAGACTTTAAAGGGTTCATTACTGAATTATTTTTAATATAAATGTAGTTTCTTTCTGAAGAATTAAGCCAATAACTCATTATTATCATAACCATATACATAATAATGAATACAAAAAATATAAATAAAAAGCGATGGCGTGAAAAATTAGTATTTAAGATTGAAGAAAAAAGATATCCAAAAGATCCTTTTCCTAACCAATAATCTATAAAATAAAGAACCATTAATGATCTAGTCCAACTCATAAAATTTTGAACAGTACTTTGTATATATTGCCAAGATTTATAAAGTTCCATAGCTGGTAAATTGTTATTTTCAAGTGCATAACGTTTTAAATCTTATGTTTCAAAAAAATTAGGATCATTTATTAATTGTCTAATTAATCCATCTCTGTTTTTAGAATAAGGAATATTGAAACATATAAAAATTTGAAATAAAAAATTATCAATAAACCATAGATTTCCTCGATTATTAATTCTATGGCTGGCCATAACCATGCAATATAGATACTAAAAACGTCGATAAAACAGAGGGCAGTTCCTAATGTGATATTAGTTTGCATTAAATGCCATGGCCAAAATAGATTTTGTTGGATAATTAAATTTATATAAATATCTAATGCGAAAATAAAATTTAATAAAAACATCATACCAGATAACGTAGAAAATTTTTCCAAATCAGATAAACCAAATGAAGAAATCGTATTCTGAAACAGAATAGATAATCGCCCCTAATTTACTATTAAAAGAGTGTCCAATGATAAATAATAACATACAGTTAAGTCCTCCTATAACAGTTAAAGAAAAAATAAAACAATATCAATTACCACCATCTATTTTGCATCATTTACCTTGGGTTGAATTTCACGAGAAATCTAAGACGGTCTTATTGCAAGATAAGACCGTCGGTGCAGTATTTGAAATGACTTTAGTGGCGACGGAAGGAAAACCGGAACATTACTTACAGCAATTGCGTGATGGTTTTCAAGGCATTTTTCAAGATGTATTTCCACAGTATAGCGATGACGAATCACCTTGGATCTTACAATTTTATGTTCAAGATGAATTTAGCATGGATTATTTATACCAAGCGGTTTCAAATTATATTCAACCCACAGCTAAAGACAGTCCATTTATCGAGTCGTATTTAGCGTTAATCAAAAACCATAGTCAGTGGCTCAGCAAACTAGGAGGCATATTTCACGATGATAAAGTCACTGATTGCCAGTTTCATGGCGGGGAACGCAAAGTGCGTGTAGCTTTTTATCGGCACTATTCAAAGAAAATGTCTATGCAGCGCGGCAGATCATCTATGGAAGATTTAAACCAAGTTGCAACAAGTTTTATAGCTAAATTAAATGGTGTTGGCATTCGTGTAGAACGATTAGGCGGTAAAGCATTTCGTGATTGGCTCATCCGCTGGTTTAATCCACGTCCTGCAGTCACCAACGGCAACGTGGATACACTACTAAATTTAATTCCTTACTCATCCAATGAAGATGAACGGCCTTTTGGTTATGATTTTGCTGGAAATTTATTTTATGCGGTTCCTGAAAGCAATGCTGAAGAAGGGCTGTGGTATTTTGACGGCCTGCCGCACCGTTATATTGCTACCCAACATTTATCAAAAGTACCGAACATAGGCCAATTGACGCGAGAGCGTGAGTTCGGGACTTATCGTTATGGGTTATTTGATAAATTTCCCGAAGGTTCTTGCTTTGTATTGACCGTGGTCATCCAATCGCAAGAAATTGTCAAAAACCATCTAGACCGGATTGAAGAAACTGCAAGGAAAAGTAATACCACTGCAGCGGCAGTGACCTTTGAAGATTGCCAAATTGCAAAAACTGCGATTGAAAAAGGCAATTTTTTGTTTCCTGCTACGATGGGGGTTTATATTCGAGGCAATGATAAAGCAGATTTAGCGGAGAAAGAAACGCGATTACAAGCATTATTAATTAATAATGGTTTTCAAACATTAAATAGCGACCATGAACTTGTGCCAATCCATGCTTACTTAAACCAATTGCCATTTTGTTATAATTTTCATTTCGACAAAAAAAACCTGTTCCGAAGTAGTTATGTGTTTGGCAAACAGCTTGCGAATTTATTACCTTTGTATGGGCGAGAACGCGGTACAACGCACCCACTCATCCAATTTCTAAACAGAGGA
>JBGSLN010000181.1:0-3508 GCA_041740675.1 Gammaproteobacteria bacterium | reverse complement strand
AATTTATTTTAGATAAAACATATCCTCTGCCTCGATCAAACCAAACCTTTCCATCATTAATTTGACTGAGTGGCCTAACTTTTCAGATAATGATTTCTTGGGTTGATACTTTATTTCAAATAAATCAATTTCTTGCCATCTCTCCTGTAAATAATCATCGCTAGTTTGTAACTTATCCACTAAATTAAATTGAAAAGCTTTTTCGGCCAACCAATATTCTCCTGTTGCAACTGTTTCGATGTTAACGTTTGGCCGGTTTGTCGCGATGTAATCCTTGAATTGGGTATGAATTTCTTGAATATCTTCGCGCATTTTTTCACGCGCTTTATCAGTATTTTCACCAAACATAGTTAATGTGCGTTTAAATTCTCCTGCAGTAATTTGTTCAAAATCGATATTATTTTTCTTTAGTAATCGATTAAAGTTAGGAATTTGCGCTAACACGCCTATAGATCCAATAATTGCAAATGGGGCCGCGATAATAGTATTAGCCACACAAGCCATTAAGTATCCACCACTAGCAGCCACTTTATCAACTGCAACGGTTAATGGAATATTATACTGTCGAAGACGTTCTAATTGCGACGCACCTAAGCCATAACCATGTACAACACCACCACCACTTTCTAAAATAATCAAAACTTCATCTGTTGGAGTAGCAATAGTCAGTAGAGCATTGATTTCTTTACGTAAACCATCAACTGCATGCGCTCGTATATCACCGATAAAATTCACGATAAACAAACGTTTTTTGGGCTTCTCTTCAGCTGTTTTTTTATTGATCTTTTCAGCTTTGTGCTTTTGTTTTTTTTGTTTTTGCAGTGCTTTTCGTTCAGTTTTATTTAAAACAAGGTGCTGCATTTCTTCTTGTTGTGCTTGGAATTTATCATTAAGTTTGGTCAAAATGATCTTACCACTTTGTTGAGACTTGCCTTTACTTGCTATGGCAATTATTCCAGCAAACAAAATTAAAATCGCAACCACTAAAGTAATTACTTCTAAAAAAAACATGCCATAATGGCTGATAAATTGCATATTTGACTCCAATAAGATACATTCTCTCTAATAACTAGTAGAGTGATCCTAATAGGTTTTAAAATAAATGCCAAACACTTTATCCGTTCAAGATCTAACTTGTGAAAAAGGTGAACAACTACTCTTCTCAAATATTAATTTCACTTTAAACGAAGGAGAGATTCTACAAATTCGTGGTGTAAATGGCTCGGGTAAAACGAGTTTACTTAGAATATTAGCAGGTCTGGCATTTTGCAATAATGGGTTAATTCTTTGGAATAATATGCCGATACAGACAATTCGAGAACAATTTGCCGCTCAAATCAATTATATTGGCCATAAGCTTGGACTTAAAGACGATTTAACCGCTTATGAAAACCTAGCGTATTACTGTCACTTTCGAAAAAAACATACCTTAATTAATCATGCTCTAACCACTTTAGGGATTATAGATAAAGGTTTGTTGCCGCTTCGACAATTGTCTGCAGGACAAAAACGCCGCGCCGCTTTAGCTAAACTTGTATTGTTACCAGCAAAACTATGGATTTTAGATGAACCTTTTACTGCGATCGATAAAGAAGGAGTTAATTTTGTAGTTAGCTTGATGGAAACTCAACAACAACAAGGAGGGATGGTTATTTTTACATCCCATCAAGATACTCCATTAACTCACAATAAAAAAGAATTGCAGTTATCATGCTAAAGTCATTTTTTATAATAATTTGTCGTGAGTTTTCTTTGGCTTTTCGAGCCAAACAAGAGTTAATCAATCCTTTGGTTTTTTTTGTGATTGTGACTAGTTTGTTCCCTTTAGCGATCAGCCCTGATACAAAAATATTACAATTGATTGCACCAGGCGTAATTTGGGTAGCCGCATTATTAGCTACTTTACTTTCTCTAGATAAGTTATTTAAATCTGATTTCGAGGATGGAAGTCTCGAGCAAATGATTTTAAGTGGAACTCCTTTAAGTATTTTAGCTTTGGCAAAAGTATGCAGCTATTGGTTATTGACAAGTATTCCCTTGATTATAATTTCTCCGTTAATAGCTTTCATGTTTCAATTACCTGTTAGAGAAACGATTGCCATGTTACTAAGCTTACTGCTTGGTACCCCAGTTTTATGTTGTTTAGGTGCTATAGGCAGTGCGCTCACTGTAGGCCTCCGCAGTAGTGGGATTTTATTAACCTTATTAATTTTGCCTTTTTATGTTCCAATCTTAATTTTTGGAACCGGCGTAATGATTGCAGCTATCACAGAATTATCTTATGCTGGACAACTCGCATTACTAGGCGCTTTTTTGGTCTTAGCAATTACTTTATGTCCTTTGGCTATTGCAGCAGCACTTAGAATTTGTGTAAATTATTAGTGGTATTCTAAAGACATTCATTTTATGATTATGAAAATTATAAATATAAAAAACATGCGGCAATTCATTCATAAATGGGGATCTCCTAAATACTTTTATCACTACGCCGGCAGATTATTGCCATGGTTCTGCATCGCGGCAATTAGTTTATTTTCTTATGGGTTAGTTGGCGCACTCTATTTAGCGCCACCTGATTATCAACAAGGAGACGGCTTTAGAATTATCTACGTGCACGTTCCAGCAGCTTTTATGTCTTTGGGTATTTATTCATTAATGACATTTGCGGCGATCGTTGGATTTATTTGGAAAATTAAATTATCTGATATTATTATTAAAACAGCTGCTCCATTGGGCGCATGGTTCACCTTTTTAGCTTTAGTAACAGGCGCCATTTGGGGCAAACCAATGTGGGGCACTTACTGGGTATGGGATGCTCGATTAACCTCTGAATTAATTTTATTAGTCATTTATTTTGGTTTAATAGCCTTACGTGAAGCAATTCCAGATAAAGAGTTAGCAGCAAAAGCTACAGGAATTTTTACAATTGTTGGGTTTGTTAATATTCCAATTATTCACTTTTCAGTTTATTGGTGGAATACTTTACATCAAGGCGACACAATTCAAGTATTCGGGAAATCGTTGATGGCGCCAAGCATGTTACATCCATTATTAGCGATGATTCTTGCCTTCATATTTTTCTTTGGGATTGTTCTATTAATGCGAATGCGCTTAGAAATCATAAAGCGTGCAAATAAAACCCTATGGGTAAGGGAGTTTCTGCAATCATGATCATGCATTTTTTTGCAATGGGTGGATTTGGAGATTACATTTGGTCTGCTTTTGGTATTACTGCTTTAGTTTTACTAGGGTTATTATTGTCAACAATTTATCAATATAAAAAAATAATTAAATAAATATACTCATATATGCATCCAATTCGTAAAAAACGTTTAACCTTGGTGTTGCTGATTATTTTCGGTGTTAGCATTGCTGCTGCTTTAGCACTTTATGCATTGAATCAAAATATTAATTTATATTACACACCTAGCCAAGTGTTTGCAGGAAAAGCTCCAGAAGGGCAGGTGTTTAGAATTGGAGGTATTGTACAAGATGGTTCTGTCAAGAT
>JBGSLN010000180.1:0-3466 GCA_041740675.1 Gammaproteobacteria bacterium | reverse complement strand
GGTTATTAAACCACCTAATGTAACTGCTAAGCCAATCCCAACTGTAAAAGATACTAGGGAAAATGATAAAATAATTTTTGCCTTAGTTTCATCGAATAATTCTCGGATTAAAGTATAGGTACAGACGATACCTGCTGCGGTACCTAAAGCTGTGATACAGCGACCAATGAGCAATAGAGGATAATTCTCTATCCATACTGATAATAAGCATAAAAATATGCCTATGAGATTAATCAATAAACCTGCACGTAATGCGGTCAATCGACCAAATCGATTTGCTAATGGCCCATAGATCAATTGTCCTATTGCATAACCAAATAAAAATATTGAGATAACCCATTCAAGAGCATCTTTGTTTACATGAAAATAGCTAGCAATAGCAGGAAGAGCAGGAGTAATCATTGCTGCTGAAACTGAGGAAATACAGACATAGCTTAGCAATAGAATTGTATTTTTGGTGCTGACCATCATAATTTCCAATGTGTATATAATCATCTACTGATGAATTCGCATGTTTTTTGTGAAAACCACCCAGGGTCTTCATCGCTTCTCAGCGATACGCCTTAAAAAATTGTTCTAAACGATTATTTGAATTTTAAGAATATCTATTCTTCTTAATATTATAGTTCAGCATGCGCATTATTGCCCTTCATAAAGTAGTTAGTCGGTAACTGTTATATATAAGCTGAATTTTCTAATCACATAAAATTTTGCAATATAACCATAAAAAATAGCTTGCTGTTAATATTAATTTTACGCTAGACTAGCCGTGCTCTCAATTGAGAGTGTAGCTCTGACCAAAATGGCGGAGACTGTTTTACTTTAAAGAACTGTATACTCATAACTCAAACGTGAAGAGTATAAATTAGAGGACTTGATCATGCGACAGGTACCACGAGATCTCATCACTGCTATAATCCAACTGCGATCTCCTCATTCGATCGTTCAGCCTTATAAAAAATCTTTAAGTAATCTGTCTTGAATGAAGGGTAATAAATTTTTCAAAGAGAGAATGAAGATGAGAGTTGACATATTTTTTAAAAAGAAAGCTGAAAATAAAAAAATAACAGTACTGACATGTTACGATTATACCAGCGCTAGAATATTATCACGTTCAGAAATAGATTGTTTATTAGTAGGCGACAGTGTTGCTATGACCATGCATGGTTGTAAAGATACTGTGGCAGCGACTTTGCAAATGATGCAATTTCATGTTCAAGCGGTTAGTCGTGGCGCCGAAAATAAATTTATCATTGCAGATCTTCCGTTTCTATCTTATCGAAAAAGCAAAAAATCAAATATTGAAGCAGTGCAGATATTAATGCAAGCAGGTGCACAGGCTATCAAACTTGAAGGTGCCTCAGGAAATTTAAAATTAATTACGCATTTAGTAGAATCAGGTATTCCAATAATGGGACATTTGGGCTTGACGCCACAGTTTGTGCATCAATTCGGCGGATACAAAGTGCAGGGTAAAACCCTTGAAACAGCAGCACAAATTAAACAAGATGCATTGGCACTACAGGAAGCAGGTTGTTTTTCAGTTGTATTAGAATGTATCCCACAGCTATTAGCAAAAGAAATCACTGAAATGTTATCTATCCCTACTATTGGTATTGGAGCAGGTCCTGACACCGATGGTCAGGTGTTAGTGTGGCAAGATTTCTTGGGTTTAAATTCTGAATTAACTCCTAAGTTTGTAAAACATTTTTTAAATGGCGAAGCTTTATTTCAAACAGCCATTCAAGATTTTATCCAAGCTGTTAATAACAAAGAGTTTCCAGAACATGAACATTGTTACTGATATTGGAGTATGGCAGGCATTACGATTGCAATTACACGGTCAATCAATTGGTTTTGTACCAACCATGGGCAACCTGCATCAAGGACACATAAGTTTATGCGAACGAGCACGATTTGAAAATGATGTTGTAGTAGTAAGCATTTTCGTGAATCCCACACAATTTAACCAAGCATCCGATTTTGAGAAATATCCGCGTAGTATTGAACAAGACCGAATGTTATTGGAAAAAAGCCAAGTAGATCATTTGCTACTATTTACAGCAGAACACTTGTATCCAGACGATTATCATATTCAAGTGATAGAAACATCACTGAGCCAATTTTTTGAAGGTGAATTTCGACTCGGACATTTTACTGGAATGTTAACAATTGTGTTGAAGTTGTTAAATCTAGTTTCTCCACAACGTGCATATTTTGGTGAGAAAGATTATCAACAATTATTATTAATAAAAGAAATGGTTACTGCATTATTTTTACCGATTAATATTGTGGCATGTGAAACCGTTCGTGCAGAAGATCAGTTAGCACTGAGCTCAAGAAATTCTCGATTAACAAAACAGCAACGACAAAAAGCTGCACTCCTCCCAAAACTATTACAAAGTTCTTTGTCAATTGAAGAAATAAAACAACAACTCATCGACGCTGAATTTAAAGTTGATTATGTAGACGAAAAGTGGGGGCGTCGTTTAGCAGCAGTTTGGTTAGGAGAGGTGCGATTGATCGATAATGTAAAGATCTAATATCCTCTTATTTCTAAGGAATTTAATTCTAGTGCAATCAATAAACCATGCAACACTAATTCAGGAATAACAGCAGTAAATAATTTTTCTTCTTGAAATAAATGTGAAAAACCACCCGTGGCTAAGACCTTATAAGATTGGTTAATAAAAATTTCACTTTTAATCTGTGTAATGAGTTCTTTGACTGCGCCTAATTGGGCGTAATATAAGCCTGACTGAATACTTTCTCGAGTAGAGCGCCCTAAAATGATATTAGGCTTCATAATCGCAACAGGAAATAATTTTGCAGCATTTTGTTCCAGTGCTTCCATTGATAAACGCAAACCAGCAAAGATAGCGCCGCCTACATACTCACGATCAGTATTAATAACACAGCAGGTAGTAGCCGTACCAAAATCAAAAATAATAATGTTTTTATCAGGAAATTGATGAATAGCTGCAATCGCATTGCTAATTCGATCTGCACCTACTTCATGAGGATTATAATATTTGATTTTCAAGCCTGTTTTTACTCCAGCTTGTAGATAGAAAGGTTCTTTATTAAAATATTTAACACAAGCTGAACGTAATGAATAATCAATTGCAGGTACAACAGAACAAATAGCAATTTTTTTAATTGACAATGGGTCATGGCCATTTTCACGAAGAACGCTCCGCAAAAATATACCTAGCTGATCAGATGAGCTTGCTTGTTTAGTATCATGACGGAATTGTAAGCAAAGTTTGTTATTATTAAATAACCCACCATAAATATGTGAATTTCCCACATCTAAACATAATATCATTCATTTAACTCCATTGTGCTTTTCTAAGAAAATTTTAATTTTATTACTTTACTGAATTAATTATAATTATAAAAGTCTAACTCTTCTGTACGAAGAGTTAATACTTCAACACCTGTTTCAGTGACTAATAAAGTATGT
>JBGSLN010000179.1:0-4753 GCA_041740675.1 Gammaproteobacteria bacterium | reverse complement strand
GAAACTTGCAACTAATTACAAATGTATTTTGGAGTTCAACAATTATGATTCGAAAAAAACGTATATGCAATGTCCCTAGCCAACAAAAACCTCTTGCTGAATTATTAAAAGATTTCACCCTAAAGGAAATTGAGGATATTTTTTCAAAACCTAAATATAAAGAGCAATTTAACTAAATTATAGCTAAAATTGAAAATGATAATCAGGAACTCATCTGCCCCATTACTCTAAGATTGATGATTGACCCTGTCTATTATGTTATAAACGGGTTTAAAAAAACTTTTGAAAAATTGGCTATTTTTAAATGGAAAGCAAAAAATCCCATATGCCCTACGACTAAAGAAAATATTTTAGATATATCAATTTTTTACCATACAGAGATCAATCAGAAAATTAAACAATTAATCATTGATAATTTAGAAAAAAACGAACATCATTCAAAGAGTTAGAACAAGTGCAGCTAATAAAATATTTTCGTGCATTACAAGAAACACTACTCAATCTAGAAAAAGAACTTAGAACAAACTTCAAATTTAAACCTGACCTTGAATATTATCTGGATATTCCTTTCATAAGTTGTGCTCGACACAATGACATAAGCTGTCCTTCACACAATTATAGGCAGTATCCTAACAATAGTATTCATCTTTGGTATGATAGCAACAAAGTATTAGAACAGTTAGTCGTTGTAAATCGTCAGTGGGAGGAAAATACATATAACTCTGAAAACATTTCAGCAGAATTAACTAACGAAATAATTAAATTTATAAAATCCTCTCGCTCTGAAAGCGAGTCCAAAGTATTAGCGTTGAAAATTCAAAAGGTTTACATGAAGCCCGCTAAGCCAACAGATGATTTCAAAAGTTTTATTAATAGATATAAAATCGCAGAAACAGAACTTGAAAAAGTAATTCAGCAACAACTAATATCCTCAGTTAGTCCGTTACACAAATTATTCCCGAACGAATTTGAGAAATTTGATATGCTGCGGAAAGATGCGAATCAACAGCTTAAACAAATTCGACTTATATGTATTGCACAATTTATACTAATATCTATTTCGCTCGCTTTTTGTGTATATTCACCTTATCCCATATTCGACAACATGAACAACTCCTCCCTCATTGCAATGACGTTACTCTTACCCATACTGACTCTACTTCTAGAAAAAATAGTGAGTAATAATGCAAAGTCAACTCTTGCTACAATAAAAGAAAAAGAACAATCTCCTGCAGAAACGCTGAAATGCACTTTTTTTGGTGGAAAGCAGATGAATTTTAATAAACTTGTGAACTTTAATAAACTTACCGCTGTTGCAGAAATAATTGATGGGGATAGGTCTCAGTTACCTTCACTGTCATCCCGAACACGATGAGGGATCATAAAAAAGCACGAGCAGCCTGATAAAGGTTCCTCGCGTTGCTCGGAATGACAATGCTTGTCATCCCGAACAAAGTGAGGGATCATAAAAAAGCCTATGTAGCCTGAACAAGATTCCTCGCTACGCTCGGAATGACAGGCAACAAAACACTTTAATGAACAGAATTATAAACTTCTGTTGCAATATTTGCAGTATCTTTGGCTACTTCTCTACTATCCATTAGATTCTTAAGTTCAGCACTATTAACTACAACTACAAATGCCAACCAATGGCCGTTTTGAGCGTGTATATAGCCTGCTAATGCTTCAGCAGTCAAAAAGAAATTACCTTGTAATGCATTGTAAATAACCCCTGTTCCTGTTTTAGCAAAAACATGGCCTTTGGCTAGAGTTTGAGTGCCAACCGAAGCTAAACTGCCGTCTACTCCTAATATTGGTAATGTATAAATGAACTTTTCGAAATGTTCTTTAGGAAGATGATACTCATAATCAAGCATCTTAATCACTGCTCTTGGAGTTACATAATTTTCACCACCACCCGCAGCATCTCCAAAGGAAATTTCACTGGGAGCAATGTGTACAGTATGAGTAAGGAATTGACCAATGTATCTCATTCCTTCATTATAAGTAGTCTTACCATGATAGCTTGCTAGTAATAAAGCTGAAAAATTAGCTGCCATATTGTGGCTCACTTTTAAGATGAGCTTCCCATTTTCAATGATAGGCGGAGAAGTGAGTTCTGCAACTGGTTTTAACTTCTTGTAAATATTTACATTAGGTAAGCCAGTGGCAACTTGAGGATTTGGAGTAATGGTAATGCCATTTTGTATTAATGCGGCTATAAATGCATCTCTGGCAAATTGTTGCGGATCATTAATTGTGGCTGTTAATATTAATTGCTTTTGATCCAAGGCAATGCTTCCAGTAAGAATAAATTCATCCTTAGAATCGTTAGTAATATCAATATCGGATTTTGTACCCTTAGCAGTGGTAGTTACTTTATTAACCACTCGAATTTGCTGAATTTGAGGCCGCCAATCAACTATAGCAGTATTACCAATCTCGGTTGGTTTTATAGTAAAATCGATGAGATTTTCGTTAATAGCAACTGGACTTAAGACACTACCACGCTTAATTGTAGTTTCAAATAACCGATCATCGATAAAAACATTCCCATGAATAGCTGTTATACCATGGGCTTTAACTTGCTTTGCTAAGGACTTTATTCCCACTAGTAGATCTTGTGGTGTTAAAACATCTGTAGAATATCCTGGAAAGGTATTCGCATAGGTGTGATCAAAGTTAGTAAATGCAATTTTATTGTCAGATGTTAAACGTCCCCCTAAAGTCAAATCACCTTTTCCAACTAGAACTAAATTACCTTCGAGAATACCCTTTTTGATTTTTCCTAATGCATAAACCGGCGTTTTAAAAGTGTAATTATCACCAAAAGTATTTAATAATGCAGCGACTGTAAAAATTTTACTGACTGAACCAGGAATAAATAATTTATTTGGATTTAAACAATAGAGGATTTTATTTGTTGTTAAATCTTTTACATAAAATCCACCCACTGACGCTTGATACCGGGGTTGTTGCATGATTTGTTTTATACTATCAGGGATAGGCTGGACGTCACTCGGACAGGTTTCTGCCAGAGCAAAAGAAACAAACGATATCAACAGGATTGAGATAAATAATTGTATTCTCATAAAAATAAGCTCTTAAATTATTATTGTAATTATCAATAAAACTATACATTTTTATCATACAAAATATAACATCTCATCCTGTGGTTATTGTTTACATTCTACGACTCTGCTTTAATAATATCCTGAGTTATTAGGGTTGCTATAATTGAATGCACTGCTTCTGTTGGATGAACGTGATCCCAAAATATATGATTATTTGGATTTGAACAAGGTGTTTCACCTTCAGCGTAAGCTTGACTAACCATATAAGCCTCTTGTAATGAAGGTGAATTTTGCATAGCTGCTAATAATTGATTAGCATCTAAGGTTTGATGCTTATTATTCTGTGATAAATTACCTTGTGAGGAATTACTTTGGTTTGTTTGTGCCATAATTTGAGCTGAGGTTGGACTTGTATAACTATAACCGCCGTCCCAGCAGGGTGAGATCACATCTGTAATATCAGTGCCGTATTCTTGATTAAATTTTTCAGGGTCATTTAACAAGTCATTAAATTTATTATAGACATTGATTCGTACAATCTTTAAATTTGGATGTCTGAGTTGTAATTTATCTAACATCCATTTTAATTTTGCATTATGTGCAACAACAAGTTCGTGTAAGTTTTGCACCACGCCTCTTTGTCGAGCGGAAGGAGATTTAGAAATATCGGGTAAATTGATAATAACAAAATTATGCGCACCATAATAAGCTAATCGAACAATCTGAGCTCTAATAGCATTAACTGTTTCTGTAGTAGCTCCATTAACATCACTATTAGTGAGTAAATAATCATTAGACCCCGTCCAAATCACAAATAATGTTTTCTTCTTGCTATAAAAGAAATTACGGGCAAGATAATCAGTCACTTCCATACCTAACGTATAGGGTTCATAGCCATTGATGGGATCGTGTAATACAGCTGTTGAACCACCCACAGCATAATTTGCTGAACTTATGTAATCGATGTTATAAAGATTTTTTGCAGTGAGTTCCGCCCAGGTTGGGCCATTGGTAAAGCGTCCATTATAATATGGTGGGGATTCAGGTAAAAAACCATCATCAAAATGGTATAAATTACCGTCGTCGCTTAGACTATCACCGAAAAAAACAATATTATTAAAAGGAAGACTGGCTTTATCAGCAAAACAACCCATCGAGAAGAGCAATAATAGAGCGGAAATTATTAATATAACATTGTTTTTAAATTGCCGACTGGACACTAATATTGACATAGATATTTACCTCTTAGTGGTGTTTAACTTACCGATACTCCATCAACCACACCTCAATCCATTCATGCTTAAAAAATTTGGAACTATAGAACTACACTATTGAAATAAGATTGTGCTTTAAAGGGGATATACTTGTCAACTTTATATGTAAGTATACTTATATCAGATGGATTTTAGGTTTCTAGCACAAAAAAATTTATCTTGAATTTTGATCGTTCCTCAATCATGTCATTCAGATTTCTCGCAATTCCTGTGTTATAATCCGTAAAACTTATCTTAGATAGGACTTACGAAAAGCCATTGTCATTTCAATGATCCCTCTCTTCGTTCGAGATGACAGAGCCCGTGTTTCGAGTAGTGCCGTGTCATTCCGAGCAGCGCGAGGAATCTTTAATCAGGCTGTTCATGCTTTTTTATGATCCTTCGCTACGCTCAGGATGACAGGTC
>JBGSLN010000178.1:0-3904 GCA_041740675.1 Gammaproteobacteria bacterium | reverse complement strand
AATTTCAAAAGGTATAAAAGTAACATCAGCATTAATCATTGCTGCCGCAGTTTCTTTCTCTACTTCAAGTAAATGACAAGGATTTGTAGTATTTGTTAAATAAAGCACCGGCACTGTAATTTTATGCAAATCGGCCATGTAATTAAAGGTGGCACGTTCAATTTGAAAATGTGCTCCAACTTCTGGCATAAATATCGCGCGTTTAAAATAAACAGGTGGAATGGGATTATTTGAACATAAAGGGAGGCATTTTTTCATGTATTGTTCAACCACTTCTGCTGGAGGCTGATCTTTTTGAAAAAACTTCCTGGCAATGTTACTTGCTTCTTCTCCGCCGCGTTTTTCAAATGCAGCACAAATACGCTCTAAATCAATATAAGCTTCAGTATCAAGTAAAATAAGTCCTCGTGCATAGTCAGGATAGGTGATGGCAAATTGTTGTGCCACCCAACCACCCATAGAAACTCCATGGATAAAAGGCTTTTTGATGCTTAATGCTTCACAAAATGAATAGAGATCCTTAGTCCACTGAGTTAGGTTCCAGTGCTCAGGATTAGTATCAATACTGCGGCCATTGCCGCGATGATCAATTAAAATAACCTGCAAAAATGATGCGCATTCCCTGAAAAATTCAACTTCGAAAGTATGATCGAGACCTGGTCCACCGTGCATCACGATCAGTGTAGGTTTTCACGAGTGCCTTCATCAGTCAACTCAATTTCATTACCATAAATTTCAAAATAAATTTTTGCATCACCAATGTTAGCGTAGGGCATTTTGTTGTCATTTTAATTTTAATGTCCAATTTTAGAATCAGATTTTTTAAATTTCAACCAAAATTAAAGTATTCAACCACTCTTTATATTACTCGCATCTGCATTGGCATCATGAGCACCCAAAACTAACAGATTAACCTGTGTCTACGGATCAGATACTGTTGCAATTTGCAGAAAAAATAAATTTTAAGCAATATCAATTGAAAATGACAAAACTCGCTGAATTGAAGCAATGTCATTTTCAATCATCAACAGCCTATCAATTCCCAGAGCAACTCCAGCGCAAGCGGGCATTCCATGTTGCAATGCAGCTAAAAAATTTTCTGGCATTGGGATCATTTCTAATCCCAAATTTTTTCGTTGTTGCAAATAATTTTCAAATCGAATTCTTTGTTCAATGACATCAGTTAATTCATTAAAACCATTAGCTAATTCCATCCCATGTAAATACACTTCAAAACGTTCAGCAACGCGAGGATCCGTGTTAGATTGTTTTGCTAAAGCAGCTTGTGAAATTGGAAAATCATAAATAAAATAGGGTTGTTTGTGTTCATTGAGTTTAGGTTCGATGCAATGACTCATGAGTAAATTCAACCATGCATCTTTGTCATCATGATCTAAACCTTGAACTATAATATTTTGTCTAGAACAAATATTTTGTAATTCATTCACAGATGCAGTAAGCGGATCTATTTGTAAAGATGACAAAAAGATTTCTTGATAGGTATATCGGTGAGCTTTTTTGATATGGATCAATTCCTGTAATAATGCATCGATCTCATCCATTAATTGTTGTGCATTAAATCCTACACGATACCATTCTAACATAGTAAACTCAGGATTATGTTGTCTACCTAGTTCATCTGCCCGAAACGCCTTACAAATTTGAAAAATTGAACCGCTGCCAGCAGCCAATAGTCTTTTCATATGAAATTCAGGCGAAGTCTGCAAATAAAATATTTTTTCAAATATTTTTGTCTGCAATGAAGTAATATGGGGATCAGAAATAGTCGTATTTGACAAAAGAGGCGTTTCAACTTCTAGTACACTCTGTGTGGTAAAAAAATCTCGAATATTTCTTAGCAAAGTAGCTCGATTTTTTAATGCATTGAGATCACAGCTAGGTTGCCAAACGGGTTTTCTATTCATGATAAAGCTCTTTTTCTTGGCAATAACTTTCTTGCATGAAAAAGACTAATATACATGCAATAATCAAACCAATAGGTAAAATAGCCAAAGAAATTTGATAAGTTAATGTTATAGAATGTAATAAACCAAAAAACTGATGTGAAATAAACCAACCTATTAAAGGTTGTAAAATCGGTGCAGAAATCATCATTAACATGTTAATCATTGCTAATGCAGCAGCACGATAATTTACTGGAACGAGTTCTTTTACTAAAGCAAAGCAAAGTACATATCCCGCAGTGAATAGACCAGAAAAAAATAAAAGAATATAAATCGAAATTTGCGATAAATTCGGCACAAAAAACAAAACTGATAATAATATCGTAGGAGCTAGCGCACAAATAAACATCATAGGCTTACGTCGTCCTATTTGCATTGAAATCCAACTAATTGTTAATGTTCCAGATGCAATGCCTAAAAATACCACTGAAAGCATTTGTGCAGCAGTATGCAGACTAAAGTGGTAAACTGTCGTTAAAAAAGGTACTCCCCAAAGAGAGGTAAAAACATTAATCAATGTAAAAGTGAAAAAACCATAGATACCTATCAACCATACTTGCTTATTTTTAGATAATTGAAATAACGAAAGCCATATTGATTTTTCAGCAATAATGTTCTTAGGTTCAGTAGACATTGGTTTGTTTTTAATGATAATAAATGCAAACAGAGCAATTAATACAGCTGTGATTCCTGCATAGAAAGTTGTGTATCGCCAACCGAAATCAACAACTAGCCAAGCTAATAGAATTTCACTACCTGCGGTGGAAATGGCGCCTATCGTTTCAGCCAATGAAACAATAATGGGAAAGGCAGTTGGGCTAAACCATAATGCAGAAATTTGTAACATCCCAACAAAACCAAATGATGCACCTATACCCATTAATGCTCTTGCAAGAAAGGCTATATAATAATTATGTGAATAAGAAAAAATTAAACAACCTAATGCTAGAGTAACTGCAGCACACGTTAAAATTATTTTTGGATTATAATGGTCATAAGTCAATCCAGCAGGAATTTGCATAAATACATAAACATAAAAAAACGCCGCTGAAAGATTTGCTACAGCGAGAGCATCAATATGAAAATCTATTTTCCAATGTTGGGCCATTACGCCAGCAGCTGTTTGTAAAAAAAATTGGAAAATTACAAATAAAGTTGTAATTCCCCAACTTAACCAAGCGCGTAACATTGAGGGTTGGTTCATATATATTTTATAATTCTAGAGAAAGTTGAGGAAACTCATAATCTTTAAATTCTGTAAATGCTTTACTGAGTAAGTAACGCGTGTGTTTATATCCTTCTTCAGATAAATTTGCTTTGCAAATTGAAAAGTAAATTTGTAAGTTAATAGCAGCTTGTTTTGCTTTCTTTGTTGCATTGGTTATATGTTTGGTGGTATACATAAAGAAATCATAAATAATGTTATGTTGAATTTTTTCAGAATAAATTTCAGTAGATAATACTGATTGATAAAGATCTTGATCATCTTTAGAAATTTTTTTTCGCAAAATTCTGAGTTCATTAGTCACAAGATTTTGCCATGGTGCAATCAAATCATTTAATTGTTGAATTTCTACAGATGAACAATGTCCTCGACCACTGGCAGCATACCAAATCAAGCTTGACATGATATTAATATTGAGTTGATAGTGATCTTGTAAAAATAAAAATGCAGTACGATTATTCTCATCAGCATAAAACTTTAAACTGAATTGCCATAATTCACTGTCTTTAAAAGTGGTTTGTTTGCGTTGCTTCAGTATTGTCATAATTATTCTCTAGTCCAAATAGATGATCCATATTGCCCAGGGGAAGAAGAAATTTTCACTTCAACCTGGGTGATTTTGTTTTTCATTAAATCAACGCTATTTTCAATTAGCTGTTTTAGAAACCATTGTGACAATTCTTCAACTGTTACATTAGTGACAGGTAGTACTGTA
>JBGSLN010000177.1:0-7992 GCA_041740675.1 Gammaproteobacteria bacterium | reverse complement strand
GTAGATATGATAGATTATATAGGTGTTGATTTGCTAGAAAATATTCCCACTCTTACTGTATTCCCAATAAACTTTGTCCTAAATACTCCTAACACTACTAATATAATTATTTATCCATATGACACCAATTCAAATGCTATCAATACACAAGCACCCATAGGCGCTATTGGTAATAATGATCCTACGGTAACTATGCAAATAGTGGGAAATACTAGTTTTGTGATTCATTCACCTAATAGTCAATGCGGTATTACAATTGATAACACCGGCAATTGGCAATATATCAACACAATGAATTTTAATTGTAAAAACGTTGTTCTTCCAAAAAGCTTTACGAATGGCAGTAAAATTATCATTAATTGATCTTATCAAAACAGCTATTCTTTCAATTATGGTTATTTATCGAGGCTATGTAAAAACTAGACGTGGATCTGAATACAAAAAGTTGTGGCATAAAATTGCTTTCTAAAAATAGGAAGATAAAAAGTAGTTGATAATGATTCTCATTTGGTATAGGATTTTGCTAATAAAAAATAATAGATAACCACTGAATGACATCCCTAACTTCTACGCTAACCAATCCCCGTAATTGCTTCATGTTATTTTTGGCAGTGCTCGGACCTGGCCTCGTTGTCATGCTAGCGGATACTGATGCGGGCAGTATTATTACAGCCGCACAAAGTGGGGCAGTGTGGGGTTATAAATTACTTGCAATCCAATTTGTACTCATTCCAATTCTCTATATCGCACAAGAGCTGACATTACGTTTAGGCTTAGTGACTGGCAAGGGGCATGGAGAATTGATCCAACAACATTTTGGTAGAAAATGGGCCTGGATTTCGGTTTCCACCTTATTAGTTAGCTGTGTCGGAGCCATTATTTCAGAGTTTAGTGGTTTGGCAGGTGTGGGCATGTTGTTTGGTATACCCGCTTGGTTCAGTATGGTAATTGTCGTGATATTTTTAGTGGCAATGGCATGGACTGGGACTTATCGAACTGTCGAGCGTATTGCTATCATGCTGGGCATATTTGAATTAGTATTTATTGTGGTTGCATGGCAAGCTCATCCTTCAATTCATGAAATGTTGGAGGGTTTAAAAAGTGCACCATTCAATGATCCAAAATATCTTTATTTAGCAGCCGCCAATGTTGGAGCAGTGGTGATGCCATGGATGATCTTTTATCAACAATCAGCTGTCATTGATAAAGGGCTGGATATACGCCATCTTAAACACGCACGTTGGGATACTGCCATTGGCGCGATTATTACTCAAGCCGTTATGGCAGCAGTGTTAATTATCACGGCGGCAACGATTGGTAAAACTAATCCAGGTGCACCTTTAGATACCGTGCATCAAATCAGTGAAGCAATTACACCTTTTTTGGGTACTACTGCTGGCCATTTACTCTTTGCGCTTGGTATTAGTGGAGCAGCTTTTGTTGCAGCAATTGTGGTATCACTCACTGCTGCATGGGGGTTAGGCGAAGTCACCGGCTATCGACGTTCACTGCAAGATCATCCTAAAGAGGCCCCATGGTTTTATAGTATTTATACAGTAACGTTAATTGTCGGGGGCATAATTGTAGCTTCGGGCTTTAATTTAGTGAATTTGAGTGTTGCTGTTGAAGTGATGAATGCTGTGCTATTACCGATCGTGCTAGGTTTTTTATTGATGCTGGCTCTTAAAGCGTTGCCGGAACCTTATCGATTGAAAGGCTGGTATGCATGGACAGTTGGTATTATTCTTTTTGCAACATCGGCATTTGGATTAATTGCTGGCGTGTTTGGGAGTTTATAAGAACAAATTGGAAAAAAGTTAAAGCCATTTTTTCTTCTTAAAATACTGATAGGGTAACCACGCAGAAAGAATCATTAGTACTATAACGATGGGGTAACCCACAGCCCAATGCAATTCTGGCATATATTCAAAGTTCATCCCATATATACTAGCGATCAGTGTGGGTGGTAGAAAAACAACAGCCGCTACTGAAAAAATTTTGATAATATTATTTTGTTCTATATTGACCATGCCAAGTGTGGCATCCAATAAGAAATTCACTTTGCTTGAGATAAACATTGCATAATCACTGAGTGAATTAATATCATTCATAATAATTTTAAGACGCGATTGGAGATCTTGATCGAGCTTTTGGTAATAAGTTTGATCAAAGAAAGAAACCAATCGATTGCACGATACCAAACTTTCTCGAGCTTTCGTTCCAAGATCTCCATTTGCACCTATATCTTGTAAAAGTAGTTGATAATTAAGTCTTGTTGATTTTTGCTTGCTTTCACTTGGACGAAAAATCATTTGTGAAATCTCATCAAACTTATGGCTAACTTTTTCTAAAATATCAGCGAGTCTATCTGTTGTTGCTTCCAATAATCCAACTAAAATCTTTTCCGCCTTATATTCTTTAATATCAAGACGATTCAAATGTGAAATAAAAAATTTAAATGAGTGAGGTTCGATATAGCGAATAGTAATTAATTGTTTTTCTATAAGAATAAAAGTAACCGCATCTATTTTAGGTTCAGTAGATTCAGATTGAGCAACCATGGTTGCTGTCATAAATAAGGCACTATTTTCTTTATACAAGCGACTTGAAAGTTCAATTTCCACCATTTCTTCTTTAGTAGGAATGTTAACTGCTAAGTATTTTTCTACTAACTCTTCTTCTGCTCTAGTTGGCGATAACAAATCAATCCAGAGGGCATCTTTGAGCAATGCTTGATTTTCTTGGTTGATTACGACAGGCTGAATACCTGATTGATTTGGGATATAGATTACTATCATATTATAATTTTTTCCGAGTATAGCGTAATAATTCGTGTTCAATTTCTTCAACTGGACTACGTGTAAAATCATGTAAATTAATAATGGCAATTAAAGAAAGTAATGCTGTCATCATAAGATAAAATGCCGGCGCATATTCTATGTTGGTTATATGCAACAAATAAGTAACGGCCAAAGGCGCTAAACCGCCTACAAATCCAAAACTTAAATTATAAGATAAGCCGATTCCTGAAACTCGATGTTGATTATTAAAACATTCTGCTAGAGTAGCGGCAATAGGGCCAACAATCATTCCACTCATAATTCCTAGACTAATTAAACAAAAGAAAAACTCACTGGCAGCGCCATAAATGAGGCCATTATAAAGTGGGATTGAAAGAAATAGAAATAAATAAGCGCCTATACTAAGAATAAAGTTTCGACTGGTTAAATCAGATAACCAAGCAAATAAAGGAATTGTAATAGTAAAAATTAGTAGATTAAATGTATTTGCAAAAAGTGCAGTTGCCAAAGGTTTTTTGAGATAAATATTTAAGTAACTCGGCATAAAGAGAAAAATAATACCAATCACAGCAGCCATCAGACAGACAATGGTGAACGCCCGAGAAATTTGCCGCGACTCATTGTACAACATTTCTAATACTGGATTTTTTGCTAACATTTTTGCTTTTTGATATTTAAGAAAAATTGGACTCTCAATCATTTTTGTACGAATCACGAATCCAAGTACAGCAAGCAAACCACCTAATAAAAATGGAATACGCCAGCCCCAATCTAAAAGTAAGCTAGTAGGGATGTATTTGGTCACTAGAGTACCAACCAGCGATGCGAGTAAAATACCGAAATTTATTCCAAAAAATAAGAAGCTAGAGACAAATCCTCGATATTCTGGTGCTGCATGTTCAGTTAGATAAGCTGTGCCACTTGGAAATTCACCGCCAATAGAAATTCCCATAATAAAACGAAGTATCAATAGCAATAATGGCGCTAAACTACCGATTGAATGATAGGTCGGAAGACAACCTATCAAGAAAATTGGTACACCCATAATAATAATGGAAAATATTAAGCCTTTTTGTCGACCTAACCGATCACTGATGTAACCAAAAATAATTCCGCCAATGGGACGCGATAAATAACCTACTGCAAAAATAGCAAAAACTTGTAATAAGCCTATATAAACAGTCGAAGTTGGAAAGAACAGTTTAGTGATAACACTTGCCATAATAATATAGATGACAAAATCATACATTTCCAAAACACTGCCTATACAACTTGCAAATGTAATAAAAACGATCTGTTTCCGAAGCATTTTACTTATTCCAATTCAATGATGGTAATTAATCTATAGCTCAAGTCCTAGGAAAAATAATTATCTGAGTCATAGTAAAAGTTAATAGTATATGAGTTTCATTCGATTGCATAGAGGCAGGTTTGTCTGTTCAGGACTACCTCGTATGTTTTTGTAAGAATTAGCATTATCGATGTTCATGTATCGTGAAAAGCATTCCACATTTCAAGGCCTTGTTACTATGCTAGTTATGTTATACTCTTCGCATTTCAAGTTGTGGCATTATTGCAACACACATAAATGTTGGTTATTTATTATTTATATACCCCTTCCATTTATTAGTGTTGTGTCTAGCTACAACTCGAACTGCTATGAGTTATATCTGTGTTGTTAATTAGTATTTAAGTTAAAAATAAGTTAACAGCATTTAAAATACGGGATTAATAATTTATAAAGTAATATGAAAATACTATTAGTTGAAGATGAAAAAAAAGCCAGAGAATATATTAAGATTGGCTTGCAACAGCAAGGATATCTAGTTGATGCTGCTGATAATGGGCAAGAGGCCTTGTTTTTGACCATGGATAATCATTATGAAGTGATAATTCTGGATATCATGCTACCTATACTGGATGGTTGGTCTGTTCTGAAGCAAGTGAGACTGAGAGATACTATAACGCCTATTATTTTGTTAACAGCACGGGACGCTATCGATGATCGAGTGCATGGGTTAGGGTTAGGTGCTGATGATTATTTGGTAAAACCATTTGCTTTTTCAGAGTTGTTAGCAAGAATTCAGGCATTATTGCGTCGTGGCAAAGTACAACAAAATAATATTATTAAAATCTTTGATTTAGAAATTGATTTAGTGAAGTTTAAAGTAAAAAGAAATGGAAAAACAATTGTACTTTCACCAAAAGAATTCGCTCTATTGGTATTATTTGTAAAGCGGCAAGGGCAAGTTCTGTCTAGGACTGTCATAGCTGAACAAGTATGGGATATTCATTTTCAAAGCGATACTAATACTGTTGATGTTGCTGTAAAACGTTTGCGTAATAAAATTGGTGATAGTGATGATAATAGATTAATTCATACTGAACGTGGTTTTGGTTATGTTTTTGAAAATAGACAGGATAAGCAGTGAAATTATTTTCACCAAAACATTCTATTGTTTTTCGATTATGTCTACTAATAACGATAGGCATGCTGAGTATTCTATTGTCTTCTGCTTTTACCTTATATTGGGTATTGGATAACACTCTTAATAAGTCAGCGACAAGTTTTTTACAAAATGAAATTTCAATTATCAGTGATATTCTTAAGAATCATACCAATGATTATTCAGCACTTGACCAAGAAGTGGTTTGGGAACCTCAAAGTCAAAACTATGACTTTTTAATTAATATTACCACCGAAAATGGACAAAGAGTAAAAACAACACCTACTTTTAATTCTTTATTTTCTAATACTATTTGGCCAGACTATCAGCAAGTCAATGCTGTCTTGTCAAACATGAAAAAAATTACAGTGGGTCATAGAACCTATGCAACTATGCTAGCTATTATTAAAACAAACAATCCAAATCAACCACTATTTCACGTTACAGTCGCTTATAACATTACCCATGACGAAGATATTCTGGGAGATTTTACTAATAACCTTGCTTTTATTACTCTTGTTGGTTTATTTCTTATTATTATTGGTAGCTTTGTCTTAATTAAAATCGGCCTACAGCCTTTAACGTTATTAGTCAAAAATATCGAGAACATGCATCTTGATAATCTTGATCAGCGATTGGATGAACAAGTAGCTTCAGCTGAGCTTAAACCGCTTGTTCAAGCATTTAATCGTTTATTGGATAAAAATACCGAAGGTTTCAAACGAATTTCAGATTTTTCTTCTAATATTGCGCATGAATTACGTACCCCTATTAACAATTTAATGGTTGAAACTGAAGTTTTATTAACACAGTCATTAACTGAAGTAAAAATAAAAGAGTTATTAGAATCCAATTTAGAGGAATACCAACGGTTTGCAAATATTATTGAAAAACTATTATTTTTAGCTCGATTTGATGCTAACAAATTAACATTAAACCGTGCTGAGTTTAACGCTGCACAAGAAATACAAATTTTGCTTGATTTTTATGATGCAATAGCTGAGGAACGAAATATTAGCATCCATGTGGAAGGTGATACTGTCGCTGTCAAAGCTGACCAAACATTATTTCGTAATGCAATTGCTAATCTGTTGGAGAATGCAATTAAGTACAGTGAAGACAATAGCAAAATTACCATAAAAACAACCAATCAATTTAATTCAATTATTATAGAGGTGATAGACGAAGGCCCAGGCATTTCAACTGAGCATTTTTCTCGCTTAGCGGAGCGTTTTTATCGGGTTGAGAGCCATCGTACGTCAAGTACGGGTGGATCAGGGCTTGGCTTGACGATTGTAGATTCTATTTTAAAAGCCCACGGAGGTTCATTAGAATTTCAAGTCAATTCTCCTCATGGATTAATAGCAATAGTGCATTTTCCACACTGATACCTGCATAGTATCTATTTCACTCAACAGCAGACCCTTAAGTAATAGTATTTCTACCGTACAATCCCTCTAAGAGGCTATTCACTTAACATGACAAACTTGTAATCTTCATGTCAGAATTTTGTCATTTTACGTATTCACAATGAAACCTCATCAATGAATTAGATCATTGAGTCAAACATTTTAGCAAGGATGGGTTGTAATTATAGTTGTCCACGAGGGCACATCAAAAAGTCAAGCAAATAACAATATTGTGTTTTTTGAAGTAGGGCTGGAAAGTTCTGTTAGCCCTTTTATTTAAATAATTGTCACGAGGGGTTTAACACTATGAAAAAGTATTTTGTAAATAAGTTGTTAATTTTAACGTTAGTATCAGCGCCATTGCTTTCTTTTTCTGACCCTTTACAAGCCCAGCTTTCGGGAAATTATATTTATTCAGATGTGAATGGATTTATCCAAATTCCAAATGGCGGTCAGCCAGGTACCACAACGCTAGGTAAGCCAACGCTTTCAGAAATTGGTATTAACCATGACAATTTGTGGGATACGCAACTTGATGTTATGAAAAATGCTTGGGGAGCTTTTTTAAATTATCAAAATCAAGAGCAAAGCGGTCATGCAGTTTTAAACCAAACATTAGTGACACATGGGGTAAATTTCCCTGTAGGCACGGCAGTTAATTCAAAAATAAAGTTTAATTTGTTTACAGCAGGGGCATATTACAATTTTACCCATCAACAATTTACAATACGTCCAATTTTGGCAGTTACTGACTTAAGTTTTTATTACAGCCTTGCTTCTCAATCACAATTTACTAAACGTGATTTTAGTCAGGTTACTCCAAGAGTTGGCTTAGGATTGATTTATCAAATAAATCCTAAATTTAATGTTTCGTTAACCGGATTAAGTTCAATTCCAAATTTGGAACATACGGCAGTTTATTCGGCAGAGGCAAAAGGTGATTATACTTTTTATCAAACTACACATTATTCAGTGGATGCATTTGCTGGTTTAGCTTATCAGCAAATTACCTTTAAAGATCATCAAACTGTTCCTAATAATTTTCACTTGACGAATTGGCCGATGGTTTTTGTTGGTTTAAGTATTAAAATTTAAGATATTTTCCAAATTCAATTTTGTTTTTGTTATGAAGATCATAAAAAATGCAAACTCTTAGTAAAACTAAAGAAATTTTAGTCCTAAACAAAGTGGCAAGTGTCACTATTGTATTTTGGATGATTAAGATTATTAGTACTACTGTTGGTGAAGCCAGCGCTGATTTTTTGGGACTTCATTTTGGCGCATGGGCTGGAGTCGTAGCATTAGTTTTACTCATCTTTTCAATAATAATTCAAT
>JBGSLN010000176.1:0-4944 GCA_041740675.1 Gammaproteobacteria bacterium | reverse complement strand
GTATTGAAACGCAAGGAAAATTAACACCTAAACTAAAAGAACAAATTCTTGCAACGAGCAACAAAACAATTTTAGAAGATTTGTATTTACCTTATAAACCAAAGCGTCGCACTAAAGCACAAATTGCTCGTGAAGTAGGTTTAGAACCATTAGCATTAGGATTATTGGAAGATCCAAATAAAATACCGGAGATATATGCAACTGAGTTTCTGAATCCAGAAAAAGAAATTCATACGACTAAAGATGCATTAGAAGGAGCAAAACAAATTCTAATGGAATATTTAAGTGAAAATGCGGAATTGTTGCAACATTTGAGGGAGTATACTTGGAACAATGCAAAAATTATAAGTAAAGTTCAAAAAGATAAAGAAGAAGAAGGGGAAAAATTCAAAGATTATTTCTCCTATGAAGAACCAATATGTAAAGTACCTTCTCATCGAGCATTGGCTTTATTCAGAGGACGTAAAGAAACAGTTTTGAGCCTTAACTTGCAATTTAATGACCCTAAAGAAGAACAACATTGCATTGGATTAATTACTAAAACGTTTAATATTTCTCAACAAGGACGAGGCGCAGATGCTTGGCTTTTTCAAACAGCTGAATGGACTTGGAAGATTAAATTGGCATTAAAAATTGAATTAGAATTATTTACACAATTACGCGAAACAGCTGAGATTGAAGCAATCAAAGTATTTCAAGACAATTTAACTAATTTATTAATGGCTGCTCCAGCAGGCAATAAAGTAACGATGGGTTTAGATCCTGGACTGCGCACAGGTGTCAAGTTAGTTGTAGTCGACGGCACTGGAAAACTATTAGAATATATTACAATTTTTCCACATGTACCGCGTAACGAATATGATAAATCTATAGCTATTATTGCAGCATTATGCGAAAAGCATCGCGTAGAATTAATTAGTATTGGAAATGGTACAGCCTCACGTGAAACTGAAAAATTAGTCGCTGATGTTATAAAGAAACATACAAAGCTTAACGTTACTAAAATTGTAGTTTCTGAAGCTGGAGCATCAGTCTATTCAGCTTCTGAATTGGCAGCAAAAGAATTTCCCGATCTGGATGTTTCTTATCGTGGAGCTGTTTCAATTGCTCGTCGATTACAAGATCCCTTAGCAGAATTAGTTAAGATCGATCCCAAATCTATTGGAGTAGGTCAATACCAGCATGATGTAAATCAAGTCAAATTAAGTCACAGTTTACACGCAGTATTAGAAGATTGTGTTAATGCCGTGGGCGCTGACGTTAATACCGCCTCAGTAAAATTATTAGCCAGTATCTCTGGATTAAATGAAAGTGTTGCGCAAAATATTGTGAATTATCGAGAAAAACAAGGTCGTTTTGATACCCGCGATGCGCTTAAAGCAGTGCCACGAATGGGGGAAAAAACCTATGAACAAGCAGTTGGTTTTTTACGAATTATTGGCGGAAAAAATCCATTAGATGCTTCTGCGGTACATCCAGAAAGCTATCCTTTAGTAGAACAAGTATTAAAAGATCAGAAAAAATCTTTGAAAGAGATTATGGGCAATACTGATTTTATATTATCACTCAACCCACAAAAATTTGTGGGCGAAAAATTTGGTTTGCCCACTATTAAAGATATTTTTATAGAATTACAAAAACCGGGACGAGATCCTCGGCCTGAATTTGTCACTGCAACATTTTCTGAAGGTATTGAAGATTTAAAAGACTTGATCATTGGTATGCAGTTGGAAGGTGTTGTTACTAATGTCACAAATTTTGGAGCGTTTGTTGATATTGGTGTGCATCAGGATGGTTTGGTGCATGTATCTGAGTTGTCTGACCGCTTTATTAAAGATCCTAAAGAAATTGTCAAGGTGGGACAAATTGTTAAAGTTAAGGTGCTAGAAATCGATCTACCTAGAAAACGAGTTCAATTGACTATGAAAAGCGGGCAGGGGAAAGCTGTTGAAAAAAATACTCCTAATGATGGAAAGATATCTTACGAAAAATCTGCAAAACAACCAAAATTACAGTCAGGATTTGCAAGCGCATTATCGAAGGCCTTGAAATGAAGTTGCTTGCTCTAGACGCCAGTACAGCGATCTGTACTGTTGCACTTGAAAATGATGGTGACGTATTTCAACTTTCAAAAGATGGTTTTCGTACGCATAGTCAATTTATTTTAACAATGATCGACAAATGTATGCATGAAGCAAACATTCAATTATCGGAGTTAAATGCCTGTGTGTTTGGTCAAGGTCCAGGTAGTTTCACCGGCTTACGATTAGTGGCATCTATCACTCAAGCATTGGCTTTTAGTCATTCATTAAAAGTTGTGCCGATTTCTAGTTTGCTAGCTTATGCACAAACAATCTACGCTTTGGAAAAATGGAACAATGTTTTAGTTTGTGAAGACGCACGTATTCAGCAAGTATATTGGGCACATTGTCAAGTTATCGATGGGGTGATGCAATTTATCACAAGTGAGCAATGCACAGTTCCAGAAAAGCTTATCGAGTATTTATCAATTATAAAAGAAAACCAATCGATAACCTTAATAGGTGCCGGCTGGGTAGCATATCCACAACTTGCTGCAGAACTACAACACTCTGCAATGAAATTTACTGATACAATTTCAATTGCTACTGGATTGTTACAATTGGGTGATATTTATTTAAAACAAAAGAAAGTTGTAACAGATGAGACTGCATTCCCAAGTTATGTACAAACATTACAATATCATAAAAAATAGATCTTAAAATCCACTTTCTTTAATGAGTGTCGCACTGATTAATTTCCAAATCTGACTTGCATAACTTTCACGTGTACCTCTGATTTGGACTTCACCTGTAGCAACATGAAATAATACTGGCATTTTTTCAGTGGGTACTAATTTTACACGATATAAAGATTCTTGAATTTCTAATTGCGCTTCTTTATTTTGAATCACGGCAATTTTCCCCCCATAAATAGAGGCCAAGTAGGGTGATTCTAAGTCTTCTAATGCTGCGGAATCAATAGCAACTATTTTTAGTGACACTTTATCTACATTAACTTGATTTGGATAGAATATTGCAGATTCACCGATACGAATTCGATGCAAATCTTTTTCAGGAATATAGGCATAAATCACCGGTTCGATTGGATTGACTAAATCCCCAATTAAAGTATTTTGCCCAAGCCATACTCCTTGATGAAATCCCTGATTATTTGAAAAAATTACCCCTGAAAAGGGCGCATTAATTTCTAATTTACTTTTTTGAGCGAGCAATCCTTGCAGTTCATTTTCTTTGCTTTGCAAATCTTGAATACTAACACTTTTATAACCTAACTCTGCTGCTCTATCAATTTCTGTTTGCATCCGAGTTTTAATCATAGCTATATCAATTCTTGCAGCATTAATAGAATAATCTAAGTTATAATTTTTGAAAGAAATTAATAACTGTCCTTTATTGACTTGTTCTCCGCTTATAAAATTAACTTGTCTAATTTCGCCGCTAAATTGCGTATAAATCTTTGTTTGCTCTGCATACTCTAGAGTGGCAGGCGCGCTAATTTTTCCACTCCATGGTACAAAAAATATTATTAATAGTAATGCTACGGTACTAAAAGTGATAATACTATTTTTATTAACTGTCACAACTTTTCTCCTTACCCAATAATCTTTTAACTCAAGTAGGAATGGATATAATATGAAAAACCACACTTCAATCAACATTAAAATGATGCCAAGAACTTTAAAAAAGTAATGATATACTAATAGTGCGATAGCTGTGATGAGTAAAAATCGATAAATCCAACTAAAATAGGCATAAAAAATCAAGAGTTTTTCTTTTTTTTTTGGATAAGCAATAGGCGCTTTTTCTCCAAATTTAAATAACCATTCTCGTAACTTCCAACTACCAATGACAAAAGAGGTACTTCGTAAGTTACTGACTCCCACCAAATCAGCAAATAAATAATAACCATCAAAGCGTAGTAATGGATTCATGTTGATGAGTAAGGAATGAAAAATTGATACTGTGCTAATAAAAAAAAGAAAATATTGTGGCAATCCTACAGGCACAAAGGGCCACAAAAAAAATGCTACAAAAGTCAGAACCATCTCTGCTCCAACACCAGCCGCAGCAATAGCCACTCGATGAGATTTTTTTGTTAACTTCCAAGCATCGGTAGTATCAGTGTATAAAACAGGCCACATCACAATAAATGCAATTCCAATTGAAGCGACACGGCAACCTAGATATTTTGCGACATAGGCATGGCTTAATTCATGAATGATTTTAACCATGCTGATAGCAATGACAAATATAATTACATTTGATAGATTAAATAAATAATTAAAGGTATTAATATATTCATCCCAATGCCGAATGATTAAGTAGACTCCGAGTAGAGCAATAACACAAAAAATACTTAAAGCTGTTTTAGTAAATAAAATTTTGACATAGCCAATAGTTTTATCAAGAAATCGATCTGGGTTTGCTAGAGGAATTATAAAAAAAAGGTATGAATCTAATAGTTGCTTGATGTAACTTTTGCGTTTCATTTTTTTATTTAACAGCGCATCAAACATTGGTTGATTTTCAATAATAACTAACTCATTACTCTGTAAAAAACCAGCAACAAGGAGTACGTTTTTTTCCGTAATATTCAAAGTAGTTTCTTTATTGATACTTTCCACAATATTTTTAGGATTATCTAAATGCCAACGTGCTAAAATCTCAAATTCTAGCCAACCAATTTTAAAATATCTATGTGACGCGTCATCATAAATAACCCAGGTTGGAAAGCCATCTTCGTCATGTTCCATTTGTTTTAATTGCAAATCTTGTCTTAGCTTTGGCAGTTTCAATTCAGCCATGGGTTAAATTCCCAATTTGCTTTGCAGATACACTATAGGACGTTTAAATAAATAGAAGAATAAACTAACACGTTTTCCGAATAATTTTGCAGTACCAT
>JBGSLN010000175.1:0-5730 GCA_041740675.1 Gammaproteobacteria bacterium | reverse complement strand
ACACAAGGAAAATATTCATGATTAAAAAACTTAACTAAATGACCGATCGTTTCTAAACGAATTCCAGAAAATCCTCGAGCAAGGCTATTGATCTTTAGAGCCAGAATAAGTTTAACAGTTTTATTTTTTAATAACGGCCCGGTACCAACGGCGTGCGATAAAACAATATTTTTTTGTAACTGCAGTAACTTATCAGCAGAGATAGAAACTTTTGCGAGTTTACCAAAACCAGTATTGACGCCATAAATTACTGCGTCAGTTTCAATAATCTTTGCAATAAAGTTAGCACTTTCTTCAATGGCAGATGTAGCTTTCGCTGACAATTCAAGCTTTACTTTATCAAAAAATATTTGTCGTAGTTGCTCTAAGGATAAATTGGTTTTGTTGTCAATTAATAGTTTTCTCATAGCTTACCTTTAAATGAAGAACAATTTAATAATGCTAAAAGTTGCAAACAATAATAAAATCACACCCCCAACAATATTCAACCGATGCATCACAGTTTCACTGAGTTTATGTCGAGTAACATGCAATAAAATATTTAAAAATAATATCCAACTTACAGTACCAACAATCACACCTAATCCAGCAGTAAGGGTGGCAAATGATTCACCTTCAGCCGCAATAGAAAGCTGTGAGCTAACAGAAGCCCAAAATAAAATAGTAAAAGGATTTAGTAAGGTTAGCAAATATGCTTCAATCAGATTCTTAAAATAAGACGTGCTAACTTGATTATTAGTGATTGAAATCGTCTTTAGTTTTAAAGCACTAATACCAAACCAAATAAGTATACATGAGCCTAATATACCAATGATTTTTAATAACAAAGCATGTTGTAATAAAATCAATGTACCCGTACACAGCAAGACAAGATAAGTTAAATCAGCAGAGCAAGCACCTAGACCAAAAAAAATTCCTATAGGGGTGCCAAACTGTAAATTACGTCGAGTAAGTTCTAAGTTAATCGGCCCGATCGGAATCGCAGCACCCCAACCTAAAATTAAACCTAATAAAAATAAATGAAGCATTATTTCGTATACCCTTCGCGGTTAAAATTCCGAGCTTTTAATTTTTAAGCATTGGCAAATCTAATTTTTGTTCTCTAGCACATTTAATTGCAATTTCATATCCAGCATCTGCATGCCGCATAACGCCAGTAGCAGGATCGTTAGTTAAAACGCGTTCTATACGTTTTGCTGCAGCATCAGTACCGTCACAAACAATCACAAATCCTGCATGTTGAGAAAAGCCCATTCCAACACCACCGCCATGATGTAAACTAACCCAAGTTGCACCGCTTGCACAATTTAATAGCGCATTTAATAATGGCCAATCAGAAACTGCATCAGAACCATCTAACATAGTTTCAGTTTCCCGATTAGGACTCGCCACTGATCCAGAATCCAAATGATCACGACCAATCACTATAGGTGCTTTTAATTCCCCTTGTTTAACCATGTTATTAAATGCTAAACCTACATGATGTCGTTCTCCTGCACCGATCCAGCAAATCCGTGCTGGTAAACCTTGAAATTTAATGTGTGTTTTTGCTTTATCTAACCAATTATGTAATTGCTTATGTTGTGGCAATAATTCTTTAACTTTTGCATCGGTTTTATAAATATCTTCAGGATCACCTGACAATGCAACCCAACGAAAGGGTCCAATTCCTTTGCAAAATAATGGGCGAATGTAGGCTGGGACAAATCCTGGAAAATCAAAAGCATTGGTTACACCCGTTTCAAAAGCCATTTGTCGAATATTATTGCCATAATCAAAAACTGGGATGCCTTGTTGATGAAATTCCAACATTGCATTAACTTGAATAGCCATCGAAGCTTTGGCTGCCATGACTACTTTCGCGGGATCCTTTTTTCGCATTTCAGCAGCAAATTCTAATGACCAACCTTGCGGCAAATAACCATTCAAAGGATCATGTGCACTGGTTTGATCGGTGACTGCGTCAGGTTTGACACCACGTTTATAAAGTTCAACATAAACATCTGCAGCATTCCCTAGCAATCCAACTGAGATAGCTTTTTTCTTTGCGCAAGCAGATGCAATTAATTCTAAGGCTTCATCTAAATCAGTTGTGCTAGTGTGCAAATAACTTGTTATTAAACGCTTTTTAATTCGTGCAGGATCACATTCAACCGCTAACATCGAAGCATTTGCCATCGTTGCTGCTAATGGTTGTGCACCACCCATCCCACCCAGGCCGGCAGTTAAAATCCATTTACCGCTTAAATCACCTTTATAATGAGTCGATGCCATTGAGTTAAATGTTTCATAGGTGCCTTGCACAATGCCCTGTGAACCAATGTAAATCCAAGATCCAGCAGTCATCTGCCCATACATCATTAACCCTTTTTTGTCGAGGTCATTAAAATGTTCCCAATTAGCCCAATGTGGCACCAGATTTGAATTAGCAATTAAAACCCGTGGTGCATCTGCATGAGTTTTAAATATACCAACAGGTTTTCCTGATTGAATTAATAAAGTTTCATCGGTATTTAATCGTTTTAAAACTTCTACAATTTTATCATAACAAGCCCAGTTTCTTGCGGCGCGACCAATCCCACCGTAGACAATTAATTCACTCGGAACTTCGGCTACATCTGCATCTAAGTTATTCATTAACATACGTAATGGCGCTTCGGTTTGCCAAGATTTTGCATGTAATGTGGCCCCTGTAGGGGCTTTGATTTTTCGAGAAGGATCAAAACGATCATTTTCCATGAAAAATATCTCCATTGATAATACGGGTAAGTTTAGGTTTATAACCTATGTGATAAACTAAATCGATAGGGTCAGCAATGTCCCATAAACAACAATTCGCATATTTCCCAACTGCCAGACTACCATAAAAATTTTCTAATTTAAGAGCTTTCGCAGCATTAATTGTTGCGCCTCGTAAAGCTTCTGTTGGTGTCAAATTAAATAATACAGCTGCCATATTTAACATGAGTAGTATAGATGTTACTGGGGAAGAGCCAGGATTACAATCAGTTGCAATTGCAATTGGCAGATGATATTTGCGAAATAGATCGATAGGTGGTTTTTTAATTTCATTTAAATAATAAAATGCACCTGGTAAAATAACAGCAACTGAATTTGCATGGGCCATGGCTATAATATCAACTTCACTGGCATATTCTAAATGTTCAACTGAAACGGCTCGATATTTAGCTGCTAACTGTGTTCCTCCAAAATTTGTTAATTGCTCAGCATGTAGTTTTATAGGAAGATTATATTGATTAGCAGCCTGAAAAAGTTTTTCTAGTTGTGTTGGGGTAAAAGCGATGGTTTCACAAAACCCATCAACAAAATCAACTAAATTTTGTTTCACTAATTCTGGTAAAACAATTTCGATTAAATAATCAATATAAACATCAGCGTTAACAAATTCTAAGGGCAAGGCATGCGCACCTAAAAATGTTTTTATAATTTTAATCGGTAATTTCTTTTCTAACTCTTGAGCAACAGCTAACATTTTAATTTCTGTTTCAAGATTTAAGCCATAACCTGATTTGATTTCACAAACCCCTACACCTTCGTTGAATAACATTTCTAGCCGGTTTTGTGCAGAGATTAGTAATTCAGAAAATGACGATTCCCGAGTTGCTCTTACTGTAGATTTAATACCGCCACCAGCTTTGGCAATTTCGGCATAGGTTTTGCCTTGTAAACGAAGCGAAAATTCATTAGCACGATTACCGCCATAGACTATATGGGTATGGCAATCGATAAAGCAAGGAAATAACCATTGTTGTTTCGCATCATATTCTTTAGTTGCTTTGACAGCAGAATTGTTTATCGCAGCAATAAGCCCGTCTTTAAATGCAATCGTAGCATTTCGTTTAATACCTAATTCAGCGTCTGCCAAAGTTACTAGATTGACGTTTCTTAGTATTAAATCAACATTCACTGTACTTTTCTCCAAAATTCTTGTTTTTTCTCATATATTATTTTTTTAAAGTGGCAGTGGTAATTCCTCATCTTCTAGCCAATATTGGTGATGTTTTGTTTCATAAATATCCCATTCTCCTTGAATAAACTCTGCATCTGAGCTTTGTAATAAAATATAACTCAAAAATTTCGCACTAACCTCAGGTTTCACTAATCGATTTTGAGTTTGAGAATGAATAAAATATTTCTGTTCTGGAAAATTCGTTTGCTCCGGGTCACGTAAGGTCGATTGCATTGCAGTATCTATCATGCCAGGCATGACACTACCAAACAAAATATTTTCATCATTTAACTCAGCATTTAATATGTCTTTGCTCATGTATAATGCTGCTTTACTAATACAATAGCCGCCAAAATGTCGCATTGCTTGATGAGCTAATAAAGTAGAGATATGCAATATTCTTGCACCAATGAGGTGGGGTAATAATTGTTTTGTTAAAAATAACGGTCCTAAAAAATTGGTCGACATTGTATGATTAAATTTTTCAAGAGACATTTCTTTTATTGGACAAATGGGTTCTACAGTTCCTGCATTTTGGATCAAGTAGTCAAGTTTTTTTAGATGAGCAAGTCGCTCAACAATTAATTTGTGCTCTAATTGATTTGCGATATCAGCTTTTATGAAATGAATCATGTTAGGAAATCGAGCTTTTGTTTGGTTGAGTGTTGATTCGTGTCGACCAACAATAACGACTTGAAAATCTCTTTTTGCAAATTCCCAGGCTAATGCTTGACCTAGGCCAGAACCACCACCGGTAATCAATGCTGTTTTTTGCATATTATTTTAATCCCTCAATGTGACGAGTCAATATTAAAAAAGTTAGTTATTGCAGAAAGTCAAATAACATTGCATACTCAATTTAAATTCATATTAAAAAGCAAACTAATAATGAAAATAAATAACTATCTTCCTCCAAAAAAAGACATCTGGCAAGGACGGAACACAACTTTAGCCGAAGAATATTTTTATCAAGTTGTTAAACTTGTAAATATCGAAAATTTTACGCAATATTTAATAACTTGTGAAGAAAAAAAATCAATTGCACTCATAGGTTTTGGTTGTGATGCCGGTGTTGCGCGTAATCAAGGACGCATTGGTGCAAGACAAGGACCAGAGCTGATTCGATCACAGTTAGCAAAATTAGCTTGGAGTTTCCCGAATATACAAATTTATGATTGTGGCGATGTCATTTGTGATGCTGATAATTTAGAAAGTGCACAACAAAGTTTAGCAAATGCTGTTGAATTTTTGCTTAAACAAAATTTGTTCCCTATTGTGTTAGGAGGTGGGCATGAAACTGCTTGGGGACATTTTCAAGGGATCAGAAAATTTTATCATAAACAAAATTTGCATATCATCAATTTTGATGCGCATTTCGATTTAAGAGAATTATCTGTTGATAATAAAGGTTCTTCAGGTACCCCTTTTTTACAAATAGCTCAGCAAGCTCAACAAAATGATCTGGCATTTAATTATTTTGTTTTAGGAATTCAAACAGCTACGAATACTATGTCTTTATTTAATACGGCTGAAAAACTAGGTGTTAAGTATTTAACTGCTGCTGAGATATTTCAGTCTTCTCTGGAACAGCAGCAAAATAAAATTGCAGAGTTTCTAGATAAATCAGAAGGAATTTATCTTACTTTTTGTTTAGATGTAATGTCTGTAGCTGTTGCGCCAGGAGTCAGTGCACCACAAGTGAATGGATTATTTCCACAGCAAATTTGGCCATTATTAGAATTTATTATTAAACAAAAAAA
>JBGSLN010000174.1:0-5756 GCA_041740675.1 Gammaproteobacteria bacterium | reverse complement strand
CAACGTCGAAAATTGCTTGATTACCTAAAGCGCATCGATGCTGAACGCTATAAAGCTTTAATTGAGCGTTTAAATATTCGTCGGTAAACGATAGTGCATATCTTAGAACTTGTTTACAAATTCAAATTTTTATTCAAAAACAAGGTACAATTCGCGAGAAAAGCGGAGTTTATAGCTAATAAATGAGCAATTTCGAGATATTAGTAACGAAGTATTTTGATAAAGATAACACTTACAGACTGGCTTTCAAAAAAGGGAATGCTGATTACATCTCAATTCCCTTTTTTCATTCAAACTCCTTTAAATCAGCTGATAGACTCAAAGCGATTGATAATAGTCTAGTCGCAACACGCATAGTTGTGAGTGTTGCAACAACGCCTAAAATTCAAGCGTGAAGAGGATACAATACCTTTTTAGAAGATGAGGATTAAATACGTGATTATTAAAAAACAATTTAAATATGGTGAGCATAATGTAACTTTAGAAACTGGCTTAATTGCGCGGCAAGCGGATGCAGCAGTTATGGTTAATATGGATGACACTGTGGTTTTAGTAACAGTTGTAGTAGAAAAGAAATTAAAACAATTACGAGACTTTTTTCCATTGACGGTGAATTATCAAGAAAAATACTATGCGGCAGGGCGTATTCCTGGTGGATTTTTAAAACGAGAAGGCCGTCCTTCAGATAATGAAACTTTGATTTCTCGATTGATTGATAGACCAGTACGTCCATTGTTCCCAGACGAATTTACCCATGAAATGCAAGTGATTGCTACTGTATTGTCGCATGATCCAAAAGCACCCGCTGATATTGCTGCATTGATTGGTGCATCTGCAGCATTAGCATTATCTGGCACACCATTCAAAGGACCTATTGGTGCTGCTCGCATTGGTTATAAAGATGGAGTTTACTTATTAAATCCTACCTTAACTGAACTTGCAGATTCAAAATTAGATTTAGTTGTAGCTGGAACAGAATCAGCTGTGTTAATGGTGGAGTCAGAAGCAAAAGAATTACATGAAGATGTGATGTTAGGTGCAGTATTGTTTGGTCATGAACAGATGCAAATAGTGATCAAAACTATTAAAGAAATGAAAGCAGAGCTAGACAAACCTGAGATGAAATGGCAAGCAGTTACTGTTAATCAAACATTAACACAAACTATTAAACAAAAGTTAGAAATGCCTTTACGTGATGCGTATTTAATTCGCGAGAAGTTAAAACGCTATGAACGGCTCGATGAGTTGCGTACTCAAATGGTTACAAACTTTGTGACTGAAACTGAAGATAGTCCAACTGCGGATGATGTTAAAACAGTATTTTCTAAACTTGAAAAAGATATTGTACGCGGAAAAATTTTGGCAGGCGAAGAACGAATTGATGGTCGAGCACGTGACAAAGTAAGACCTATTAGCATTAGAACTGGATTATTACCACGAGTGCATGGTTCAGCATTGTTTACTCGCGGCGAAACACAAGCAATAGTTGCAGCCACTTTGGGAACAAAAACCGATGCACAAATGTTAGATAGCTTGCATGGTGAAAGCAAAGATTACTTTATGTTCCATTATAATTTTCCTCCATTTTGTGTGGGTGAAATGGGACAATTGGGTAGTCCAAAGCGTCGTGAAGTTGGACATGGCCGTTTAGCAAAACGTGGCATTCAACCTGTATTACCTACTTTTGAACAGTTTCCTTATGTATTACGTGTTGTTTCTGAAATCACCGAATCTAATGGTTCTAGTTCAATGGCATCAGTTTGTGGTTCTAGCTTAGCATTGATGGATGCAGGAGTACCTATTAAAGCACCAGTGGCTGGTATTGCAATGGGTTTAATTAAAGAAGGCGACAAATTTGCTGTCTTGACAGATATCTTAGGTGATGAAGATCATTTAGGCGATATGGATTTTAAAGTGGCAGGAACAAAAGACGGCGTTACTGCATTGCAAATGGACATCAAAATTGATGGTATTACCCGAGAAATTATGGAAGTTGCTTTGGAACAAGCACGGGCAGGGCGTTTGCATATTTTAGGCGAAATGGCTAAGGTAATTTCTACGCATAAAGAAGATGTTTCTAACTTTGCACCACGCATCACTAATATTCAAATTCCTAAAGATAAAATCCGTGATGTGATTGGTAAAGGCGGTTCAGTCATCCGTGCTATTATTGAAGAAACGGGTGCAACCATCGATATTTCAGATGAGGGTGTAGTTAGCATTGCGGCTGTCGATCAATCACAAGGTGAAGCAGCCCGTAAGAAAATAGAAAGCATTACTGCGGAAGTTGAAGTTGGCAAAATTTACACTGGTAAAGTGGCTAAACTCATGGATTTTGGTGCGTTTGTTACAGTACTGCCTGGTAAAGATGGTTTAGTTCATGTATCACAAATTGCTGAAGAACGTGTGCAAAACGTAGGGGATTATTTGAAAGAAGGTCAAGAAATCAGAGTGAAAGTGCTTGAAATTGATCGTCAAGGAAAAATCAAGCTAAGCATGAAACCTTCTGTATTGAATGAAACTGCCGCAGAAAGTTTAGATGAGTCTGTTAATACAGATGCTAATTAAACCTGTGTAGCCGCAGGAGCGCAGCGAGTTCCGGGAAATGAGATTATCCCTGGACTCGCTTTCACTTTTCAGGCTATGCTATTGTTATGAAATTCAAAACTTAATATGTTCAAGACTCATTTTGATTTTTTCGACCGCTCTAGCAAAATCCTCAACCGACAACGCAATTGAAAATCGCATATATCCTGGTAGACCAAATGCAGTTCCAGGCACAACGGCTACTCCTGCTTCTGTGAGAAAGTAATCTGCTAAAGCAATGTCATCATTAATAGCAGACATTTTATCAATAAGTTTTTGTATACGAGGAAATAAATAAAAAGTACCGTCAGTTTTTGGACATTCAAAACCAGGAATAGAATTTAATAATTCTACAGCTAAATCATGTCGTTTTTTGAAAGCAGCATTCATTTTTCTAACGCAAGATTGATCCGAACGCAGTGCAGCTTCAGCAGCTTTTTGTGAAATTGAGCAGGGATTAGATGTGCTGTGAGATTGCACATCCTCCATTGCTTTGATTAATTTTAAAGGGCCGGCTGCATAACCAATACGCCAGCCTGTCATTGAATATGCTTTTGAAACACCATTGACTACCAGCGTACGTTCATATAGTTCTGGGCACACATTGAGAATATTTGCGAATGGTTCAGCTGCCCATAGAATGTGTTCATACATATCATCAGTCGCAATAATAACTTTTGGATGTTTTAATAAAACTTTGCTTAATTCAATAAGCTCTTGTTTAGTGTAACTCATTCCAGAAGGATTCGAAGGACTATTAATAATTAATAAACGAGTTTTAGGTGTAATCGCTTTTTCCAATTGTGCAGCAGTGATTTTATAATGTTGCTCTAAAGTGGTATTGATAAATACTGGCACAGCTTCAGCAACATAGGCCATGTCAGGATATGAAACCCAATAAGGCGCAGGGATGATCACTTCATCACCTGGATTTAATACTGCTTGCATTAAATTAAATAAACATTGCTTTGCTCCTGAAGAAACCAATACTTGTTTATAATCATATTCAAGCTGATTTTCACATTTTAATTTTTCAGCGATTGCTTTACGTAAGCCAGGTGTTCCAGCAACAGCAGTATATTTAGTAAAACCAGCATTGATAGCTTCAATCGCAGCAGCTTTGATATGTTCGGGAGTATCAAAATCAGGTTCACCCACGCTCAAGCTAATAATGTCTTTGCCTTGAGTTTTTAACTCCGCAGCTTTAGCAGAAATTGCTAAAGTTGCTGATGGTTTAACAGACAATAGACGTTTAGATATTTCGATGGTCATATTGGTTCTCGCAGCATAATTTTTTATTGAATTATACAGGTTAAATTTCTGATAAAACAGCATTAATCAAAGGATCGAGTACTCGATAAAAATTATTGATATCTTTATAAATATAATCTCTTTGTTCTAAAACCTTTAACCCTTGTGCTATTGTGGCGCCTGGCATTTCTGATAATACTGCAAATTCTTTGCTTCGAGGAGCATTTGTTCCACCACATCGAGCTAAAGTAACTAATAATTTTCTCTGTGAATTTGTAAGCGAATCAAGCTCATTTGCCACTTGGGAACGTTCTTCACAGATATACGCATTCCAAACTGTATCGATGGTTGCTTTAGTAATTTTATTTAATTTCCATAAACGTGAACAAATTAAATTGATATAATATGGATGACGTTCTGTATAATGAAAAATTTGCTTAATCGCATCGTCGTTAATTTTTATTCCTTGGGTTTTACTAGCAGCACTGTTTATATAATCGATATATTCTTGTTCATTAATTCTTTCTAAGCTAATACGATCACATAATTTATAAAAAGGTCGATTTCTATCATTAAACATTTGATGCAATAAATGTCGATTGCTACCAGAAAAGATAAACGCTAAAGTTTTTGATGATTGTGCTACTTGGCGGATAACGCTTTCAATGGCTTGGCTCTCTGAAATCTGATAAATTCGCTGAAACTCATCAAATAACAATACTATTTTTTTATTATATTTTTCAGAAAGCTTTTCTACTCTTTCTAAAATATTAAGAATATTATTGGCAGGATCAATAGACTTTTTATTAATCTCTAAAGATACACCCAGTTTATCTAAATTTAACTTAATACTTAAACCTGAAAATAACTCAGTTGCAATTTTTAAAATTTTTCTAGGCCCTTTTTCAATGCGACCTAATAACAGACCAACTCCTTTAAGTAAAATTTTCTCAATATCACTTTCATTAATCGCAGATAAAAAATCAAATTGTGCATAAGGAAGCCTAGTACGTATAATAGTCTGTAATGCTAAGCTGGTTTTACCATATCGACGTGGCGCGGCAATCAGTGTGGGTCTTGATTCTAAGATATTATATTTTAAATTTTTTTGCTCATTTTCTCGATTGCAAAAAGCATTGCCAGCAGCCAAGGATAAAGGAAAGTAGTCCATAAAATTCTCGTTAATAACTATCTGTCATAAAGTATGCGTCATATTTTATGACGCATACTTTATGACGTCAAGTGAGGAAGTTTGAAATTGCTAATTTTATGCCATTGTGCTAAATTTAGATAATGAAATCTCACAGCAAAATAACCATGACTCGCCCCTTTGAACTCTATTCAAATTTCAAACCCGCCGGTGATCAACCGGCAGCTATACAGTCATTAGTTGATGGGGTTAAAAATGGTTTAGTGCATCAAACCTTATTAGGGGTAACTGGTTCAGGTAAAACATTTACGATGGCGCATGTGATTGAAGCATGCCAAAAGCCTACGATGATTATGGCCCATAATAAAACTTTGGCGGCGCAATTATATGGGGAAATGAAAGGATTTTTTCCAAAAAACTCAGTTGAATATTTTGTATCGTACTATGATTACTATCAACCAGAAGCATATGTTCCTGCATCTGATACATTTATTGAAAAAGATTCTGCCATTAATGAACATATTGAACAAATGCGTTTATCAGCAACCAAAGCATTGATGGAGCGCAAAGATGTAATTATTGTTGCCACGGTATCGGCGATTTATGGGTTAGGTGATCCGCAGTCTTATCTAGGCATGGTGATGCATTTAGATCGTGGTGATTTAATTGATCAACGCAATGTATTACGTCGTTTAGCAGAGTTGCAATATTCTCGCAATGAACAAGATTTTCGCCGTGGAACCTTTCGAGTGAGGGGTGATGTTATCGA
>JBGSLN010000173.1:0-6056 GCA_041740675.1 Gammaproteobacteria bacterium | reverse complement strand
GGTATTGAGATTTAGCAGCTGGTTTAGAAGGCCGTAATGGTGTCAATTGTTCCATCGCTAATTCTTCCTTTAAATTGATCATTGCGTTAATTTTTTCAAATTGCTTTAAGATAGCAGTTTTCGCTTCTTCCAAGTCCTTGTTAATTGTTAGTATATTTTCGTCTCCTACTGTGTCTTTTAATTCTTTTGCAGCTTCATCTAAATAATCAATTAATGTTTTTTGTATGTCTGCTATTTCAGTTAACTTTTTCAATTGATTTTGTAATGTTGCACAGCTTGCAGGAAGCAAATCCCGTTGCGGAAAACCATCTTTGCAGGTCCTTGCAATTTTTTTTATATCTTTGGCGATTGATTCGCCGTTAAGTAGAAATGTTAAATCAAAATCAAAGTGACATACAGTATTAGACATGTCTTTACCGATATTTCCGGAATGGCCATCACTGTTACCAACTATAATATCGATGATTAAACATTGTAATAGCGCATCATTGTATTCATCTTCCAATTCTTTTTTTGAATTCTTCAATTCTTTAAGAGATTGATATCCCTTTATCATTGTGATTTGCAAATATGCTTCTTTGTTTTCATCAAGATGCACTGCTACCATGGGAATATAAATGGCATTGTTCTCTAATAATAACGCTATTTCTTTAGCAAGACGTAATGCAAAAAATTCTTTAATTAAATTAGATAATTTATTTTCTCGGGGATATTTATGATAATTGCCTTCAATGATACAACTTTTTTTTGATTTTATTGCTATGCCAGTAACTTCAGTTTCAGCAGGAAGCTTATGTGGCATTAGCAATTTACTTTTTGGTAAAAGACTATTCTTCGTAGGAACGTTTAGTCGTGTCACGTTGGTATACGTTGACGAATAACTTTCTGGAGACCAAACCCTATCATTATCATTATTAAACATACTACCTTAACTCCGATTATTACAGCATCCGAGTTGCATGAAATTTGCAGTCCATACATTATTAAAAATAAATTTTTTTAGGGATTCAAAGAGTAAAAAGCGAGTACAACGTTCTTCGTGAAGCGTGATGCGTACAACCCTCACACAAATCAATTTGTGGGCACATTTGAACAACTTAAGAACTGTGGAAGTTATAGTAAATTATTGTTAAAAGCAATAGCTGAAATTAAAAATATTTGGTAATAATTTTTGGTAATGTAGGGTATTTTTTACTGGCTTTTTATTCTTTCTAAAAATAATAAAGTGTCAAGTCTTGAATATTTGTAAAAGAAGATCCACAATATGTTGTGGAATTTTAAAAATATTACAAAAATGATAAATATCGGGGAACGCTATGTCTGTTGTGATTAATCAAGTAAGAAAACGAGATGGTCAAATGGTGCCATTTCATCAAGATCGCATTATGAATGCGCTTAGTAAAGCTATGCATGCCTCTAATGAAGGATCACCCGAAGAAGCAAAGAGAGTAACTGAAAAAGTTGTCAATGAATTGCATGATATTAAAACACGTCACAAAAATTTCGTGCCAAATGTTGAAGGCATTCAAGATACTGTTGAAAAGGTATTAATTTTGTCGGGGTATGTACAGACTGCAAAAAATTATATTTTATACCGTGAACGTCATGCACAAATCCGCCAAAAAGCATTACAAGTTCCAGAAAATTTGCGCAAGCTTGCCAATGAAAGCAAAAGCTATTTTCGCAATATTCTCAGTGAGTTTGTTTATTTACGCACTTATGCGCGTTGGAGTGATGCAGAAAATCGTCGTGAAACTTGGGTGGAAACTGTTGATCGTTATGTAGCTTTCATGAAAGAAAACTTGGGCGATAAATTGTCGCCTCAAGAATATGCTGAAATTCGCATGTCTATCTTGAAACAAGAAATTATGCCCTCAATGCGCTTGTTACAATTTGCTGGAAAAGCAGCACGAGTAACACATGTGTGTGGATATAATTGTTCGTATATAGCACCTAGCAAGATCGAAGACTTAGGTGAAATTATGTATATTTCCATGTGCGGCACAGGTGTAGGTTTTTCAGTAGAAAGCCAAAATGTACAAGCATTGCCGCAAATTCAAATGCAAGTGGGTGAAATGTTAAAAACCCATATAGTGGAAGACAGTAAAGAAGGTTGGTGTGATGCTTTTGTGTTGGGTTTAAATACTTGGTATTCCGGCAAAGATATCCAATTTGATTTTTCTAAATTACGCCCCGCTGGTGCGCGGTTAAAAACATTTGGTGGTCGAAGTTCTGGCCCTGAACCATTGCGTTCTTTACTAGATTTTTCTCGCAATAAAATTTTATCACGCCAAGGTCGTCGTTTAACCAACATCAATGTACATGACATCATTTGTAAAATTGGTGAAGTAGTAGTATCTGGTGGAGTACGTCGCAGTGCAATGATTTCATTATCAGATTTAGATGATCAAGCAATGCGCGATGCGAAAAAAGGCCAGTTTTATTACACTGAACCACAACGATCTATCGCAAATAATTCTGCTGTTTATAGTGAAAAACCAAGCAATGAAGTGTTTTTAGAAGAGTGGCTTGCGCTAATGAAAAGCGGTTCTGGCGAACGCGGTATTTTTAATCGTGGTAGTTTAAGCAAGACTCTTCCTAAACGCCGCTTAGCGGTCTTTAAAGAAAGAGGATTAATGACCCAAGATAATATTACTGGCAGTGTAGGCACAAATCCATGCGGCGAAATTATTTTGCAATCTAAACAATTCTGTAACTTATCTGAAGTTGTTGCTCGTGCAGAGGATACAGAAGAAGATTTATTGAGAAAGATTCGCTTAGCAACCATTGTAGGAACTTATCAATCAACCTTAACCAATTTTAAATATTTATCTGAAGATTGGCAAAAGAACTGTGAACGAGAACGTTTGTTAGGTGTTTCAATCACCGGGCAATGGGATTGTGAAAGAGTAAGACATCCTGACGTATTGCAAAAATTGAAAGAACATGCAATTTTGATGAACCAAGAATATGCAAAACGTTTTAACATAAATGCATCAACGTGTATTACTTGTGTTAAACCATCAGGTACTGTTTCTCAAACTGTTGATTGCGCATCTGGAATGCATCCAAGACATGCCCCCTATTACATTCGCCGCATTAGAATTTCTGCCAGTGATGCATTATTTAAGATGTTGAAAAAACAAGGTGTGCCCTATTACCCTGAAGTTGGTCAATCTGAAATGGAAGCAACAACGTTCGTATTGGAATTCCCAGTGAAAGCGCCTACTGGCGCTGTATGCCGCGATGATTTAACAGCCATTGATCAACTTGAGCATTGGAAAATGGTGAAGCGCCAATTTACTGAACATAATCCTTCAGTCACAATTTCTGTAGGCGAACATGAGTGGATTAATGTTGCTAATTGGGTTTATCTAAATTGGGATATCGTTGGCGGATTATCTTTCTTACCGCGGTTTGAACATGTGTATCAATTAGCTCCTTATGAAACAATTTCTGAAGAACGTTATAATCAAATGGTAGAGAAAATGACTGGTATTGATTTTGCACAGATTATCGCCTATGAACACAGCGATGAAACTGAATTAAAGAAAGAACTGGCTTGTGCGGGTGGTGCATGTGAAATCCTTTAGTAGAAGTGAACACGAAAGAGTGTAGCTGCGCTCTAAGGAACGACAGCGGCATGGATGCTGCTGTCGGTTTTTAAGAAAAACTAGCTAGAAAACATTTAAAATAAGGTGAATGTTTTTAAAAATTATTACAGTTGAACCATCTCAAAACTATCAGGTATATGTTTCAATTGGTGTGTAATAACAATCAAAGTTTTTCCTGAAAAATAATTTCCTAAATTTTTCCAAATGATTGCTGCTGTTGCCGCATCAACTCCTTCGAGAGGTTCATCCAGAATTGTAATGGGAGCTGCTTTTAAAAATGCACGCGCTAAAGCAAGACGCCGAATTTGTCCACCGGAAAATTGCTTGCCAAATTCTCCCACGATCGAATTTAATTGATCAGGTAATTGCAATACTTCCTCTTTCAAATTTACCATTTGTAAAGCTGCCAGTAATTCATCGTCAACTGCTGTAGGTTTTGCAATTAATAAATTTTCACGAATACTGGTATGAAATAAATGCGAGTTCTGACTAACATAACATATGTTTTCTCTTAATTGATCTTCACTAAATAATTTTAGAGATCGCTGACCTAAAACTATTTCGCCAGCGTTGGGATCAAAACAACGAGTAGCCAAATATGCCAACGTTGATTTACCAACACCTGTTGAACCAATAATTGCGGTGTGAGTGCCAAAACTAAGATTCAAGCTAAAATTATCAAAAATTTTTCGGGGATTTCCAGGGTATTGAAACCTAATATTTTTAAAACTAAACTGATAATCATCTAGGTTAAAATTGGCATTGCCAAATTGTACAGCTGGTTTAGACTGAGTTAATTCAATAATTCTATTCGCTGCTAAAGTTGTTTCACCAATATATTGACACGCTTGTGGCAGCGCATTAACTGCTTCAAATACAGCAAAAACGAGCAAAACTAATAAACCTAAATTAGCCCCTGCTAATTGTTGTTCGTTTACCATTGGGATCCCAATTAATAAAACAACCAATAAGCTTAGGCTTGTTAAAATACTAATCCAAGCATTGATCATGCCGCGAATTAACGCTTGCCGTTGCTGTTGTTGTAGTAATGCAAAGTTTTGAGTTAATAAACAATCAATTCGTTGCTGCACTTTGCCATAGAGTATTAAATCCATTAAATAATTACTTAATTCAATAACATTGATACGGAGTAATGCAAGGTTTGTTAATACATTTTGTCCAGGAATCTTGCCTAGATAGAATGCAAAATAAGGTGTAATAATCGTTGCAATTAAGAGCAATACAGTTACGTAAAGACTAATATCAGTGCTAAAAAAATAAAGAAATAGTCCCGTTAAGATTACTAAAATAAAACAAGAAAAAAATGGAGTTAGTAATCGCAAGTAAACTTTATCCAACGCGTCAATATCAGTGATCATACGATTTAACAAATCACCACTGCGATGTGTTAATAGATATCCCGGAGCAAGTGGTTCTAATATTTTATAAAACCAAACACGTAAGTCTTTCAATATCCTAAAAGTGGCTTCATGAGTTAATACTCGATCGCCATAACGACTAATAATGCGGATTAATGCAAAAAAACGTACGGCTGTTGCAGGTAGTAAATAATTATAGGTTGCAGCCGTCATTGTAAAACCCGCTATTGCTGCACCACAAATTAAATAACCTGCAACACTTAATAAGCCGATACTGGCAATAATAGTAATAGTTGACAATAAAATCCCAAGGCTTAAATAAAGCCATTGCTTTTTTGAAAACCTAATAAATAACCTTAGTTTATTCATTTAGTTTATGCTCATTCAAACTATTTTCGCAATGAATTATTCTTTCAGCAATTGCTGTGGTTTCTTGTCGATGGCTTATAAGAATAATTGTTTTATCATGTAAATTATCTTTAATTGACATAATAATTTGCTGTTCTGTTTGTTCATCTAAGCTAGCTGTTGGCTCATCTAAAATTAAAATTGGCCTATCCGCTAAAAATACTCTGGCTAAAGCCACTCTTTGGGCCTGCCCACCCGATAATCCTAAATTTTGTTCTACAATTTTTGTTTCTAAACCTAGAGGAAATTGATCAACAAATTGCATGACTCCTGCCTTTTCTGCTGCAGCAATAATTTCAGCATCTGTGGCTGTTGGTTTGGCAAATTGAATATTTTCTTTGATCGTGCCATGAAACAATTGAGGGGTTTGTCCCAGGAATGTAATTTTTTGCTGCCATACTGTTAAATTAATAGTTGCTAAATTGCTATGGTTAATGAGGATTTCTCCTACTTGTGGTTGTAAGAAACCCATTAACATATTAATAAGTGTGGATTTTCCTATACCGCTAGGGCCTACAATGGCAATTTTTTCTTGCGGTTTGATCAATAAATTAAACTGTTGAAATAGCTCTGGCTTACCTGGATATGCAAAAGAAATGTTTTTCATTTCTACAGTAAAAGAGGATTCTGTTATGAATGCATCATTGGAATGCTC
>JBGSLN010000172.1:0-3278 GCA_041740675.1 Gammaproteobacteria bacterium | reverse complement strand
CAAACAAAAATTAAAACGGCTCGATTCTATTTCGCAAAATTATTACCACAGATTTGCAGTTTGAAACAAAATATTCAAGCAGGCAGTAACACATTAATGAATTTTGCAGTAAATGAGTTTTAACGAAATGCTAAGTGAGGTACACCTTGGCCGTCCAATTTATTTTAGATTATTACAAACAGCACAGTGACACGATTCAACAACAGCGGAACTGGCTCGATCCAAATAAGCAGATTCAATTTGAAGTGTTGTGTGGTGACATGTCTTACAAACGTTTTCTACGGGTTACACTGAAAGATCAAACGTTTATTTTAGTGGTTATTCCTACAGAAGGCACTGCTTCAATAGAAACATTTGCTGATGGTCATCAGCTTGCAGTTTGTCCAGCAGATTCTTTTATTAATACTGCCATCGAATTAGCAAAATATTTGCCCCAGGTTTCTTCTGTACACACCATCGATAGATCATCTGGATTAATTGTATTACAAGATCATGGTACTTATTTATTTGAAGACTATGTTAATCAGTATCGACAACAACCTGAATTAATAATTAATTTTTTCGAAAATTTTTTTGGTTGGCTCAAACAATTTCAAGTACTACCTGAAAGAATTTCTAAGGATTTTTTTGGATTACAACGAACTTTTGAAAAAGACGCATTATTCATTGAATTGGATGAATATGTAAAGTATGGCATCGAGTATGCTGAAAACCGAATTCTAACTGAAAATGAACGGCTTGACTTATATAGCAATTTTCAAGATCTTGCTAATAAAATTTCTCAACAGCCACTTACATTGATTCACCGTGATTTTCAATCAAAAAATATAATGATAGAAAATAATCAATTCTGGATCATTGACTATCAAGATCTTTGCTACGGCCCCTATGCTTATGATTACGCGTCAATTATTTATGATCCTTATCTAGATTTAGAAAATACATTTCAAGAAAACTTAATTACTCTTTGTTGGGAAATGAATTTTAAACAGATGGTGCCTTTTGAAAAATTTCGGGCAGATTTACAACTCTGCGCGATACAACGTTTATTAAAAGCTGCTGGCCGTTATGGTCGTTTTTTATTTCGTAGCGGCAAAGATTCACATATGAAATATTATCAGCCTGCTGTTCGAAAAGCACAAAAACTCTGTAATTTTAGCCTTAATTAAGTTTATGTAAAAATTACTTTTTGACTATTCCAGCAAGACTACACTGCAACTGTAGCTTTAATAGCTGGATGACATTGATAATTAGCAAATTCGAAATCTTCAAATCGATAATCAAAAATTGAGTTAGTTTTACGTTGAATAATTAACTTTGGCAATGGGAAAGGAGTTCGAGAAAGTTGTTCTTTTACTTGATCTAAATGATTTAAATAAATGTGGCAATCACCACCGCTCCAAATAAATTCACCCACTGACAAATTACATTGTTCGGCAACCATGTGTGTTAATAAAGAATAAGAGGCAATATTAAAAGGAACACCTAAAAACAGATCGGCAGAGCGCTGTATTAATTTGCATGATAATTTATTATTGGCGACAAAAAATTGAAATAATAAATGGCAAGGCATCAACCGCATTTTTGCCAACTCGCCTACATTCCAAGCGCTAACAATTAAGCGTCGTGAATCGGGATTAGTTTGAATTTCATTGATCACCCAGCTGATTTGATCAATTACTTTACCGTCCTGAGTTTCCCAAGCACGCCATTGTTTGCCATATACCGGACCTAAATCACCATGTTCATCAGCCCACTCATCCCAAATTGTCACATTATTTTCATGCAAATATTTGATGTTAGTTTTGCCTTGTAAGAACCATAATAATTCGTGAATTATGCTGCGTAAATGCAGTTTTTTCGTGGTCACTAATGGAAATCCTTTGGCTAAATCAAAGCGAATTTGATGACCAAAACTGCTAATGGTACCAATCCCTGTTCGATCAGATTTTTGAGTGCCCGTTTCTAATACCAATTTTAATAAATCTAAATATTGTCGCATGAATATAATTCTCTCAGATTATTCAAGTCGATTAAGCCATCAAATTTGTACGGCATAATATTATCATCTCGAAGTTTAAATTAATAATCAAATTATTTTAATTAGATAATATTTCACTCTTTTTAAAATTATTTTTATAAAACTTTCGTTTTTTATAAGCAACCATTAATAAAATAATGCTTAAAATAATCATTGGAATTGATAATAGCTGACCCTGTGTCATCCAACCAAATGCTATAAATCCCAGTTGTGGATCTGGTTCACGAAAAAATTCAGCGAAAAATCGGAAACAGCCATAACATAATAAAAATAAGGCTGAGACTGCCATCATTGGTTTTTCTTTTTTAGAAAAAAGCCAAAGAATAATAAACAAAATTATACCTTCTAATGTAAATTCATATAATTGTGAAGGATGCCGCGGTAAAGGCCCTCCTGTTGGAAATACCATAGCCCAAGGCACATCAGTGACTCGACCCCAAAGTTCACCATTGATAAAATTACCAATACGTCCTGCACCTAACCCAATCGGCACAAATGGAGCAATAAAATCAGTTGCCACGATTAATGGTACTTTGATTTTGTGACTATAGACCCACAAGCCAATGATCACACCAATTAATCCTCCATGGAATGACATGCCTCCATCCCACACTTGAAAAATTAATAATGGATTATGTAAAAAATTCGGCAGGTCATAAAACAACATGTATCCAGTACGTCCACCAATGATGACTCCTAACGCACCAAAAAATAACATATCCAGAACTTGTTCGGGAGTAAATGGGCTATGTGGTTTTTTTGCACGGTAAGTACCCAAACCCCAGACAGCTAAAAAACCAACAACATACATAATGCCATACCAATGCACTTTGAGCGGACCCATTTGAAATGCGATAGGATTAAAGTGTGGATAAGGTATCAAGTCATTCTCCTCTTATTTATATTTTATACTCATAGCGATTGATTTTTAGGCTAGGTGCAAAATAGAACACAGCGAGGGAGTTGGTAAATAATAAATGACCGACCTGTGTGCATGTTGCAACAACCCCTAAAATTCAAACGGGAAGAGTATTTATTTTCCAGCACGAATTAAACCACCTAATCCCGCTTCTTCTAATAATTGTTCGAGATAAAATCGTGTTTTAGCTGGATTTTCATGTGGCAAGACTTTCTCTAAAACTTCTTTTGCTTGTTTCATGGATATACTACGAATGACCCATTTAATTCTTGGCAATATTACAGAACTCATACTTAAAGCATCAAAACCCATGGCAAT
>JBGSLN010000171.1:0-33555 GCA_041740675.1 Gammaproteobacteria bacterium | reverse complement strand
CTTTTAAATCCGATATTTGACTTTCTAATTCTCCTTGATTATTTATAATTTCCTTGAATTTAACTCCAAAAAATAAATGATACAAAAGACAAATAGACCCAATAAAAATAATAATATCCCAAGGGAGTTTTGCCAACCATTGAAAAGTAATGACGCTTATTCCAAGAATAAAGTAAAAAATTGAAGATAGGGAGTCTATGGAGTTATTTGATGCGGCAGACGATGCAGCCAGGGTTTCTGATGATACTACAGAGGAAATCGTCGCTGGAGTATGGTAAAAAAAATTTCCTATAAGGAAAATAATTAATCCTCCTCCGAATAATGCTATTCCTAAAGAAATTATAATTATCACTTCCTTTTTTTCATCTATAAACTTTTTAAAACCATCTAAATTGAAAGTATATGACTTCATGTGTTAGCTCCGCATAAACTCCGGAAAGTCATTTGCGACTGACCACAGGTTGGGGATGATTTGGGTTTCAAGGTTATTAACTTTGTAATTGTGTATTGCAATATCTGCAAATTTTAGTGGTCGTCAAAATATACTCTGCACAATTATGACATTTTTTTTCGTGTTCTGTTGTGAACGCCCAAACTAATGCGAATATCCATCCTATTAAAGTCCATCCTAATAAAAGATTCAACACAAAGATTGCGACTCCTTTTCTGCCTTTTGCTAAGAAAGTTGGCAAAAAATATATAAAGAAACTTATTATCCATAAAAATAAAAGTGCCATATTTGCATTCCCCTTTTTTATGATTTGACTAATAGTTCAAAATTTTCAGTTTTATTATTAAAATTAGTGATATACTGCCAGTAATTTAAGGATTTTATAATGTTACAAAATAGTATTATTAAACGCATTAGTGAAAAGTTGGGGATGAAACTTTTAAAGTTTGCTCATCCTTTGTATTTTCAATCTCATCCAGAGCTTCCTTCAGTTTATGTGCTGCAAAGGGCGTTAAACGCACCCTCACTATCCCAGCCTCAGTCTGTCCCATCAAATGCATACAAGGGCAATCAATCACAAGCCCTCCTGCTTCGTCCTTAGAAAGCCGTAAAGGCAGGTCGAATTCATAGCAAATTAAGGGTTCTTTATTTTCGATGCGGCCTTTTAATGTTTGAATATTTTTCTTTTCTTCGTCCGTCATTATTTTTCATCCCTTTTTCTTATGACTTGAATAATGGTACCTAACACTTCAAAATTCTCGGTGATAATAGGGTATTGGGTATTAAGTGGTTTTAATACTTGCTTATCAGCATCCATCTCAAAAAGGCGCACCGTAACAGAGTTATTGACTTTTGCTAATACAATATCTCCAGGAAGAGGTTTTAGATTGAAGTCTATAATAACAATGTTTCCATTCATCAACGCCCATTCATGGAAAGTAATTGGCTTCATAGCGTCTAAATTATTAATAACCAACGCAGCCAAGCGTGAACTAACTTCTTTTTCATCTAAATAAACGGTGAACATCCGTGATTTCTCCCTAACAATACTTAATATATCATCTATACTTAATAAAGTGGCGGGAGTTGTTTTATATATATCGAAATCCGACCATTCCAGAAGTGGGATTTTATGTGGGGCAATCCTCGCCATTATTAAATCATAATCATGATTTTGATCTTTTTGTTTCTTTAAAAAATTTAGCTTGTCATCGCCTTCTTCTCCTTCTTCAAGCCATTTAGCGCTTACGTCTAATACTTCAGCTAGCTTTGTAATATATGTGGTTGCTTTTACAGCGCCACTTTCTAAACGAGTTATTGCTGGTTGAGTAAGCCCGCACAAATCCGCAAGTTGCGCCTGTGTAAGGTTTTTAGCTTGTCTAGCTTTTTTAAGTCGTTCTTTAAAACTCATAGGTGCATAGCTTACAACTTTTGTTATAAATAATCTAATGCATATAGTTATAAATATAATTGCAATTAAATAACTATTGTTATATTATTTATGGCATGATATATAAGAATATAAGCTGTAAAACTCCAAAAGAGATTTTAGAACTGTGCATTAAATTAGCTGGTGGTCAAACTGCTTTAGCTAGAATTTGTAAAGAGGTTAATCCAAAAATAACACAAGTTCATATTTGGCAATGGTTAAATAGAGATGGCGGAATAATTCCAGCTGAATATGTGTTAGTAATCGAGAAAGGATTAAGACATTTACCAGGTGCGCCAACCCGCCACGAGCTGCGCCCAGACATTTATCCGGAGGAGTGATTGAAAATTTGTTTCATGTTTTGTAAAGCTGATTCATAACTTATTTTTTGAGGAGTATTGGAGGAAGTGGAAGTAAAAAGATCATAATTATCTAATTCATATAGAAGAATATCTTTTCGACACTTTCTACAATGAACTTGATAAGTTGGCTCATTTGGGAATTGATAAATGGTAGTAATAATGATCCCATGACAGTTTTTAGAAGGACAAAAAGTATCCAATGTTTTTATATTCCATAAAAGGCCATACTTTGCTTTGATATTTTCGAGTTTACCATTAGGAAAGTTTATTGCATAACGACTAAGTTTATTTTGCGCTTTATATGCATAGCACGAAAATATAAAGATAACACCCCCTTGTAATGTAAATAAGAGATAATTTAGCCAATGGTGCAAGGAATAATGGAAAAAAGAAATATAAAAACTAATTACCAGAGAGGCGCTAGCAAGAGAAAGAATCCATTTTTCTATAAAAAATGTTGCAAGGTTGTTTAAAACTGGAAAAAGAAATTTTCTGGCAGTCTTAGAGTTTCTAGTTTTTTCCATGATGTTTGCTCATTTTATGATTTGTTTTCGGCGATTCAAATTATATCTGAGCAAGCGTCATGGAAAAAGCAAGAATTAAATTTAAAAACCGTCGGAGCATACACATGAAAATTTTTCTTAAGAAAACTACTGAACAAAAACTAGAAGAGTTTAATAATTTTCTTAAAGATAAATTAGAAACCAGTTGCCTTATAAGAAGTAATCCACATGCTTGTAAACATTTTAGTGTGGAAGAAGTTTTATCTCGATATCCGCTTTCTTCAATTTTAGAAAAGCAAAAAATTATTGAGAGAAATAAATTATGGGAACTTACTTTTTCAATAGATGTCAAAAATAAAGGTAGCGCACACGTAGTAATAGTAGCACCTAGTTTTGACAAATTAATAAAACATACTTACGAAGCTTTTAAAGAATTTTTTGGAAAAAGTAAAGGAGCGTTTATTGAAAGGCTATAAAAATAGGCTGATATATTAAGTTCCATGACAGTTTTCCCCAAAGAGTGTTGGTTGAAAATTTTAGACGATTACATCATACCGACATGGGGGAAAACTGTCACCAGTTTAGATTTTGGAATAAAAATAATATCGAGAAAATATGCGTAGGGTAAATGCAAAGCATAAGAGGGAATATAAATGGCAAATCAATGGATAAGATTATGGAACGATATGCCAAACGATCCAAAATGGCGAACCATATCAAAAGTATCTAAAAAATCTATTAGTGTTGTAATTTCAATCTACATTCATTTGCTCGCTTCTGCCTGTAACGCAGTGAAACGCGGTGAAACGCAATGTAACGCAGAAGATATTGCTAGTGCATTGGATATCGAAATTGAGGATGTAACCGCAGTCTTAGGAGCTATGCAAGGTAGGGTTTTAGATGGAGATATACTTACAGGATGGGAGAAGCGCCAACCTCTCCGCGAAGATAATTCTAGTCAAAGAGTAAACAAATATCGAGAAAAAAGGCAAGATTTGTCTATAAATTATCCAGAAAATGAAGAAATTAATGTTAGTGTAACGCGATGTAACGCAGTGAAACGCAATGTAACGCAGTGTAACGCCCCAGATAAGATAAGAGGAGATAAAGATAAAGATAAAGAAATAATAATATCACCTAACGGTGATATTGACGCGCAACAAACAAAAAATCTTTCAGAAAAAATTAATACCGAAAAAATCTCCCATTGCCCGCAGGAAAAAATCATCGAGTTGTATCATCGCATTTTGCCGAGCCTGCAGAGGGTTGAAAAACTTTCAGACCGCAAAAAAAGTAATGTGCGTGCTCGATGGCGAGAGCATCCTGACTTGCAATTTTGGGAAGAATTTTTTAACGACGTAGCTCAAACTGATTTTTTGCTAGGTGGAGGTAACCGAGGATGGCAAGCAGATTTTGAGTGGCTCATCAACAAAGAAAAGTTCAGCGAAGTGTTGAAAGGAAAATACAAAAAAGTTTTTCTCAACAAGGGGAGTCCTCAACAAAAAACTAAAGACGAACTACGCAGAGAGAAAACAATACAAGATTTTAACAGCATTGATTTAGAAAATTGGAAGAAAAATGAAACCTGACGATCAAAATAAATTCAAAGCATTAGTTTACGGATTAACCGAGGAATATCAGCAGCAATTTTCGAACGAGCGATTAATGATGTGGTGGGAAAAATTAAAAGAATTTGAATATCATGAAGTTGCCAACGCAATAGACCAATGCATAACGAGTTGTAATTTTTTCCCAAGATTGGCGAATGTGTTTGAATTTTTGAGAAAAGATGGTGATTTTAAAATTGCCGCACATGAAGCATGGCAGAATTTACAGGTTTATTTAAAACGAAGTTCTGCGGGAGATGATGAGTTTACTCAGCGAGTTGTAGGGCTGCTGGGAGGCGCTAGAGCTTTAGCCATGCAAACAGAAACTCAATTACAATTTACCGCTAATCGTTTTATAGATTTGTATCAAACCATTGCTAAAGATGAAGCGAAAAGTATAAATAAAATTTCTTACGATAAAGCTCCCGCTGTTGTAAGAGAAATATCAACTTTAAAACTAAGTGAGGGGGTTAGATGAAATATGAAATTAGCCAAGAAGAGTTAACTAATTTTATCTATTTTTCAAAGTTTAATTCTGGTGATTCACTAAATGACTATTGGGCTGAAGCGATAGTATATTTTTTAAAAAAACACGAAATCAAAGAACTAAAAATAGAAGTAGGGAAGTTTTATAAGGCTATAAATGGTGAAAAATTAGTATGTGTTTTTAAAGATGATGAAGATGAAGGTTCGAGTTGTAGAATGATACCTATTGGAGATAATTGCCATGATGTATTTTGGTTAAAGGAAAACGGGTTTTGTTCTGAATTGGGAAATTATGTGGTTTCAGAATGGAGAGATAAAAATGTTTAACAACAACATAAATAATTCTGAAACATGGGTTGAAGTTACATATACAGTTAATAAAAGAAGACGTCAAAAATTAAGTTATAAAATTAATGAAAAAGGTGAGCTTGTCGTACGTCATTTTTCTTTTGTGTATAACCGGTGGAAAGATAATAGCGAAAAGCACCAGAAAGAGTTTGTTGAGTTTTGTAAGAAGCATTATGAAAGTCAAAGTGGTATATTATGAAGCCGGAAGAATTTGAAAATATTTATCTGAAAGACTATTTTAACAAACATCCTATTGTTGAAAAAAAATTATTGGAATTAAAGTGCAAGTCCTATTTCTTTAAAAAAGGATTTAGCTTGTTTATGCTTGCTATTGCGAATGAACAATACTACGGTATGTTTATTATTTTATTAGCTAAATCTCAAAAGCCAACTGCCTATCACAACAACTTTATCAAACATATGCGAGAACGCGGCTATCATGCAGATTTTTATTTCGGATTTTTAAATGCTAAAATAGCAATTGAAAAGTATTTAGATGAAAGCAGAAAACAAAAGAAGTAAATAAAAAAATAAGCAACAAAAACAATTAATGAGTTATTATGAATATAAGTGACTACCCAAAGATGATTGCTGATCATGCATTCTCTAAATATAAACACGAATTTGTTGGGAAAGCAGAAACTTTTGCAACTGCAGCTCATGCAGCGGTGGGACAATTACGTAAATATACTAATGAGCCTTACATTGTTCATCCTCTTGAAGTTTGTGATTTAGTAAGGAACGTTACCGATAACCATAAGATGCTAGCCGCAGCCTTGTTACATGATGTGGTAGAAGATACAAAAATAGAGTTAAGGGATATTCAAAAACATTTCGGAGAAGAAGTCGCTACTTTAGTTTATTATCTTACAGATATTTCAAAACCATCCGACGGCAATAGAACAGCACGAAAATTTATTGATTTAGAACATATCGCTAAAGCACCTCCAGAAGCAAAAACTATTAAACTTGCTGATTTAATTTCAAATACATCAACAATTGTTAAACATGATCCTGAATTTGCAAAAGTATACTTGCATGAAAAAGCAAACTTATTGCAAGTTCTTACGGAAGGTGATTCATATTTGTATGGGCTTGCACTTAAGACATTAAATGATTCTTTGATTAAATTAGATAAAGGCGATTAATGTTTATTTAGGGAAAGGTAGTAAGGGGTTGTAAATAAATAAAAAAGCATTTATCAAACACAGCGAGTTAGTATTACTTTTTCTTCTTTAAAGCTTTCTTAGACACTTCTTTTTTAATCATTTTTTTAATTCAGAATTAAAGTTTCACAAACATTAAAAATAAGGTAATATATTACTAATTTAATTAATTACGATAATATTAAGTTATAATATAGATAATCATAAAATGGTTAAATTTATCATAATTTACCAAAAAGAATATCTGTTAGAGATAAAATGAATGAAAGAAGATTTGCATAAAAGAGGAAGACCGCCAGCTGGAATTGATTGGGAAAGAGTTGATTATTTATTAGAAGCAGGATGCTCTGGCAGAGAAATAGCAAGTCATCTGGGTTATCATCATGAAACTTTATATAAAAATTGCGTTAAAGACCATAAAGTTTCATTTTCTGAGTATAGTCAAAAAAAAAGAGAATCAGGAAATGTGCTTTTAAAAGTAAAGCAATTTGAGATTGCGCTCACAGGTGATAAATCATTGCTGATTTGGCTTGGAAAACAACGTTTAAAACAATCAGAGAAGCAAGAAGTCGCGCATAGTGTAGAAGTGGGAATAGATAAAATGCAAACCGACGATCCGATTGTAGCGTCAGAAATTTATAGCGAGTTAATGAAGTAATATGCCCATCCCTTTCGAGTTTGATTTTAAAAACCCTGATTACGTCAAAGTCTTTAAACGACGCATTGAAAAATTAGCTTTTATACGCCAACATCCTGAAAAAATTCCTGCTTTATTTACGTATTATAAACATCATATAGCGCAATTTATTATTGACTGGGGCATGACGACTAATCCGCGTAATATTGAACGTGGACTGCCAGTCTCGATCCCTTTTTTATTATTTGAAAAGCAAGAAGAATTTGTTAATACGGTCATTGATTGTTGGAAAAACCAACGACCCTTGATTGTTGAGAAATCACGCGATATGGGCGTGACCTGGTTGTGTGTTGCGACCTTTTGTTCATTAGCAATTTTCAATCATGGAGCTGTTTTTGGCTTTGGGAGCCGTAAAGAAGAACTAGTAGATAAGCTTGGAGATTTAGACTCAATTTTGGAAAAAGGAAGAGTATTTCTTGCAAATTTACCAAGAGAGTTTCGTGGAGGATGGTCGAGAGAAAAAAACTCGAAACAAAAGTTAATCACTATTCCAGAAACAAGTTCAATTATTAAAGGAGAAAGCGGCAATAACATTGGCCGTGGCGGACGTGCAACCGGTTATTGTTTGGATGAATCAGCGCATGTGGAGCAGGCTAAATTAATTGAGGCTTCATTATCGCAAACTACAAATTTCCGAATGGACGTTTCAACGCCTTGCGGTATGGGTAATGTGTTTGCTCAAAAACGATTTAGCGGTAAATATCAAGTCTTCACATTTCATTGGCGGAACGACCCGCGTAAAGACGACGCATGGTATCACAGGCAACAACTTAATTTAGACCCAATTACTTTAGCCCAAGAAATTGATTTGGATTATTCTGGTTCAGTTGATGGTGTGTTAATTCCATCTGCGTGGGTACAAGCTGCAATTGATGCACATGAGAAATTAGGGATTTCGAAAAGTGGCGAAAGAATTGCTGCATTAGACGTTGCGGATGAAGGCGCAGACTTAAATGCAATTTGTATGCGCCATGGAGTAGTTATAGAACATATAGATGATTGGAGCGGAAAAAATAGCGATATATTGCATACTGTCAAACAAACAATTCTTATTTGTAATGAGAGGGAATATAAAACCCTATATTACGATGCTGAAGGAATTGGGGCCGGTGTAAAAGGAGACGCACGAATAATTCAAGAAGAATTAAAAACACATATTAATGTAAAATCGTTTAGGAGTTCAGCAGCAGTATGGAAGCCAGAATCTAATATGGTCGAAGGAATAAAAAATGAAGACATGTTTGCAAATAGAAAAGCACAAGCTTGGTGGCAATTACGGTTTAGGTTTTTAAACACATATCGAGCTGTGCAAGAAGGCATAAAATGCAATCCATCTTCTATTATTTCAATACCCGGTAACTTAAAAAATTTAAATAAATTGCAATTAGAGTTATCACAACCGACTTATAGTAAAAATGGGGCAGGCAAAATTATAGTTAATAAAAAGCCTGATGGCGCTAAATCTCCTAACTTGGCTGATTCGGTAATGATGTGTTATCATGATGGTTATAACATAATAAAAATTACTCAATCCATGATTGATGAGATATCGAGACCTGCCAATGTTAGATTTTAAAAAATGGTTTAATTTCAAAAAAGATAAAATAGCGCAAGATTCTGTTCCAAACAATCCAAATAATAGAATTTATCAAATAAGACAAGCAACCAATGCTGCATATAAAGTCCTAGATGAATTGAAAGGCTATAATCAGCAAAATTTAATTAAAGAATATCCCTTTCAAGCGCCAGAAATTTTGAAGTGCGTTTTGCCAGAAGGGGTAAAAGCACCTGTTCAGTTGGCCTGTGATAGCAGCATTGGATATAGTATGTTCGGTCAAAATTGTTATGGATATGGAACGCACCAAGGGTTCCCAGGGTTTGCTTATTTGTCAGAATTAACGACGATTGCTGAATATAGATCATTTGCTTATGTTAATGCAATGGAGATAACGCGGGAATGGATAACATTAACCACAAGTTCTAAGCAAGATAAAAACTCTAAAGAAAAGATTGCAATACTGGATAAAAAATTAAAAGAAATTGATTTGAGGTCAGTCATTAGAACTGCAGCAGAGCATGTTGACTGTTTTGGTCGCGCTCAAATTATGCTTGATATCGATGGATCTGCCTCTTCTAAACCCTTAATTTTATCTCCAAAAACAATTAAAAAAGGCTCTTTTAGAATTGCTAAATGTGTTGAGCCAATTTGGAGTACGCCTAGTTTTTATAATTCTAATAACCCTGTCGCCCCTGATTTTTATAGGCCTTCAGTTTGGTATGTCTTGGGCAAAGAAGTACATGCATCAAGATTATTAACAATTATAACAAGGCCATTGCCTGATTTGCTCAAGCCCATGTTTAATTTTGCAGGCATTAGCCTGAACCAGCTTGCAGAACCTTATGTGAATAATTGGCTTAGGACTAAACAAGCGATATCTAATTTGCTGAATAATTTTAGCACCTTAACTTTGTCAACAGACATGGTCCAAAGATTGCAAGATAATAATGAGAGCGGCAATTCTTTATCTGCTCGCATACAATATTTCATGGCAGCTAGAAATAATCAAGGATTGATGTTACTTGATAGAGAGACCGAAGAATTAACGCAATTGGCGGTTCCATTATCTGGGTTACATGAGTTGCAATCTCAATCACAAGAGCACATGTGTGCAGTATCTGGCATCCCCGCAGTTAAATTACTTGGAGTGAGTCCTCAAGGATTTAATGCGACAGCAGACGGTGAAATACGTGCTTTCTATGATAGAAAAAGTGCTGAGCAAGAAGCCCATTATAGATATCCGATTGAAACAATTTTAAAAATATTAATGTTGTCAGAATTTGGTGAAATAGATCCGTCAATTAGCTTTAGATTTAATCCTTTGTGGCAAATGGACGCAAAAGATGAAGCGACAATCAAGCTTACTAATGCGCAAAAAGATAGCATTTATATCGACCACGGCGTTTTATCAAACATGGAAGTGCGAGAGAAATTAGCGAGTGATGAAGAAAGTGGCTATAACGCAATTGAAGTATCTGATATTGATGAAGAGAGCTTAAATACGGAAGAAAATGAAAAGCCATATGAAGAAGGAGTCGAAGAAAATGAAGAAAGAAAAGACGAAGACGATTAAGCCAATTAGGCCAAGCGCGGCTATCCGTATTGAGTATCAAAAAAAATTAGATAAATTAATTAAACAAATGGCTGATAGCACGCAATATTGGGTCAAGTCTTTTTATAATAAAAATGAGCCTGCTGTGATTGCTGCGGATGCAAGCCCCATTAAAGATTTTATGATTGAATTTAATCGTGTTGCAAAACGATGGATTGTTAAATTTTCTAAAATTTCTTTAGAGCTTGCAAAAATAAATGCAGAAAAAATATTAAAACAAAGCGATAATGCCTTTAAAAATAAATTAAAAGAGGCTGGATTTACCGTAAAATTTAGTATGACTCGAGAACAGCAAGATGCGATGGCTGCTATAATTGAGGAAAATGTAAATCTTATAAAATCAATCCCCCAAAAATATTTTACAGATGTTAAAACAGTTGTTAATACTGGATGGTCAATGGGAAGAAACTCATCTTACATTTATGACAATATAAAAGAAAAATACAAGTTAACAAAAAATAAGGCCGCTTTGATTGCAAGAGATCAATGTAATAAAGCAACGGCGTCTTTTAATAGAAATCGACAAATTGAATTGGGGTTTAATCAAGCAAGATGGTTACATAGTAGCGCAGGAAAAACCCCTCGCCCAGATCATGTTGCTGCGAATGGAAAAATATACGATGTTCGCAAAGGGTGTTTAATTTCTGGAGAATATATTCTTCCTGGACAAAAAATAAATTGCAGATGCATCAGTGAAACGCTGTTACCATATTAATAACTAATTAATATCAAAAAACATATAATTATCTATAAGAACTTATAAAAAATAATATATTACTATTAATATCATAAATGTATTTACATTATTAATATTTATTTGGTAATATATGTTTAAAAAGCTAATGTAGAATATGGAAAAATTAGAAAAAAGCTCAAGATTTATTGATGCAGATGGACGGCTTAGGGTTGATTCTTCGCCAATCTCTAAAGAGACCATTAATCCATATTATGGCAAAGAAGTGCCGAATTATTACGCCTTAGGGTTAGAGCCGGAGAAAATTTATTATCTATATCGACCAGGAAAAGAATTACAAAAAGCGGCAGATAGTTTTAATGGGGTGCAAATTGTCGAAAAACATACCCCTATGTTTGCAGATTCCCCTAACAAGGACTTAGTTATAGGAACAACAGGCACCGATTCAATTTTTGAAGCCCCCTATCTCAAAAACACTTTGTTTTTTTGGGATGAAGAAGCCATAGCGGCTATTGAAGCTGCTGATAAAAAATTAGGTGGCATGAAAGAGTTGTCATGCGGCTACGCATATGAGGCCATCATGGAACCAGGTGAGTTCGAAGGAGAGAAATATGATGGCTGGATGAAAAATATAGTGGGTAATCATGTTGCATTAGTTGAGACCGGTAGGGCAGGTCATGATGTAAAAGTTTCTGATAATAATCCTTTTAAAAAAGAAAACGAGCTTGAAATGAAAAAAAACAAATTACACAAAAAAGCCTTTAATAAAATTAAAGCAATGGACATCGATATTAGCGAACAGCAACTAGATAACCTATTAGATGTTGTATTAGGTGTAGAACAAGAAAATGAAGCTGAAAATAATCCTGAAGCAATTACGGCTGATGTTGAAGAAGATAGCAAACAAACAGCTAAAAAAATGCTAAAAGATAAAGGATTTAGTGATGAAGAAATAGCAAAAATTTGTGGAATGCTTGAAAACAAAGGAATGGATGAAGACACAGATGATAATAAAGAAAACGATAATAAAGAAGATAAAAAAACAGAAGATGAAGAAAGCGAAACTGATAACAAAAAAAATGAGGCTGATATGAAAAAAGCTATGGATGAAATGGCCACCAGTATAAGAGAAAGCATCCGCTCAGAATTTGCTGCTCTAGAGCAAGCAAAAAATGATGTTCGCCCTTTAATAGGTGAAGTTTCTGGCATTGATAATGCAGAAAATGTTTATCGATTTGCATTAGATGCCTTATCAATTAAGCACGATGATTTGAAAGAAATTACTTCATTAAAGAGGCTTTGTGAAATGCAAATATCTCAAGAAAATAATAAGCGGTTTGAAGTTTCAAATCTAGCAATGGATAAAGATAATGGGGCATCTTTTCTAACGAAAAGTATCTCACGAGTTAAAATTTAAGGGGACAAAAAATGGGTTTTCAAACAAGTGTTAAATTGCAACAAGCGCCGGCAACGGCTGGGGATAGAGTGACTGAAAATCCTTGGTCTACTTACCCAGCTCCAGAAGCGGGATTCGTTGCTGGAACCGATGGCGTTATCGTAGGGCGTTTTGTGTGGCCAGATCCAGATGATACGACTGGCAGACAATTAATTAACTCAAGTGTTACCGCTGTTAAACCACTTGGATTAATTGCACGAGAAGAACAAGGCCAGATTACTACATATTTAGCAGAAGCAGGATATACAGTTTTTGGCGGTAGTTTTATTACTGCTTATGTAAAAGGTGATTACGCGATTGTAGCTACAGTGGGCGCAGCGGCTAGGGGACAAAAAGCGTTTGCTAAATTAAGTGATGGGACTATGCAAGCAGGAGATGCGGGCGCAACAATCTCAGGTTTCATCGAAACAGATTATACAATTACAGTTGGCTGTTTAGTGGGCGAATTAGCAACGATCAGTCTATAAAAAAACAGGTAAAAGAGGATAAAAAAATGTTAATAACCCCAATGAAAAAAAAATTAAATAGCTACGGTGTAATTTTTGATAATCATCAATATAAAATTTTGGCCGAAGATGCTCAACCAACTTTAGGCAGTGCTCCTAACTCAGCATTACCAGTTATTTTTACCACTTATATCGATCCAAAAGTAATTGAATATTTATTTGCTCCATTAAAGGCTGTAGAAGTTGCTGGCTCAGAAAGAATGATAGGCTCATGGACTGATAATACGGTTATGTTTAAAACGCTTGAATTCACAGGCCAAGTAGAATCATATGGCGATTATAATAATGATGGCGCAGCTAAAGCCAATATTAACTTCCCTCAACGCCAACCTTATCTTTATCAAACATTTACCCGATATGGACAGCTTGAGCAAGAACGAATTGGCATGGCGCAAATTGATTGGGTTAGTCAATTAGATAAATCATCAATTTGGACACTTAATCAATATCAAAATAAAAGTTATTTTTTTGGCGTGGATGGACTGCAAAACTATGGATTATTAAACGATCCAAGTTTGCCAGCAACTATTCCTCCATCTGGAACAGCTCCTAACATCATTTGGCAAAATAAAGATGCGCTTCAAGTTTATGGCGATGTTGTTTTATTGGTTAAACAATTAATAAGTCAAGGTGATGGCCTTGTTGATGCAAATACTGATATGACAATGGCACTATCTCCAGATATTGCAGTAAACCTTAATAAAGCCACCCAGTATAATGTTAATGTTTTAACTTTAATTAAAACAAACTTTCCAAATCTAAAAATTGTTACTGCTCCACAAATGTCAACATTAGCTGGCGAAGTAGTAAGATTAAAAGCTGACAACATTGAAGGGCAACTTACAGAAGAAGTTAGCTATAACTTAAAATTAAGAGCTTTTCCTCTCTTTATTCAACACTCTGCTTATTCTCAGAAAAAAGCTCAAGGTACTGTTGGGGCAATTATTTATCGCCCAGTATTTGTTGCAAGAATGATAGGAGTTTAATTATGAATGATTGCGTATATGTTGGCTCTAGATTGCCCAATGATTTTATTTTTTATTTAAACAATGATTGTGGTGAAGGAAGAAATAAAGCATCTGAAAAAATAATAATTAAAGGCGCTCAAAAAGACCGTCATTTTGGCTCTTTTCATCCTGAACAACAAAAACAGCCTAAAGTTTTATCTAATTTTCATTATGGAATAACTGAGGTAAATAAAGAAAAATGGGAAAGTGTAAAAAAGCAACTAGGCGAAAGTTTTTCTGTTTTTTCATCAAAAGCAATTATAGATGCTAAAAACGAAAAAGAACTTGATACAAAAATCATAGATTTGATTAATTCAAATGTAAAAACTGGATTTGAAGGATGTTCAAAAGAAGCTCATAAAATAGAGCGATTCAAGGCTGATGAATAATGGCGGTAGTAGTTTTTGATCCGGCTGAATTTAAATTACAGTTTCCGCAATTTGTTAATGTAAACAATGCAACGTTGGAGTTTTATTTTGATGAAGCATCATTATATTTAACAAATGATAGTGGCTCTGCTATTGAAAATTTAAACAGAAGAAAAAGACTGCTTTATTTACTAACCGCGCATTTGGCGATTTTATTTGGCGCATTAAATACGAACGGATCAATACCTGTCGTTGGAAGAGTTGAATCTGCAACAGAGGGGAGTGTAAGCGCTTCTTTTAAATATGATGCTCCATTCACAATGGAATGGTTTATACAGACACAATATGGGGCAGCATTTTGGCAGTCAACGAGTTCAGATAGAGGATTTAGATATTTTTCATCGCCTCAAGTTATGTGTTTTTATAATAATTACCAATGAAAAATTCTAGGATATTTTTAATATGAATTCAGAAACACTAAGCAATGAATTTTTGATACGTTATATAGGTAGATCAATCTTGTGTATTTCTGTTGCCGTTTCTATATTTTTAGTGGTTCGAGCGTTTTTCCCGCATGGGCTGATATAAAAAAGCCCGCGTAAGCGGGCATTGTTACTCGCGTATGACTAGTACCGAGTAATGATGAACATGATAACTTTATACAGGAATGTTCATATAAACAATGATAACAAACTAAGAATAAAAATGAAAGATATTGAAATTGATTTGGTTACTAATAAAAAAGCATTTGTGAAAATAATTTATGCGGTTGCTTTTTTAAGCACAAGTGTTGGGGCTAGTTTACTTATTCATGTAATCGCTCCAAATGGATTGATATAAATAAAAAAGCCCCGTCTTTAACGGGGCAAACTGAGTCTCTACGTGTTGACGCACTAGAAACTTGGTAACTACTAAAAACACAAGGTAATAGTTACAAAATGAAGTATAACAAAATAAAGTTTAAAGTAAAAGATTGGACGTTTGAAATGATTACTAATGAATAATTAATGAATAAATTAATAAGCGTTTTGCACAAAGGAGTATGGTTATTTGGGCTGGCGGCCTTGGTGCATGTAAGTGTTCCATTAATTTTAGCGTTTAAATATTAAAAAACCCGCCGAAGCGGGTTGGTTCTTTTGCGTGTTAGAGCACCAAAAGAGTGATGATTACTAAAGTGAAAGCAGTAACCATTGAACAATGATAACAAAAAAATAATTGAATTTAAATGGTTTGAAGGCATAAAGATGCGGAATGTTGAAAGTAAATTTTTGGAGGTTTCAATAGGAATTTCTTTAATTATTCTTGCATCAAGTTTTTTTATAAAAGAATTAATACCTCTAATTTTTGGTTTTAAATAAATGAAACATGTAAAAGGTGGAGAAAAAATAAAAAAAATATTAATGGAATTGGGAAATATAAAGGATGGGAGCTATGTTGAAACTGGCTTTTTTGATGAGTCAACTTATCCTGATGGAACATCAGTTGCAACGGTTGCTTTTATAAATGAATTTGGAGCAACGATAGAAGCAGGCAGTAGAGATTCAAAAGGAAATGCTATAAATAAAGTATCTGACATTTCAGAAGAAGATAAAAATAATTTAGCATATAAAAAAACATATAAAAAAATGAATAAACAAGGAAAATTTTTAAAAAAAGGAAGATTTGTAAAAAAATCTGAATCTAATTTTGAAACTAAAAATTTTGTTAAAGGTCACTCGATAACAATTCCTTCTAGACCATTTTTTAGGACTGCTATAGAAGAAAAAAAAGGAGAATGGGCTGGAGTTGTTTTGAACGCATTAAAAGCTGGAGAGACAAATATAAATGTAATTTTATCGGCCGTTGGTGAAAAACAAAAATCTGATATACGGAAATCTATAATTGCATGGAACGATCCAGGGAATGCGTCATCAACAATAAAGAAAAAAGGATTTAATAAGCCATTAATAGATACAAAATTTATGCTTGATTCTGTTTCTTATAAAGTGGTAAAGAATGATGATTGATGTACAAAGTTATGCAAACTCTGCAATTAATATAATCAATCAAGATATTTTAATTACGATAAGGCAATCAATAGGATATCAAATACCTGATAATAATGGAAGAAGACAAGAGCCATTATATGCTGATCCAATAACTGGATTTTCAAATATTCAAGCTGTTACCAATGAAGATTTAATGCAAATAGATGGGTTAAATATTCAAGGGACTTATAAAGTTTTATATTTAAAAGGACAGTTATTTGCTGTAGTACGTCCAGAAATAAAAGGCGGTGATTTAGTAGAGTTTAATAATCAACAATGGTTAGTAAATCAAATTTTAGAAAGATGGAAAACCTGGTGTAAGGTGGCTATATGTTTACAGCTTCCATAACTGTTGATCAAGTAATTGATGCTTTAGCAAATTTTCTGCAGCCATTTTTAATGATAGAAGGTGTGCCTATTGAAATAATTCGTGCGCAATCAAATAGGACACCTTCTCCTTTGGGAAACTTTGCCGTTTTAACTGAGATGGGACAATATGAGCTTGAAACCCCCGAAATTAATTATAGTGAAATTAATGGCTCTGCTACGGTAAACAATCCCACTAAAGTAGCTATTCAATTAGATTTATACGGAAGGAAAGCGGGAGATTTTGCAAGAGCAATATTGTCCGTTTTTAGAAGCGAATATACGGTATCGCAATTTCCTGATGGCATATCGTCGCTTTATTGCAGCAATGCGTTACAAGCGCCTTTTATTACAGGAGAAATGCAATATCAAGATAGATGGACTTTTACAATATATTTGCAATATAACGCAACTATTGTAATTCCGCAGGATTTTCCAGATGAACTTGGCATCAATATTTTTGAAAATGTTGATACAGAAATAAATTATTGAGGATAAAAAATGAGCATACCAGCCTCTCGGATTGTTACAGTAAACCCGTCAGTATTAAATTCTGGTGGTAATTCACCTATTTTAAATGGTGTTTTCATGACACAAAATTCATTGTGTCCTGTAGGAAAAGTTTTATCATTTAATTCAGCAGATGAAGTGGGAAAATATTTTGGACAAGCATCTGATGAATATGATTTGGCAAACAGAGTTTATTTTAATGGTTATGATAATAGTTTACAAAAACCTGGGCAATTATTAATTGCTCCATACGTAGGAACAAATCGAGCTGCATTTTTGCAATCTGGTTTCCTAGTTGGCTTAACTATAGACCAATTAAAAACTTATTCAGGCAATTTTAGCATTACTGTTGATGGTGACACTAAAGCCACTGGAATCTTAAATTTTTCAACAATTACTAGTTTTAGTGAAGCGGCGACTGAAATAGAAACAGCTTTAAATACACCAACTGTAATTGTTGACGTAAGTTGGAATCCAGTAAATGCTACCTTCTTAATAGAATCATCTACTACAGGTTCTTCATCAACGATAACGTATGCAACAGATGCTGTTGGTAGTACCTTAGCTGCAAACTTAAAATTGACACAAACTCAAGGAGCGATTTTATCTCAAGGTTCTAATGTTGATACTCCTGTAACGGCAATAAATAATTTAGTTACCAATACTACAAAATGGGTATCATTAACGACATTATGGGAGCCTGTTCAAGATGATAAATTATCATTTGCCTCTGAAATTAATGATTTAAAAAACAGATATTGTTATGTGTATTGGGATACATCTTCAGATACTGTAATATCAAATTCAACAACATGCACTGCATTTAAAATACAAAATGCAAACTATAATAATTCTTATGGCGTCAGCGGGTCACAAGCAGGTGATTTGGGAGATACTACAAGAGATGCTGCGGTATTTGTGCTTGGTTTTTTAGCATCTGTTGACTTTAACGCGCTTAATGGAAGAGCAACAATTGCTTTTAAATCATTATCAGGATTGTTACCAACTGTTTCTTCTGACTCTGATGCTGAAGTGTTATTAGCAAATGGCTATAATTTTTATGGGAATTATGCCAACTCAACTAATGATTGGGTCTTCATGTATAACGGTAGTTTGTCCGGAACATGGGAATGGCTTGATTCATTTTACGGCCAGGTTTATCTAAATCAACAATTTCAAACTCAATTAATGACATTATTAACCTCATTAAATTCTATTCCTTACAATGATAGTGGTTATGGTTCAATTAGACTTTCTTTATCACAGCCCATTAGAGATGCCATAAATTTTGGTACTATTAGGGTTGGTATTGAATTATCTGCTAATCAAAAAGCTGTGGTGATGGCTCAGGCCAGGTTAGATATTTCTAATACGTTGTTAACGCAAGGATGGTATTTGCAAATATTGCCTCCTTCTGCTGAAGACAGGCAACAAAGGAAAAGCCCTATTATCAATTTTTGGTATACCGATGGGCAATCAATACAACAAATAACAATGAATAGCATTGATATTTTATAGGAGTAAAATATATGTCCCTTAGTATAACAAGTGCGAATAGCATTTATTTATTATCAATACCAAGTTTGGCAATTACAAATTATAGGTTGCAAAATTTTTCTGCTGAGAGTGCTTTTACTACAGAAACTATGCAAGTTACTGAAAATGAAATTGGGGTTGATGGAAAAAAAGCAGCTGGGTATGTGCCTAATTTAAGAAATCAAACAATAACTTTTCAAGCAAATAGTGGCGCTATTTCTATTTTTGATACTATTTTTGAGTTGCACGAAGCAACTGAAGATATTGTAATTATGGATGCAATAATACAATTACCCTCAATTAAGAAAGTATATACGCTTGCAGAAGGGACGTTGCAATCTTATTTGCCGATTCAAAATGCTCAAAGAGTATTACAATCTGTTGAGTGTGTAATAAATTGGGGAATTACAATATCAGCCCCTCTTTAAAAAGTAAGGATAATTTAAAATGAGAAAAACAATAGAATATATTGTTACTGATCCAAATAGCAGAGATTTTAATAAAAAATATATTATTGAAGAAATGCCCGCATTAAAAGCAGAAATGTGGTGTTACAAAGCAATTGGTGCAATGATTAAATCTGGACTTAATTTACCTGAAAATTTTTTAGATATGCCTGCAAATTCAATGGCAATTTTGGGTGTGGCTTCATTGTTAAAAATTGATGATTCTGAATTGCGTCCTTTGTTACACGAATTAATGAGTTGTGTAACTTTTGAGGTCAAGCATGATTTAAATCCAAAATATCCAGGGCAATTAATTAATTTGAACCGAAAAATTTCAGATAATTATATGGGTGAAAGCTATGTTGATATTGAAGAAGTTTCAACTTATATTAACTTAAGATTAGAGGTTTTTAAATTACATTTGGATTTTTTAGAGGCCATCAAGAAAATGATTATGCAGAACTCGATAGGGCAGCAGCAAGAGCAAATGCAATAACAAAATCATCAAAAGAGACTATTTTTTATAAATATAAAAATATATCTTCTTTGATAGGAAGAGTTATATCTTCTAGGATGGCCACATTACATGAGTTAGAAACATTATATTCTTTAGAAGACGCTTATAAATTATCAGAAATAATTAATGTGGATAACTATAACAAATACTTGAGTATAAATAATAATGGCTAAAAATATAGTTGATGATTTAGTAACTAAATTTAGCCTTGATGCTAAAGATTTAAAAAGTCAATCACAAGAAATAATTTCTCAATTAAATTCCATGACAAAAGCGGCAAAAAGCTCATCAGATGCCGTTCAAGACATTACTGACCCAAAATCAAATAAAAAAAATTCTATTTTTTCTGACAAACCCACCGAACATTTAAAGAAAGCAGCAAATGACGTTAAGTATTTTAGCAAGTCTATTTCAGGTCTAAAGGATGGTTTATTAGACTTGGCAAAAGTATCCAGATTTATGGCTCCCTTAGGGATGATTTCAGGGTTAGGATATGCCGCCTATAAAACAGCAGAATGGACAAAAAATATAGCGAACATGAGCACGCCCATGTTTTATAATTCTCAGCGTCTTAATACGTCTGTAGGTTCTTTATCTTCTTTAGGACAAGCTATTGCAACGACGGGTGGTAATCCTAATAGTATTGAAGGTGCATTAGGCAATATTGGTTCTGCCCAGACTCAAACAAGAATTTTTGGTACAAGTGCATTAAATCCATATTTAAATGCTTTAGGAGTTTCTATTGCAAATAATGGTGCCGAAAGAAAACCATTAAATGTTTTATTAGATATTGCCTCTTCATTACATAAAAATTTAGAAGAAAAAAGACTTACTCGGCAAGATGCTTATAATATTTTAGCCGCAATGGGATTTTCTACCGATGTAGCAAACTTTTTAATGCAAGGAAAAGGAGCTATCTTATCTGAAATTAATAAAGAAAATAAAAATAAAGTCTTGACAGGTCAAGAAGTTTTAGCTTTTAAAACATTAACAAGTGCATCGGCAGAAACTACCAATGCATTTAATCAATTAGAAAACACATTGGCTTATAAATTAACGCCAGCATCAATTCAATTTTATAATGCTTTAACATATATTATAAGAAATATAAATAATTTATTTAATCATCCAAAGCAAGAACTAATTCATTCAGCAAAAACTATTGGTAAAGTTATTGGTAATTTTGTTGCTAAACCTTTGGGTAATGATGTTTTAACTAGGGTAAACTATAAAAATTTACAAAACGATATAAAATACGCTGGTTATGAGAAATCAGGAATATTATCTTTAATAGGAAAACGGGAAAGCGGCTACGACCCAAACGCTTATAATACGGGGACTAATGCACTTGGTTTTTTAGGCCTTTCAGGTTCAGATCCATCTTTATCAAAAATGACAATATCGCAAGTTTTAGCGCTTCAAAGTGCAACGAAAGGTGAAAGTTATTTAAACCCTGGCAGGCGTTTTGCTATAGGTGAATACCAATTTACTCATGATACTTTACAATCGTTAGTGTCTAAATATCATCTTAATCCAAATATGCAATTTAGTCAGAAAACCCAGCAAATGTTAGCTGCTTTGTTAATTGAAGATGCTATAAAAAATCATGTTCCATTAACCAGTGTATGGACATCATTAAAAGGTATTCCAGCTAATCAATTAAATGCATCTGTAAATAGAGATGCAAAAACAATTAATAACAATATTGGAGAATTGCATGTACATTCTAATGCTACAGATGCACAAGGAATAGCTCATGATATTCATAAACACCTTGATTATATGACTATTGCGCAAGCTAATACTGGATTAAAATAATATGGCTACAATTAATGTTCCTAATATATTTGGCCCAGTAAATGATTATGTTGAAGATTTTGTCAATAATTTTTCATCCCAATGGGGCATATTAAATTCAGAAGGCATTTCATTTACTGGATTTGGAGCTTCTCTTATAGGCGCTGTTCAATCCATGTATTCACTTAATTATAATAAACAAATGGCCGTTGCAGATTTTCCTGTAGAGCAAGGAGGTTTTGCTAGTTATAACAAAGTTGAAATGCCGGCAAACCCAATTATTGTTCTAAATTTTATGGGAAACGTATCTGATAGAGAACAATTTATAAACGCAATTGATGTCGCCACAAAATCGACCGACTTATATACGATAATTACGCCAGAAATAACTTATGTAAACTATACCATAGAAAAATATAATTATTCTCGTTCAGCGGCGAGAGGAAAAACTTTAATTTCAATTCAGCTTTATTTAAAAGAAATTAGACAAGTATCCCAGCAAAATCCTAACAATTCGGGCGGCGCTATTAATGGTTCAAATAATCCTACCAATAGCGGCTCTCAAAGTAATGGGCAAGTACAGTCTTCTGCTGCTTCTAGTCAAGACACAAATAATTTTAATAATCAAGCGGTGGGTGGATAATGCAAGAAATACCAATAAAAGCGGTTGCTGCTCAAAACTTCTATGTGATCATAAATGAACAAATATGCTCTATAAATATTTATACAAGAGGCAATTATTTATATTTTGATTTAGCCGTAAATAATGCGTCAATTACCAGATGTACTATTTGTAGAAACATTGCGAAATTAGTAAAACAAGATTATTTAGGATTTAATCAAAATTTTATATTTTTAGATACGCAAGGTGAAACCGATCCATTTTATACAGGATTAGGTACAAGATATAAATTATTTTATTTGGATGCTGAAGAAAATGCCATCTTTCTCGAAAAAACAAATTAAATTTATCATTAGACTTGCAGAAAACATATTTACTTCTAATAAAACCAACACATTAGAAATTAGTGGATTAAGGTCAAATGTTGACGTCATAAATGCTGGAGGAGCGCAATTTTCTTGTTCAGTATGTCAAATATTTGGCGTAAAACAAGAAGACATGAATGATGTGACTACATTGATGTGGACAAGGAATTTAGTAAACCAAAATACAATTGAAATATATGCAATTGATGATGCCGGCACATATGAAACGTTAGTATTTAAAGGAGATATTATCAATGCCTTCGGCTATTACCAGACAATGCCAGATGTTTATTTATATATACAAGCGCAAGGCGCTTATTATAACTCTTTAAAGCCTTATCCTGTCACAACATTTAAAGGCAGCGCAGACGTTGCAACAGTCATAGGGCAGATCGCAAAATCACTGGGTTACAATTTTGAGAATAACAATGTAACGATAAAAATAAATAATTTATACGTTGCAAATACAGGGATTGAACAAATCAAATCAATCGCAATCGCAGCAGGCATAGATTTATATATTGATAATAATACAATTGCAATTTGCAATCCTGGGTTTCCAAGAGAAAATTTTGTCGCTGAAATAAATAAAAATACAGGAATGATTGGCTACCCTACATTTGATGGGCTAGGAGTAATTGTACAAACATTGTTTAATCCTTTGGTTACTTATGGAGGAAAGATAAAAGTACAAAGCGATATTATTCGTGCTAACGGAGAATGGGTAGCGAGCTCTATCTCCTATTCTTTAAGTTCAGTTACACCAAATGGGAATTTTTTTACAATGATAAGAGGAGCTAAACTTGGCACAGCAATCTACAACTGATCGGGTTTATAACGGTCAAGCAAGACCCGCAACTTATTTCGGTAATTACAACCAATTATATTTTGTTATCCAGCAAGCTTTGGCAAAAATGCAAACTGCCACGATTGTTAAGATTGTTGAGTGTACTAATACAGGAGATTTAGAGCCTGTTGGTTTTGTCAATGTAATACCATTGGTTGATCAAATAGACGGAAATAATAATACATATCCTCATAGTACAGTTTTTGGCCTTCCTTACATGAGATACCAGGGCGGTAATAATGCAATAATTATGGATCCAAGCCCTGGAGATTTAGGAATTGCTGTTTTTGCAAATAGAGACATTAGTAATATTAAAACTCAAAAAACAAATGGTGCTCCTGCATCATTTCGACAATTTGATTTTGCCGACGGCATGTATATTGGTGGAATTTTAAACGGAACGCCTGAAAATTTTATTCAATTTAAAAGCGGTGTTATTACTATTAAGGCACAAAATGTTATAATAGATAGTAACTTACAGGTAAACGGAAATATTGTTGCGCAACAAGATATTACCGCAGATAGCATAAGTTTAAAAACACATATTCATTCTGGTGTTCAAACTGGTGGAAGTAACACAGGACAACCCGTATCATGAAAAGTTTTTTATTAGATAAAAACTGGGACTTAATGTTAGATGGCTTAGGCGATATAGCAATCACAGAAGGCGCTTATGAATATGCCCAAAGCGTTGCAAATGCGGCCAGGACATTTTATGGTGAAGTTTATTATCAAAACACTATTGGGGTGCCTTATAAAAATATATTAGGTAAACAAGTGCCATTGTCTTATTTGGCTTTACAACTTAAACAAGCCGCACTTTCAGTGACTGGGGTTGTTGCAGCAAAATGTATTATTGACGATGCTAAACAACGAAAAGTATCCGGTAGGATTATTTTTATTGATGAAAATGGGGCTGAAAATAATGTTAACTTCTAATGTTCCAAATATTTTATTTACCGAAGACGGTATTATTGTTCCAACGGCGGCGGAAGTTTTGACCGGAGTTTTAAAAGACTTTTCTCAAGTTTTTGGCGGAAATATGCGGGTTGATTTAAGAACACCACAAGGCCAATTAGCATCAAGCCTAGCTGCAATTATCACATCAAAAAATAATGAGATTGCATTACTAGTTAATCAAATAAACCCTGAATATGCCGATGGATTTTTTCAAGATGCCATTGGGGAAATATATTTTCTGCCGAGAAAACCAGGGACGGCAACGAGAGTTACCTGTACGGTGACAGGATTACCTGGAACAGTAATACCTGCAAATACATTAGCAAAAGATACTGTTGGAAATATATATACTTTTATATCAGTAATAACAATCCCAAGCACAGGTACTACAACTGCAATCTTAGATAATATTCAAACTGGAGAAATTGCATGTGCTGCCAATACATTGACCGTTATTTATCAAACAGTCAATGGATGGGATTCTATTACAAACCCAAATGCTGGGGTTCCTGGCATACCTGTTGAAAACAGACAAAAATACGAATATCGAAGAAAACAAAGTGTTGCTGCAAATGCAACCGGCACAATCGCCGCAATTCGAGCAAATGTATTCAAAATACCTGAAATTATAGAGGTGTATGGTGTAGATAATGTGACCAGCGAACCAATAATAATAACAGGCGTAACTTTAGTTCCCCATTCTCTCTATATTTGCGCTTATGCCAAAAATTGGACGCTTGCTCTTAGAGAAAAAGTAGCCGCCGCTATTTTTGATAAAAAAGATTTGGGATGTGATTATAATGGCGATACTGTGATTACGATTTATGATGGCATTGCGTATAATGTAAGATTCCAAGAAGCTCAACAATTATCGGTATTCTTTAGAATAAACATTAGAAATAATCCTGCGTTGCCAAATACTATTGCCAGTCAAATTCAAAATGCTATTTTAACAAATTTCGATGAAAAAATAGGGTCATTAATAGAAGCAAATACTTTTTATGGAACAATTCTTGCGGTAGACCCACGCATACAAATAATTTCTGTTTTTGTTGGGAACACTGCAAATCCAAGTACGTTGCAATTACAAGCTACAATTGAACAAATGCCTATTACAGCATTGAACAATATTATTGTGGACTTGGCATAATGGAAAATTTAAACCAAACCATATTAAGCCAATATGCTAATTCGTCCATTATGATGCAAGTTATAAATAACTGGAACAATAATATCGATCCGACCATAAACATTGATGAGTTTTATCGCTACATTTGGAACATAGAAACAGCAATAGGATTTGGTTTAGATATTTGGGGGCAAATAATAGGAATTTCCAGGTTGTTATACGTAGTTTCAGAAAAAGAATATTTTGGTTTCTTTAATGAAAATTATGATGATGAAGGCCAAGTTTATACACCTTTTAATGTGGCTCCATTTTTCAATGGGTTTGATTCTACCCCAACAATAAGAGTAGATGATGAAACCTATCGAAAAATGCTGCTTGCAAAAGCCTATGCAAATATATCAAGGCCTACAATAAAAACATTTAATTTTATATTAAGTTTTTTATTTGGGGAAGGGTCGGTTTATGTCGTAGATGGGTTCAATATGACCATAAGATACATATTTAATATTACCATTACGCCTATAGAGTATGCTATAATATATCAAAGCGGTATTATGCCAGTCCCCGCAGGTGTATTAGTAACATACGACGAAGGTAGAATCTTTGGGTTCCAATCTGAGCATGAGCCAATAGAAAGTGAAAACTTCCCGTGGCCATTTAATGTTTCAGTTTTTAATAATCAAAATAATTAAGGGAAGATAATGACCGTTCCAATAGTTAAACAAATAAAAAACCCTTTTTGCTATACTGAGCCTGCGGGATATATTAACCCAATTCCTGAGATAAACTCAGACCCTTTAAATCCTCAAAAAGCATCTTATGAAAAGGGTTTTCCTCCTTTAACAATGCCTAATACTCCAGCGACTGGTCGACCACCAGAAGGACAAGACATGAATGGAATTTTATTTGAAATTTCTGCTATGTCTACTTGGCAGGGAGTAGGCGGGGGATTTACTTATAATGCAGCAGATATAAACAATTCTAATCCGTTTATCACAGGATATCCAATCGGTGCAAGAATATTACGCGCAGACAAACAAGGATATTGGATTAATTTAGTAGATGGAAATGACACGGATCCTGATAATAATTCAACATCGGCTGGCTGGGTTCCTGATAGCGTTCCTGGTTTTTTTCTTATAACAATACCTACATCTGGAACAACAGAAGTTGAGCTTACAGTTAATCAAGCGGCTTACGATATTTTTATATTAGAACAAGGCTCAGGAGTAACATTAACTGCTCCTCTTACATTAATTGTACCAGAGATTTTTTCTAAAAATTATCGGATTACAAATGGATTGCCTGTTAATGTTATTTTTAAAACTAACAACATTAGTAGCCCAACAAGCACATTATTACCCGGCGGAAACACTATAATCAGTGTTTACAATGGAGTAAATATACAAGATTTAGCATTTTATTATTTAAATAAACCGGAAGCCGCGGCAACTTACGCAAAAAGACCTAATGTTGGTAGTAACAATTATTTTGCTTTGGGCAATGGCGCAGCTACGGCAGTTGGTACAGGGGGTGGTTTAGTAAACCTAGTACAAGCATCAGGCCAACCTTGGATTGTTTCAAATTTAATTGTTATTCCATTTAATGGGCAATATCAAATTAACGTTGCAACAAAAATAGTAGTATCGACAGTAAGTCCAGATACTATCGAATTATATTTAAGGGTCAATGGGGGAGCTTCAATTGGACAAGACTCATTAACATTTGTGAACAGCGGGACATTACCTCTTCAATTAAATGCAGGTGCGCCGTTATCCGCGGGCGATACCATTGAGTTATTTGCCATAGAATCCATTGCAAGTGGCGCAACCGTACAAATTGAATTTTTGAATATTACAGCAATAGCAAATTAAGAATAACAATTATGTCGTTTCAAACTGAAATAAATATCCAACAAGCGCCCGCTGTTACAGGTGATATAGCAACAGATAACCCAAGAATTACCTATCCAGGAGTAGAGGATGCTTATATTGTTGGAACAGACGGAATTTATGCTGGAAGATTTGTTTGGATTTATGAAAACGGTAGAATTGTAAATAATTTTGGAGAAGGCAAGCCTGATGGCTTTGTTGCTCGAGAACAGCTGGCTGTTATAAATGAATATTTAGGAAAATCATCTTTATTTATTGCTTCAGGAACAGCGGTAACAATTTTTAAATGCGGTGATTTTTTTGTTAAAAACGAAAATGAAAATTCAGTATCTAGGCAAAAATGCTTCGCATCAAATTTAAACGGCACAATTAAAAGTGCATCAACCGGGGTAATTATTCCTGGCTTTTCAGAAACAGATTTTAATATAGCAATCACGGCCGATATTAATGAGCTCACAGTAATCACATGTTCTTCAGCAAGCAATCCTACCCCGCCTATTTCAGAAGCTTGGTATGATGAATTTGGAGATGAATGGGCCGATGAAAATGAAGATATTTGGACAACTTAATAGGAATCTTTAAAATGCCAATAATGACACAAGCAACAGAAGCATCCATTGCGACAAAAGTAACTTTAGCGCAAGTTAATTCGGACGCACAATTAGCCGGTTTATCACAAGTAACCGGATTACAAACAGCGCTAAATAATAAAGTAAATTCTATTGAAACATTTAGAACTATAGCTGCCAGTTTTTCAATTAGCAAAGATATAGATTTAAATAATGTTATTTACTGCGTAAACCCAACACCAATTGATATTTTTAATTTTGACAACGGCGGTTTAACTACCCCTATTGGATGGAAGACAAAGATAATTGTTGATCCGGGGGCTTCATTTGTAAACATTAAAACTAACGGTGACCCCACTGTAATTAATTTAACTACTCCAGGCCAAACACATAGTTTAAAGCCAGGCCAAGTTGCAATATTAGAAAAAATTGCTGAATCGGGTGGCAACAAATACTATTTAATTAACGGAGCTAATTTAGATAACCCCCCCTCTAAATTAATTTATGTTTCTAAAAATGGTATCGACGACGATCCTCCTACCGGACGCTTAGGAGATGGAAGTTATAACAATCCTTTTGCATCATACAACTATGCGGTTGCTTACGCGGCTACTTTATCACCTTCGGTTACTAATCCGATTGCAATTATAATGACTGAGGGGGATTATACCCAGTCCACTGCAATGACTATTCGTCCGTGGGTAAATTTGATTGGCGTAGGAAGACCGACAATTAATTTTACGACAGCAGATATTATTACCCCTGTCAGCCCATTTGGGACTTCGGGAATTTCTCAATTTGTAGCGCAAGGACTTAATCTTCATTTTGCCGAATCGCAGGATATTGATTTTGTTGCAGGCGGCGCAGGAATGTGGGTAAACTTTATTGATTGCTTGCCTTATAAATCACCTACCAAAACTGTTACTTTTAATAATCCCCTTGGTGGAGAGCTTTCGATATATTTTAGTAATAATGATAATTACACGGCAGTTAATGCTTCTACTCCGACTGCTATTTTATTAGATATTACATTTAATAATACCGACCGTGTTTTTATTAATAATTCTGCTTTTAATAACTTAACATTTAGTAACGTTTCTTATGGTTCTGTATATGAAATATCAAACACTAAAATTTATGATCAATTATCTTTTACAAAAACTGGCGTTGTTGTATCGAGTTATACACTTACTAACAATAGTATTTATGAATTAACAGCAGATGGCAGCTTAACAGTTAACCTTGATTCGGCAAGCTATCCAACAAATGGAGCAACTCTTCTTAATTCAGCGGCATTAAATTTATTGACGGTATCTGATGCTGTCGATGCTAATTATATTCCAGTAAATTACACGCCAACAAACGTTTCTGTAAAAGGACATTTAGAAGGTATTGACGCTGAATTAGTCGGCGCACTAAACACTTGGACCACAGTAACTGGCACGTCTCAAGCAATGGCAGTTAATAACGGTTATATTACAGACAACGCAGCTTTTGTTACTCTTACATTGCCAGCAACCGCTGCTGTGGGTGATAAATTTTCAATACAAGGGTTTGGTGCAGGCGGTTGGAGAGTCGCACAAAATTCAGGCCAAAGTATACGCCTTGGAAATGCCGTGACCACAACAGGAGCCGGAGGTTACGTGGCATCAACTAATCGATACGACGATGCTTTTTTAGTGTGTATTGTAGCTAATACAACTTTTAAGATAGTGAATGCTATCGGTAACTTAGACTTATTATAAAAAAGAGGATTTTATTATGGCTATTAATAACTCTATTAATGGAGCTTATCGCGTTTTTGATTACACAAATGTTTTAGCAACGTGGGGACCTTTTTCATTTCCGAGCACTACAACTAAATTAACAAGTATTGGAAGAATAGTTACGCTTCAATTTCCCGCATTTGCTTCTCAAACAACTACACAAAATGCTAATCTTAATATTACGCTCGATGGAGCTGGAGTTCCTTCTGGTTTAAGGCCAGCTGTTCAAACTATAGATCACGGATTTGTAAATTTATCAGGCACCGTTATAACCGCGCAATTTATTGTAAACACAGATGGCACTATAAATATTAAAAATTCAACGGGAATTAATTTAAATGGCACGAGTTTACAAATATTTTCTAAAACAGTGACTTGGAATGCATAAAAATGGCTATTAATAATTCAGTTAATAACTTTAGCAATGTTGATGTTACAGCCGCTTCAACTACGCGCACTAATTTAGCGTGCGGGACTATGGCTACCCAAAACGCTAATACTATAGCTGTTACCGGCGGGACTATTCAAAACACAACTATCACTTATTCGTCTTTAACACAGTCACGCGTTCCGTACATTAATGCATCCAATCAATTAGAAACATCGAATGTTACGCCAACAGAATTAAGTTATTTAGTAGGCGTAACAAGTGCGATACAAACCCAATTTACAGGTAAAGCTTCTACAGCAACTACAATATCGGCAGCCGGATTATTAACAGGAGGCGGAGACTTAAGTGCAAATCGAACAATAACGTTAAGCCAGTCTAATATTTATCGACAAATAATTACAGACAATACAACAGCTCGCACATTATTGTTAACTGATGTTAATTCTACTATTTTAATGACAACTACTTCATCGGCAACTATCACAATTCCTGCCAACGCCACAACAGCTATTCCAATCGGAACTATTATTCAAATAATATATACCGGAAACGCAGCTGACCCTTTAGTTTTTTTAACCGTTTCTCCAGCTGGCGGCGTTACACTTACAGGATTTACTGCCGTAGTTCGAGCTAGCGCTATAATTACTATTCAAAAAACAGGAACAAATGCGTGGAGAACTTTAAGTTTAAACGAAGAAAGTACTTTTTCTCCAACCGTTTTTGGAGGAACAACAGCTGGTACCCCAAGTTATTCTGCACGAGAAGGACGTTACACTCGCAACGGAAATCAAATAATTGTGCAAATTTATGTGGTTGGCTCGCTTTCTGGCGCAGCTGGTTCTTTGCGTGTAGGCGCATTGCCTTATACGGTAAAAAACGTAAATACTTATAATCCCGTAGGCTCCGCTAGAATTGACCTTGTTTCGCTTCCCGCGTCTGCCACAACATTAGTGTCTCAAGGCTTAAGAAATACTTCGAGTATGAACTTTGTTGCAAGCACTCCAGCCGGCGTTGCATCGGATGTATTAGTAGCAGCTAATTATATAATTTGGACAGTTTTAACATATGAAGTTTAAAAAATAAAATTAAAACCACTACCAAAGAAACAAAATATTGTCAAAAAGTAGATAATATTGTTTCTAGATATTATCAAAAATAGAATGTATAATTTAATTTAATAACAAAAAATGAGGGTAACACCATGGCTTTCGATTCATCTGGATTATATTTAGACCGCGCAGCAACTAACTCTACAACTCCTGAAGTGGGTAATTACATTGTTCTTAGCGCATTATAATTTTAATTTAATTCAAAACGCCCGAAATGGGCGTGGAGAATCTTATGATGAAAGTAAGCAAAGCTGGAATTGATTTAGTCAAGGAAGCAGAAGGGTTACGTCTAGATAAGTACTTTGATAGTGCTGGGTTTCCTACCATTGGCTATGGGCATTTAATAGGCAATACAGAAGATTTAGAGGTAATTTCTGCTTCTGACGCTGAGGATTTATTAGTAAAAGATTTAAAATCCGCTGAAATATGCGTGAATTTAATGGTTAAAACTAAACTTACTCAGAATCAATTTGATGCGTTAGTTTCGTTTGTTTTTAATATTGGCTGTACTAAGTTTAAGACCTCTACGATGTTGAAGTTTATAAATCAAGGTAAGTTTATTGAAGCCGCTAATGAATTTAAACGATGGAATAAGATGTTTGACACGCATAATAAGCAATATAAAGAGGTTTTGGGTTTAACCAAGCGTCGTGAACGTGAAAAGATTTTATTTTTACTAAGGGATTAAAATGTTAGACATTCTTTCAATTGGCAAAACGATTTTAGACAAGTTATTCCCAGATAAGAATGAGCGACAAAAATATGAGTTACAGCTACTGGAGCTTCAAAATCAAGGTGCGTTTAAAGCGGATGAATTACGCTATTCGGCGATTACTACGGAAGCTAAAAGCGAAGATAAAATAACCGCTCGAGCACGCCCAGCCTTTTTATACGTCATGTATCTTATTATTTTATCTGCAATTCCCATGGGAATATTACATGCGACAGACCCTCAATTATCAGCGTCTATTACAGCAGGGTTTCAAGGGTGGCTAACGGCTATTCCCACTGATTTATGGATGCTATTTGGGACTGGCTATTTAGGATATGGGGCATATCGTTCTTATGACAAAAAATTGTCCATCAATGGTAAGTAGTATGAATGGATTTAGAAAAAGCGATAGAAGAGCAAGACAAAGAAATAAAACAGTTAATTAGGCAAGTGAATACAATGAAACAGCATTTAGAATTAGCGTTAAAATCACAATCTCACTTAGAAAACCAATTAAATTATTTAATCAGCACATTAGAATTTATATGCAACTCGAAGCAATAGTGTCCCGTCATGAAGAGCAAATCTTGTCTATTAAAGATTGTCTAAGCGATATGACCATCAAGATTAACAGGTTAGTTGATCACCACGCACATTCCTCAGAGAAATTAGAGGAGGTGTTAGAGTTTATCAAATCATCTAGAGATTTTAGCCATCGGATTAATGGATTAGAAAATAAGATTATCGATATTATTGAAAAATCTGATAAATTATTTGAAGTCTCAGTTGACCATAAAGATAAAATTAAAACGCTAGAATCACGACAATTATCCGTCATATTGAGCAATATTAATGAATATTGGCCTTTAATTTTATTTATTTTAGCCATCGCAGGATGGGCCATCGATTTTATTTATCACGTAAAAACATAGTAACTATCTTTTTATTCAAAGTCTATTTCTAACTTAAAAGTTCCTGAGCAATGTGAGGAGGCGGTGAAGTGGGGGATAGTTAAATTTACTGGAAATCAAAACTAATGAGAGGGTATAACAATATCCCGCTGTAAGGCAGTGGGATATTTAATTAATAAGAATAAATTTAGTTACAAACTACTTTGCATTCTTCACTCGTGCCATGGCATATAATATATTCTTGAGACGATGTAAGAGGAACCCCATTCAGCGTACAATTGCCTTTTATATCATTTCCAAAATATTGGTAGCCAACGGATGGCGAAATGGAGAAACTTTGACATATAAGACTCATGCTAGTCGCAGGATCGTTCCAAGCAAGTGTGATCATATCCCATTGATTTGGAACAGGCGTACCTACTGGAGGCGGATTATTGCCTGCAAATAACCAACCTGGATATGCATCTGCAGGCGACACCCATTGTCCAGTTCTTACATCTTTCGTTGGATTAGGACATACCCATACAGTACTCGCAAAGGAGGCTGCCGCAAAAAAACTCAATGTTGGTAGCAAAAAAAGAAACCGCTTTTTCATAATAACCTCACTTATTAACGTTAGAATATATAGAAATTATAGATTATCTTAGTCAAACATACGCAAATGCCAACCTCTGGGCAGTCATCACAGACTATCCAGAGGTCATGCAAGATTAAAAAGTTTTAATTATAGCCTAGTCCGTTTGTAGGTTTATAATCATCCAACAATTCAACTATTGCTGTGTAGCCTTTTTCTTTAGCTAATTGATACGCGGTTATACCTTTTGCATCAGCCT
>JBGSLN010000170.1:0-6188 GCA_041740675.1 Gammaproteobacteria bacterium | reverse complement strand
CCAATAGTAAATAAAACTAAGGCGAATGGTGACAAGAAAATTGGGTTACCAGCGACAGAAAATATCACAAGCTTGATTACGCTGATGAGAGATGCGGCACAGGTTTATGAAGAAAAGCAAGAAAATTATTATCAAACAATCCATAGATTGCACCAAGCCGAACAGAATTATTTAAAACTAAAACGCACCATCATAAACGTTATGCAGGAAAATAATTTAGAACATGCGGTCGATGAGCAGGGGCTTTCAGTGCGATTAGTTCAAAGGCCGCCAATAGTGATCATTTATAATCAGCAAGCAATCCCAGCCAAATTTTCGTCAATGCAATTCCGTAAGCATATTGATACAAATAAAATTAAACAAGCATTAGGCAAAGGTGAAATAGTGTCAGGTGCATATTTGGATACTGCCCATTTTGAAATTGTTTTCGATAACTAAAGAAGTGCAATAATATTAGGATCTGCCGGCCAGATCCTATAGGACGTGCCAGGCAGGCATATAATTAACGCCACCAAAATCATATATTATGTTTGTCATCTTTAATTAATATGGAATAACAAGAATGAATATAATGTATGAATTGAGTTTATCAGAAACCCGAAAAAAACTAAGGCAATGGGGACTGTGGTATAATTCTATTTTAGCCATGGGGCTAGGTTTTTCTAATAAATCCATTCTAGGACAATTAATCGATGCAAAAGGCGAACTCATTAAAAGCAGCCAAGAACAACTTGTACCTGCTAATGAAACAGCAGAAAAAATAGATGCTTTGGTCAACCAACTGGCTGGACACGAATTTGAAAAAGCCAGAATACTTTGTATTCATTATACGGTAATTGGCAGCAAGGAATTAAAGATTCAAAAAGCAAATGTTTCACGCGCCACATATTTTCGTTATTTAGCGGCTGCTGAATGTTGGATCAGCGAACAAATTTAATTAATTACTTTTTTTTAAATTATATTTTTATTATGTTAGCTAGGTGTGTTTCCAAAAACTCCATCTGCAAAATAAAGCTTAATTTTTGCATAAAATACAGACGAAAACGCACCGTATAGCACCTTAACGCACTTAACTAGACTTAAATACACCTAACTAGAACTTGTCTCACAGAGTAAAAAATATTTTTTTTTTAAAACGCACCTTATAGCACCCCAACGCACCGTATAGCACCAACAATTTTAAAAAAATAAAAATAATTAAAAAAACAGTTGCAAGGTTTTTTAGAAAAGCATAAAGTCGCAATATAAATTCAAAAAAGTATTTATAAAGCCCTGACAAAAACTGTCGGGGCTTTTTTGTTTCTGCCTTTTAAAATTCTTTTTATTTTTTTCATACACATTTTTTTTCAGTATCACATATTCATTTTTATTCAAACAAATTTTTAAACCAGTTTCGAGGTATTTTATGAAAAATCACCAACAACTAAAGCGTTGTGCTTTAGCGGGATTTCTATGCCTAAATTTTCTAAGCACAACCACCACAAGTTTTGCAAGCACTGTAATGGTAGGACGGTATTTATCGATTGCAGCAATACCAGTGCCTTCCCAACAGCAATTACTGCAGCAACAAATTCAAATAAAATTTTCACAAAATGTATTTACGGTCAAACAAGCCATTCAAGGCATTTTGCAATTTAGTGGATATCGGTTAGCAAATACTAAGGCAATGGGAAACGCAGCAAAGGCGATGCTTAATCTACCATTACCTGAAGTCGATAGAACATTGGGTCCGACGAGTTTGGAGCAAGGACTGATGACCTTAGCAGGCAAGCCATTTTATTTACTGGTCGATCCCGTGCACCGGCTAATAGCTTATGAAATAAAACCGCAATACGCAGCATTGTTTCCAGATTGCAGACCGCAAATAACAAATAATAATAAAAAAATAACAATAGAGAGGACTTAAAAAATGAACATGATAACAGAGTACGGATCAAGTTACTCAAGGACATCCATGAAAATTTTACCTGGATTAGAAGGGCTTGAAGCGTATGTGGATTATCACACGTATATTTATATTTTACGGGCCTTATATCAACTGGCGTTAAAGTCGCATCGATTAAAAGAAAACAAACATCAATTTAAACGCCGCATTCTACAATTTGAAAAACAATCAGGGCTGCCAGGTTTTCTGTCCTCCATGGAAATTGATGAACTGCTGAATAAATTAGAAGACGCCCAGCATCTTTATCCGATGTATCGGTATGAAAAGCCATTTCCAAATTTACATTAATAGTTGTTCTTTGAAGAGCGAGATTGATAGATGAAACATAATATTAACAAAGAAAATTTGTCTAGGTTGCTTGAACAAGTGGGATTAAAATTAAAAAAGATTTACCATTTTTTAAAATCCCATCTTTTAAAAATTAACTCCTGTTTATTTATCCCGTTGTTCGCAATTACTTTTTTTATCGTTGTTATTAGCATAACAATCTATAACAACAAAAAACATGATGTTAATGCAACCCATCCAGTAAAATTTGAAATCCATACACCTATTAAAATCCACCCATCGCTGCAACAAAATATTAATACTGACAATGCACGTCACATCGCCCAATTGCAAAAACAATTGGCTGATGTGGAAGCGAACTCAGCGCAATACTATCAAACCATCAATGTTAAATTACAACAATTACAATCAACGATGACACGCCTTGCATCGCAACATGAGGTAAAGCAATTACAACAGCAATTTAATCAACCAAACCCAACCTTACTAGGAAAAGTCAATAGTTTGCAAGGCTGGGTACAAGAAATTTTGCAGCAAACAGCAGTCAAGCGTTGGGTTGATCCATCAGTGGTAGGGCGATATTTTCACTTAGCGGCTGTGCAAGGTTTTAGCGATGGTATGAGGGCCATTATAGATGTAGATGGCAACCAAACTGCATTAAGCGTGAATGAAATTTGTCCTGCCTGCCGTGGCTGGAGATTAAAAAGCATGGACTTCTCCAACCAGAGTGCAGTGTTTTATAAAAACCATAATAACATGCTGTTCTTAGTGAAATTGCAAGCTAACTAATGAGATCTGTATGAAAACATATCATAAAAATAAACGAATAAAATTCATTGTGATTTTCTTAAGTTCAGTGACAGCAAGCCTTGCATTATCGGCTTGCTCGACATTGAATTCCACACCGCAACTGCCACAACTTCAATCCTGTGCTAATTCTAAAGTGTTATTGACTAATTTATCTGTCAATAAAGAAGAACGACATTATATGACTGAAAACGATGATCATTGTTCTATCGGATTACATTAATTGACAATTACATATTACAACAATCATTCATCAATTAAGAGTAAATTCAAATGAGCAACATAAATAATAGAAATTATGATAGTGAATTTAAACAGTTTTCATCGAAACTGGCCGTAGGATCACAGCAATTGATAGCGCAAATAACCTAAGACCCTAATAAACAGATAAGAATAGAAGAGGACGTGTTATGAAAATTCGAACGCCATTATTAAGTTTATTTTTTGGTTGTTGTGTTGGGGGCCATGTTGCTATCGCAGTACCCGTGCTGACACAGGTACCGCAACCAACGCCTCAGATCCAAAAAACGATAGTAGAGCAAACTACCATTCAACAAGAAGGAAAACTTTGGGGGCTTTCTACTGAACAATATGCAAAGTATGTATGGCTTATGAAAAATACACCCAGCGGACATTGGTATAAAAATTTAGATCCAGCAGAAGTATTGGCCTTAAATAGTAAGAACGCAGATAACATGCTGCAGTATGCAAAAATTGAAACGCAAGTTATGCATCAACGTGTGATGCAAGAATTGTCCTTTGATCTAATATACACCAAAGCTTATCAAGAAGAATATCCGAATGAAAAACCGATCATGCCGTCTTCAGTTCAACCTCTACCAGGACAATTATTACAGCCAGGCGATCATATATGGCTGTTTATAGGAATTAATACACCGTTAGGAAACTTCGTGTATCAGCACCTTATTAAAGCCGTAGAAGCCGTGCCGAATACGGCATTGGATATTTATTTTGTAGGTAATAATTTGTCGCAGGCCAATATTCAAGCCTGGGCGGTAGCAAGCAGCATACCTCTGGACATTGTTAATAAGCAAGTCACACTGAATTTTGGCAATGCACGGTTTGCGTCTATTAAAAACAGTAAAACTATGGCTCTTCCTTTTGTTGGCATTGTCCACGACCGGCATTTTCAACCTATCACATTATCGTCGGTACTTTAACTTTATTAACTAATCATCAAAGAACGGTATCTTCAAAAGTTTTATTGGAAGTATTGCAAATGAAAAGTTATTTTAAAATTGTTATCACAGCACTGCTAAGTACAGCAGTATTTTATAGCAGTGCTGCGATGGCAGACACAAATGCCGAACTATTTTTCAAGCAAAAACCTATGCTGCAAAAAATCGAGCAACAAAACCCCGCATTAAGCCTGCCTGCATTATTAGCGGGCGTGATGGCTTATGATCACTTGCGGTTACAAGGCCATGACACACAAGAGTTGATCACAATTGTGAATTTTAATCGGCCATCGAATGAAAAGCGATTATGGATCATCGACATGGCCACTGGTAAAGTCATTTATTTTACCTATGTGGCACAAGGCGTAAATACCGGCGTTGGCCGTGCTAAATATTTTTCTAATATATCTGGCAGTGATGAAAGCAGTATTGGGGTCTATTTAACTGGAAATACTTATGAGGGCGTTGCAGGACATTCAATGCGCTTGTATGGGCTTGATGCTGGTTTTGATTCCAATGCATTTGGCCGTGGTATTGTCATGCATCCGGAGCCGCATGTTTCAAAAAATTTTTTAAAAAAATATGGACAGATTGGTTATACGGATGGTTGTTTTGGTTTGAACAAAACCATCGCGCCTAACATTATTTCGCTCATCAAAAATGGCACAGTGATGGTGGCGTTTTATCCTAACTTAAACTGGCTTGTCCATTCTCCTTACGAACAACCGCTTTAATATCTATTTTTCAATATAGCTAAGAGTTGTTTTATGAAAAATATAAGTAAATATTTTATTTTCATGAGTTGCATTTTATTTTCTTTAGAAGGAAATGCTATTCATGCTGCCTCAACTTATGCGGCCCAACAAATACAAAATTATTTATCTGAAAATCCTTTATCGAATAAGGATGTATTCCAGATTAAAAAATCAGCGTTAAAACAAATTAACACGTTGAAAACGTTATCATCCCATGAAATCGTTGAATTAGTTAGCACGACACAACCGGATGAAGTTAATTTACCCTCAGTGTATCCAGTGCATTCAACCTTGTTAAGTCCAGGTCTAGTGAGACCAAGAAAAATTAAAATGCTATTTTCCGCACCAATATTTATTGTGGGTGATGATGGGGTTTCAAAGCGATGGTTAGGATATGTTGAAGATAAATTAATTCAACTTCACGCAAAAGGATTTGTGGTTAATATACAAAGTGCAGTGGATTTAAAAAAATTACAAACGCAATTTCCTAAATTGGAATTAATACCCATGCCAGGCAATGCATTAGCTGCTTGGCTTAAGTTGTTCCATTATCCCGTGTTAGTTTCATCTGGAACCATTCAACAATAAAAAATGTGTTATGAAAAAATATCCCATTGAAAATTTACTGCGACAGCCGGTTGAATGGTGGTCAAGTGCTGTGAGTTTGATGACTGGATTTATTATTTTACATTCATCCCATTTATTTTTATTGATGTTACACGTCAATGAAATAATTGCAGCAGGATTATTTGTGTTAAGCATTCATCGATTTTTTCAAGGACAACGAGTTGTTAAATACCAACGGAATTTAAAACGCTTATCCTGGTATGCGATGAGTTCGGATGAATTACCGATAAGCCATAAAAAGCTTTTTTTAGGCAAAGGGTTTCAATGGCAAGCCAAACATACGCAGCGGTTGTATGAAATAAAACAACGTAAAGGGGAACATTATTTAAAACAGGGTTGTTTTTATCAATGGGCGCGAGCAGTTGAATTGAAGCATGAGCATTCAGCAAAGCATCAACGATTAATTTCAATGCTGTCCAGCCAAAGTAGATTTAATCCGGTACGACCATTGCCGCTGGTGGGTGGTAACCCTGCTATTCATGGTGTAGAACCGAATGAAAAAGATATTTTTATTAATTTATCCGAACGTGTCGGTCACACCATGATTTTAGGCACAACACGCGTAGG
>JBGSLN010000169.1:0-5246 GCA_041740675.1 Gammaproteobacteria bacterium | reverse complement strand
TTTTAACATTAAAGCCATGGTCACAACGTTCAATGAGTGTTAATCAAGTCATCGCATCACTATTTCCTAAATTAAGTAAGATCACCGGATTACTAGCATTTCCTGTCAATCCTTTTAGTTTACCTGGATCAACCGGATTTCAAGCAATTAATTTTGTGCTCAAATCTACAGGGAGTTATAGTCAATTGAATGATATAGCACAAAAAATTATTACTGCAGCGCAAAAAAGTCCAGTACTTGCCAATGTGAATGTAGATTTAAAAATTGATCAGCCGCAATACGATATCACCATAAATCGTAATCTTGCTGGTCAATTAGGTGTTAGCATGCAATCGATTAGCAATACTGTTAATATGGCTTTGGGTCAACCCCAATTTAATCGCTTTGTCATGAATGGACGCAGTTATTATGTAATTCCACAAATAGAAAAACAGTTTCGTACAACGCCTGATGATTTATATAATTTATATGTTCGGACCATCACTGGGCAGCTTGTGCCATTATCAAGTTTTGTAAAAGTTTCAGAAGCAGTGGTTCCTCAAAGCTTGAATCATTTTCAGCAAATGCGTGCCGCAACGATTTCTGCTAATGCAGCACCTGGGTATACTATGGGGCAAGCACTAACAGTACTAGAAAAAATAGCTAAACAAAATTTAACTCCGAATATGCAGTATGATTTTGGCGGGCAATCACGACAATTTATGGAAGCGAGTGGTACGATGATAGCAACCTTCGCATTCGCGATATTGTTTATTTTTTTAGTTCTTTCAGCGCAATTTGAAAGTTTTCGTGACCCATTAATCGTGATGTTTACTGTGCCACTATCAACTGCAGGTGCTTTAATATTATTAAAACTTTCTGGCGGAACTATAAATATTTATACTCAAATAGGTTTAGTGACTCTGGTAGGGCTAATCAGTAAGCATGGAATTTTGATGGTGGAGTTTGCCAATAAATTACAAGAAGAGGGTGCTTCAATTAATCAATCAATTATAAATGCTGCAAAAATTCGCTTGAGACCTATTCTAATGACAACCGCGGCAATGGTACTAGGTTCATTACCTTTGGCATTGGCATCGGGTGCAGGTGCAGAAAGCCGCCATCAAATTGGTATTGTGATTATTGGCGGGATGGCCTTTGGAACATTATTCACATTATTTGTTGTACCAACAGTCTATACATATTTAGCGACCAAGAAAAATAAAACACTTGCAGCATAGCTGCAAGTGTAAAGCTGCTTTAACCTTGTTTAACATTAATTTTTCGAGAACCAGATTCTTTTGTTTTATATAAAATTAATTCTAAAATACCATCTTTGCTACCAGCCTCAATTTTATTTGGATCAATAGAATCAGGTAAACTAAAACGACGCATAAAAGTGCCTTTAGAGCGTTCAATGTGAACATAATTATTTTTTTCTTCTTTTTGTTCAGTTTCTCGAGAACCTTTAATTGTTAAAATATTATTTTCCAATTGGATATCAATGTCTTTTGCATTAACACCAGGAATATCAGCATGAATAATAAATTTATCATTTTCATCTTTAATATCAACAGCAGGGATCCAATCAGTGGCAAAAACATCATTTTTGCCAAAAGGAGAGGTAGTTTGTAAAGGTTCAAACAACTTTTGCAGCTCACTAAATACAGAACGGGCTGGTCGATATTGATTAATATCATTTCTATTCATAGTAAACCTCCGAAAATATAATTATTGAATTATCAATTAATAATTTGCGGGCGGTTTAGAATATTTCAAGGTATTTTTACTCAACGTATTTGAGGTGGCAGTCTTTTACGCTCAAATAGATGTTTGGATGATTTGATAAGTTATTAAAAGAAGGTCACAAAGATTCAAATGAAATAACTCCTTACAAACTTATAAAAGTTTGTAAGGGGTTAAAAGAGTGTTTATTATTTTGATGGGCTCCAGCCTGAATAATCAATAGGTAGAGAAACACCGGAGGTTGCTCCAAAAACAATAGGCATGTTAGTAACCCAAGTTTTAGCTACACCAGCAGCTCCAGCTTGCATAATGACAGCTTGAACAGGATATGAATTACCCAGCAATTGATTGGGTGTTTGGACGCCTTGGTTAAAATTATTTGGGCCAAGACTACCTAAGTAAACTAAATTACCACCAGAACCTACTATCGCATTGAATGTAATAATATTGCCTTTAAAACCAGCATCAGCAGTTAAATTAGTTGTGCCACTGGTAACAGCCGGTGTTGCTGGTGCCGCAGGCGCTCCCGGTGCAGCAGGAGCTGCAAATGCAGTTACTGAAGCGATTGATAATGCGGAAACTAAACCAAGAGTTAAAAATGTCTTTTTCATTAGAGATACCCTTAAATTAATATAGTAATTAAATCCATTACACTAAGTGCATCCACTGCAATTCGAAAATTCTATTCTCAAGCTAAAGTCTAGTCGAAATTTTAGAATGTGCAAATTAAAATGTAATTTATTTTAATTTGATCTTTAACCCATTGATTTTTTTAATGAGTTACTTTTTGAATAGCTATTATCCGAAGTTTATGAATTTCATTTATTAATGTTTCGCCGATTAATCCTGAATCAACAAGAGGCTTGATGGGAACCTCTTTTGCAGCATTTAAGCTTTTTATTAAAAAATGGGGCTGAGGAAAATCAAGCGTTGCGTATCCGGGGCGACCGCGAAAATCAGCTTCGCAGGCTAACAAAAATTGTTGGAAGCGTTCAGTGCGGCGAAAGGCATCTGCTCGCTCAAATAATTTCAAAATAGTTTGAGGTTTTAATTCATAAGCTTTGTAAACCAAATTATGAAACTCGCCGACCAATAACGCTAAATTTTTGAATGAACTAGGCACATTAAATCGGTTACAAAATGTTTTGATACATTCTACACCACGAGCTTCATGACCTTTATGGCTCGGCCATTCGAACATGGGCGTAAGGGCTTTACCCAGATCATGTACTAAGGCTGCAAAACGAACTTCAGCAATATAAGATAATTTGCAGGCTTGTTGTAATACCATTAAAGTGTGAACACCTGAATCAATTTCTGGATGGTATTCAATTTTATTTGGTATGCCAAATAATGCATCCAATTCGGGCATCAAAATCTTTAAAGCCCCACAAAGGCGTAAAGTTTCAATAAATTTTTCTGGTGCAGCTGTACTTAATGCTTTGTGAAACTCTTGCCAAACCCGTTCTTTTACCAATGCATTAACTTCGCCATTAGTTACCATGGTTCGCATTAGTGTCACAGTGTCAGCCGCAATGGTGAAATTCAAATTGCCGAATTGTGACATAAACCGTGCGATTCGCAAAATTCTAACAGGGTCTTCGGAGAAGGCCGGTGAAACATGGCGTAAAATTCGATTTTGTAAATCAGTTTGGCCATGATAAGGATCAATAATTTTTCCAGAAGTATCTTTAGCAATAGCATTAATAGTTAAATCGCGGCGTAATAAATCTTGTTCTAAGGTAACATCAGCAGCGGTATAAAATTCAAAACCGGTATAGCCGCGACTAATTTTTCGTTCAGTCCGGGCTAGAGCATATTCTTCCTGCGTTTTTGGATGTAAAAATACGGGAAAGTCTTTACCAACAGGACGAAAATAGCGTGCAATCATTTCTTCAGGCGTAGCACCGACTACAACCCAATCTTTTTCTTTGATGGGTAAATTTAATAATTCATCACGAACCGCACCGCCAACTAGATATATTTTCATTGTTTTAATTCATGGTAGAGAGTTATCGTAGACCGAAATTGCTAGTTGAAAATGGATCTACATAGCCACCGATGCTACTGTTAAGTAAACTACTTAAGGAATTGTCACCAATTGTGCCTAAACCTTTAAACTGAATTTGGAAATAGAAAGCGGATTGCATTTGAAAAATTCCAAGTTGATTTACGTTTGAAAATACTCGACCGCCTAAAAACCTCAGCGCAATACAACAGGTATCATATTGCAAACCACCTAAATATGTTTGTGGTTGATTTTGACCAATATTATAGTTAAAAATTCCCAAAGCACTCCAACGATCGTTAATCGGCCAAGCAGTACTTACACCAATTTGATTCAAGTTATTTTGCGAACTTCCCAATGGAACATTATTAATGATGTTGCCATTGCGGATGAAACTATAGCCAATATCTAGAATTTGATTGACCCCAGGAGAATAAGCAAAATAAGCCGATCCAGTGATACTTTTATCAAAAGTTGGATCCCATGCATAACCACCATTCAAACTCCAAACCGGATTGAAATGATAAGTCATGGATGAAGCGATAGGAGATACATTTTCATTGTTAGGCGCTGCTCCTAAACCTGTTAAAAAGTCACTACAACCCACAGTATTACAGAGTTGAACGGTGTGTTGTCGGAAATAATAAATTTGCCCAACGCTAAAATGAAACTTTTCGTCACCCGTTTGATTATCGATAAAACGGCTAGTTACAGCATAACTCAATTGGTTAGCATCTCCAATTCGATCTAAGCCGCTAAAGCGATTAGTATTAAAAAGTTGTGAATAATCAAAAGGTATTAAACCACTGTCAAAAACCGGAATTGAATTTTGGTTTGTATTAGGAATATATAAGTAAAATAATTCTGGCTCTAAGGTTTGATCATAACTGTTATGGTGAAAATTCACATTGCGATCAAAATAAAGGCCAGAATGAATATCAAAAATTGGCAAATTACGAGAAATTGGATTGAGAAAAGGAAAACTTAAAGGAAACAATTGAGAAGGAGAAGAAAGTGTATCGAACGAAGGCAGTTGATCTCTTAGCGAGTAATACGTTGAGTCAAATTGAATTTGAGGATCGAAATAACCCCAAATCCAATTGATAGGATAATTCAAACCTGGTCGCACTTCAACACGACCGCCTGTAACATTCGCTAATCCCAAGCTGGGTGAACGAGTAAAATAAGTTGCTTCACTTTGCCAAGTGAAGCCTAAGTTTTTCCAAAAATAAGGAAAGTTGCCAGTCAATGATAATTCGGGTAGAGCATTATAAGCCGTAGCCAGAGGTTGACGATTTACTGGATGTAATGTTTGATATCCTTCCACTAAACCAGTAAAAACCCAGTGCGGATCACGATATTGGACTTGGGCTTCTTGTAACAATTGATTGATCGCTATTTCATTAGGAATAGCGCTAAAATCTTGTAGAAAATAATCATCGCTAACGTGGGCATAATTTACTAGCCCGGACCAATTTGAATTAAACTGAGTGTTATTTTGCCAAACAAAAGA
>JBGSLN010000168.1:0-13486 GCA_041740675.1 Gammaproteobacteria bacterium | reverse complement strand
TTATTTTTTGGATTGCTGCTGTTGTTAAGTGGCTGCCATGCAGTTGTTTTGAATCCTAAGGGCCCGGTAGCTGCTGAAGAAAAAATATTGCTAATTACGGCATTGCTGCTCATGTTGATTGTGGTAGTGCCAGTCATTATTTTGACATTTGTCATCGCTATAAAATATCGGGCGTCCAATACCAAAGCAAAATATACTCCGGATTGGTCCCACAGTACGAAATTGGAAGCCATCTGGTGGGTTATCCCCATCGTCATTATTGCAATACTAGGTACGATTACCTGGATCACAACACATCAGCTAGATCCTTATCGACCACTTGATTCAAAAACCAAGCCAATTACTATTCAAGTTGTTGCGTTAGACTGGAGATGGCTGTTCATCTATCCTCAACAAAAGATTGCGACTGTGAATGATGTGTGGTTTCCGGTGAATACACCCGTTAATTTTTTAATTACCTCTGATGCACCGATGAATTCGTTTCAAATACAACAGCTCGCTGGGCAGATTTATGCAATGGCTGGGATGCAAACTAAATTGCACCTTATGGCTAACACAATAGGAAATTATACCGGACGCTCTGTCAGTTTCAGTGGCGACGGTTTCACGAATATGATTTTCAAAGCCAGAGCAACTTCGCAAGATGCATTTAATCAATGGGTAAAGTTAGTCAAACAGTCCCCCAATCAACTAACGATGGCTAGCTACGATAAATTAATTGCTCCTACGCATGATCGTCATGTTATGTTTTTTTCATCTGTCTCCGATAATTTATTTAATGATATCATTATGAAATTTATGATGCCAATGCAAAATAGTGCGTCTCAAAAAAGCACACAAAATATAAATTATCATTCAGACAGAGATTATAACACTCATAAGAATTATATTCCCACTACCGATCACATTAAAAAAACTTAATGGAAACCAATATGTTTGAACATTTAATATTTGGCAAATTAACCCTTGCTGCAATTCCTTACCACAACCCAATAATTATGGGAGCTGGCGGATTGATGGGACTGGTGGCGGCAGTAGTCATTGGTTCATTATTTTATTTTAAAAGATGGAAATGGCTGTGGAATGAATGGCTAACGTCTGTCGATCATAAAAAAATTGGGATTATGTATCTTGTGCTGGCGTTTGTGATGCTACTACGCGGTTTTTCAGATGCGATTATGATGCGTTTACAACAGGCGATTGCTGTAGGAAGTCATGCCGGTTATTTACCTCCATCACATTACGATCAGATATTTACCGCGCATGGGGTTATCATGATTTTTTTCATGGCGATGTCGTTTGTATTCGGCTTAGTTAATCTGATAATTCCGTTACAGATTGGTGCTCGCGATGTGGCGTTTCCTTATTTAAATTCATTAAGTTTTTGGTTAAGTGTTGCCGGAGCGATGTTAGTTAATATTTCATTAGTGGTAGGCGATTTTGCAGCAACTGGCTGGCTAGCTTACCCTCCCCTATCAGAGTTAGCTTATAGCCCAGGTGTTGGTGTCGATTATTATTTATGGGCATTGACTTTATCTGGAGCTGGAACTTTAATCGGTGGAATTAATATTTTCGTTACAATTATTAAAATGCGCTGCCCTGGCATGACGCTAATGAAAATGCCGTTATTTACTTGGTCAGTATTGTGCGCAATGATTTTAGTTATTGTTTCTTTCCCGATTTTAAATATGACATTGGGAATGTTATTTTTAGATCGCTTTTTTGGAATGCATTTCTTTACCTCAGGTTTTGGCGGCAATCCGATGATGTATATTAATTTGATTTGGACCTGGGGACATCCTGAGGTTTATATTCTCGTTTTACCTGCATTTGGTATTTATTCTGAAGTCGTCTCAACTTTTTGTAAGAAACAATTATTTGGTTATGCCGCAATGGTATGGGCAACTGCAGCAATTACAGTACTTGCTTTCACTGTATGGCTCCATCATTTCTTCACGATGGGTGCAGGGGCAGATGTTAACGCTTTTTTCGGGATAGCCACTATGATTATTTCGATTCCAACCGGCGTTAAAGTATTTAACTGGCTTGCTACTATGTATAGAGGTCGGATTACTTTTGCTACACCGATGTTGTGGACAATTGCCTTTTTAGTTACCTTTACCATCGGTGGTATGACAGGTGTATTGATGGCTGTTCCCGGCGTTGATTTTCAGCTTCATAATAGCGTGTTCTTAGTAGCCCACTTCCATAATACTATTATTGGTGGCGTGATGTTCGCTATGTTTGCCGGTTATACTTATTGGTTCCCCAAAGCATTTGGCTTTAAATTAAATGAAACTCTGGGAAAATATGCCTTTTGGTGTTGGGTCACCGGTTTCTATGTCGCGTTTATGCCATTATACGCATTGGGTCTAATGGGCATGACAAGACGATTAAATCATTATCCAGCTTCTACTGGTTGGCATCCTTATCTGGTGGTTGCAGCTGTTGGAGCAGCAATCATTTTTTGCGGAATTATTTTCCAGATTATTCAGCTTGTGGTTAGTATTAAGCAACGTGAACGAAATATAGATTTTACCGGTGATCCATGGGATGGTAGAACTTTGGAGTGGTCAATTCCTTCACCACCGCCATTTTATAATTTCGCCATTACACCCGTAGTTGCTGCAAGAGATCCATTTTGGCTAGAAAAACAAGCTAAATTAAATAGTGGTAAGCTGCCCGAAAAACCCCATTACACAGATATTCATATGCCAAAAAATACAGCCAGTGGTTTTATTCTATCCATGTTTGGTGCTGTATTTGGTTTTGCAATGGTTTGGGACATGCCGCTGCTATCTATAGTTTCTGGTATCTGCATGCTGGTTTGTATTATTGCACGTACTTTTAATTATCATACGGATTATTATGTAAAAGTTGCTGAAGTTGAAAAAATCGAAGCTGCTCATTATACAAAATTGTCTGAATCTGAAAACTCACAAGTTGCAATTTTAAGTGGAGCATAATAATGACAACCCCTGCTTTTAACACTACTATTCATCATATTCAACATCACGATGCAAGCTCTAAAGTTATCTTTGGATTCTGGATTTATATTTTGACTGACTGCATTTTATTTGCATCGTTGTTTGCCACCTACATCGTTCTCTATAATAATACTTATGGCGGACCAGGAATTGCACAAGTAACCAGTTTGCCCTATGGCCTGATTCAAACGCTTATCATAATATTTAGCACTCTAACTTTTGGGTTTGGCTTCGCAGCGATCTATCGTGGTAACAGAAATCAAGTTATGTTTTGGTTAGTCATTACATTCTTGTTGGGCCTGGCTTTTCTAGGAATGGAGCAACAGCAATTTGCTCATTTACTTCATCAGGGTTATAGCTGGCAAACAAGCGCTTTTTTGACGGTTTTCTTTAGCCTGATTGGCATTTATGGTCTACACATTCTCGTTGCCCTGCTTTGGATCATCATTCTTATGATTCAACTTTCAAGCCAGAATTTAACATCCATGATGAAAACAAGATTAACTTGCTTAAGCTTATTCTGGAATTTTTTAAATATAGTCTGGGTCTTTATATTTACTATTGTTTATCTAATGGGAGCAATCCAGCATGTCTAATCAAACTTTAATCGCTGATGCCGAACTTGGAACTGATCGAAAATTAATTAAATCGTATCTCATTGGATTTTTCTTATCAGTCATATTAGCGGTCGCTGCTTTTGCGATTGTTGAACAGCACATATTGACCGGCGAATCCCTTTATTTTGCTTTGGCAGCATTCGCTCTAGCGCAATTATTTGTACAAGTGGTATTTTTTCTTCGCTTGAATGCCAACACCGAAGATGATAAATGGAATTTAATATCCTTCTTGTTTACCATTTTAATTATTATGATTGTTGTCACTGGTTCACTTTGGATTATGTATAATTTGAATTATTTCATGATGCATTAATAACTGCTATACTTGTGATATCAAGGCTTTATAGTGGACGCACTTGGGTTTGCAAGTTTTAAACTCGAAGGGGTGATATATTTATAGCCCAGGCTGTAAGTCTGTGATGAATCTGTTAAAAAAATAATAGGGGATTCTACAATGCCAATACTCACAATCATTCTTGTTCTAATCATCATCGGCGTTCTATTGTGGCTAATTAACAATTTTATTCCAATGGCTGGATCAATTAAAACCATTTTAAACATAGTTGTTGTGTTGTGTGTTATCGTCTGGCTATTATCAGTATTTGGGATAATTGATATTGGCAGTTTGAAAAATATTACTAATGTCAAAGTGAAATGACGAGTTAATTGTCACTTCGATACTTATAAAGCAGTTTTCTGATAACTTTCTGTAACTGTTCAGAGCCAAAACATAAACAAAGAGTGATAAAAATAAGCAGCAGCGCAAAACCTACAATCACTACAATTAATACAGCTGATGTAATGGTTAATGCAAAATACATCCAAAAATGTAGGCATAACAACACGCCTGTTATGCCTACAACATAAGCTAACAATCCTAGTAAAAAGAAATTTATAAAATTAGTTGTAGAGAAACTACTTAACTCAAATTTTTGTTTTAGTTTAAGATGCACAACAATATAGTTTAACCAGCAGTCAATAGCGGTTGCTGTAGCAAATGAAATTCCTAATCCTATTAAACCAAAATGGGGTGTTAGTAGCGCCGTTAAACTCACATTCACAATTAAATAAACGAAAGAATTATAAATAATTTGTTTAGTTGCATTAATTGCATATAAAACGTTTAACAAGATTTTTCCGCTAGCCGCAAAGAAAATTCCTATGCCGTAAGCGCAAATTGCAATGCTATTTTGGATTGTGTCATGAAAAGTAATTTTTCCATGTTGAAAGAAAATAAAATAAAGCGGAACTATTAATAAAGATAATAGTATTAAGGTGAATAGCGATAACCAATTTGCTGTTGCCAAACTTTGATTTAACAAATAGTTAAAACGTTCCCGATGATTATCATTAAATGCTGCGCTCAATAATGGTAATGCTGCAAAACCAGTAGAGACACCAAAAAGCCCGATGGGAACTTGAATAATGATTACTGTGGTTGCAACATAAGTTAATGCGCCTTGCCCTACTTGAATGGCAAAAAATGTATTCACCATTAATGCTAATACTAATGCTCCTTGTCCTAGTAATCGTGGTGACATTAACGCTAGAATAGTTCTCAATGGTTTATAGTGATACCAACAACGTGGATTAAAATTAGGTAAAACTAATAAGTTCCAAGCTTTTAAAGGATAGATTTGGTAAAAAAATTGAAATAGTGCACCTAACATTGCTCCAATCGTTAAACCTAACACAGGAATCAAATGCAAATATTTGAATAATGATGCTATAAAAACAGCGCCGATAATCATACCAACACTCAAAAAAATCGAACCATTCATGGCTCGAAATAAATCGCCTTTTAAACTTAAGACGCCCATCGCGATAGCATTTAACATGGTAATTGGTAAGTAAAATATCAATATTTGAAATAAGAAAGCCGCTAGATCTTGCCCTCCACGTGCAATAAACTCATGTCCACCAATCAGTGTCATAAAAGGTTTCGCAAAAACTACCGCGATAGCTGCTAACAATAAAGTGACAAATAAAAAGAATCCTGCGGTTATTGCTATCAATTCACGAATTGCTTGATCACCCTCAGCTGAGATATCAACCAAAACTTTTACGAACGCAGCCGATAATGCACCATCAGCAAAAAGATCTCGTAAACTATTAGGAAATCGAAACGCTGCGTTAAAAGCATCTAAAGTAGTATTCGCACCAAAAGTTGCATTGACTACAAAGGTACGCACAATTCCTGACAATCGAGATAAAAGTGTTCCCGCAATAGCCCAAGTACTATTGTGTGCCAAGTTTTTTTTGTCAGCATCAATTGAAGCAGAAGTAGATTCTTTCATGGATGAAAGAATAACGTGTTTCACAAAAAATATCCAAGGGTTCTCACATAAACAAGTTATTTTTAGCGTTCAGATTGATGTGAGATTTTGTTATATATTTTCCAGACCAACACACTTAACAATAAAAAAGTTGCAAATATAAACAGAAAAAACATCACCCCTGAAAAACCGCTCATAAACGAATGGTTAAAAGCAACTTGAGTTAACCCAGTCATTTGTATTTGCAAAGAATGTGCTGGATTTAACATTAAGCGATTAATAAATTCAAATTGCTGCACACTTAACTGATGTTGCTGCATGAATAGGTGTAATGCGTGGAAACTCACATAATGATATACAACCACGGCTATTGCTAAACCAATAGATCCTCCAAGATTAAACATGGTAACTATTGTACCGGTAGCAACACTGGCACGTTCAGGTTCCACAGATGCTTGTGCTGCAATGATTGACACTGTATTCCCCATTGCCCATAGACTACCTAAAATAAAAAAAGCTATTAATATATAACCGAACGGTACAGAACTAGTAAAAAATATCTGTAATAAAGCCGCCAAAACACCTAATGACAACCCGATTAAAATAGTATTAAGAAGCCCTAAGTGATTGATTGACTTACCAACAATAAATGCCACTCCAAACACTGCAATTGGAATTATAAACAAAATCAAACCTGAAGTTTCAGGCGATTGACCACGAAGAATCTGCAAATAAAGCGGATCAAAAAATAAAGCTACGGCACTGAGTACTCCAGCTAATAGACACAAAACAGCACCAGAATAAAATAATAACTTTCTAAAATCTTTAAAATCAATCAAGGGATCTTTTATCCGGTTTTCAATTTTAATCAAACCAATACCTGAAATCACTCCAACAGCAAGATAGATTAAGGTGATAGTATTTCCCCAACCTGCAGCTTCACTGTGAATTAAACTGAGTACAATGCCACCGATAGTTAGCGCCAGCAATAGCATACCTAACCAATCTAAACTTTGCTTTCCTTCCAACACGGCGGACTCTTTTACAGCGCCAAAACAAAATAAATATCCTACTAAAATAATGGGGATATTAATAAAAAAGATCCAATGCCATCCCCAATAACTAACAATATAACCACCGATAACTGGGCCCAATGCTAACGCAATACCACCTACGCTGCCTAACCAGGCTATTACTTTTGCACGTTCATTTTCAGGGAAAGATTGTGGTAATAAAGAAGGTCCCAGAGGAAGCACGATAGCCGCACCTATACCTTGTAAAAAGCGCCCTATAATTAACCAGGTGATACTCGGTGCAAGGCCAGCAATAACCGAGGCAATGCCAAAAATTGCTGCACCGACGTAGAATAATCGACGTCGGCCAAATATATCACCACAACGACCCATGATGGTGGCTAAAACACAAAGCGCTAAAAAATATATATTCATGACCCATTGCAAAGTTATTAAGTTTGCATCCAACTTTTGTTGAATAGTTGGTAAAGCAACATTTACAACCGTATAATCTAGATAACAACTAAAAGAAAGGAATACTATACCAATAAAAACGCGCCACTTTTGTTGATACATTGAAAACCTCAAATTAATATCTAACTTATGAATATTGATTATACTGCATTATGCAACTTAGAATAATCCACGGCCATGGAAACAATGAGTTTCCATATATATACAATTAACGGGGCAAGAACTATGTTACTTAGTGAAATGGAAATATTTTATAATGTCGCAAATCTTAAAAATTTTTCTAAAACTGCTCAGTTATTAGGTGTCTCGAAGTCGTTTATCAGCAAACGAATGACAAAATTAGAGAAAGATTTAAAAGTTAGATTACTTGCAAGAAGTACTCGTAAACTCACCTTAACAGAGGCTGGTTATAAGTTTTATCAGCAATGCATTAAAGTTATTGAAGAAGCTCAAAAAGGCTACTTAATGATGCAGGTTTTACAAAGCAAACCATCTGGCGTATTAAAAATTTCTGTGCCTCCAGCTTTAGGTTTTAATCTATTAGCACCGATGTTTGTAAAGTTCTTGAACCAATACCCTGAAATCAAATTAGATATAGAATTAGAAAACAAACCTATTGATCTCATTGCACAAGGATATGATTTAGCTTTAAGATCTGCAAAGCTAGAATCTTCAAATCTAATCGCACAACGGATCTTTGCTGTAAAAAATATTCTTTGTGCAACACCAAAATATCTAAAAAAACATGGTATTCCTAAAAATCCGATAGAACTTGAAACGCATAATTTCGCTGCATATAATTATTCAAAAGATACACAGAACCTTAAAATGACAAAAAATGACACTAAAAAAACAGTGCGTATTCAAGGTAACTTCAGATCGAATCATTTGGATCTGATTAAAAAAATAGTGTTAGATCACGTATGTATAGCAGTTTTCCCAGAGTTTATGGTTAAAGACGAACTCAAAAATCACCAACTGATACACTGTCTTGCTGAATATCAATTATCCACAAGTCCTTTTTATGCAATTTATCCTGAGAGAGAATTTATGCCGTTAAAAGTCAGAGTTTTCCTAAAAATGTTAGAGTTAATTTCTAAATAAAAAAGCTCCGATTGTATCTCTGCAACACACATCGACTTAAATTTTACGCTATGTTTACTGTGTCTAATTGTTCTTGCAGTAATTCAAGACATTGCTCTGCTTGATCTCTACTTGATAATATTGGTTTTTCAAACGGCCACGGTATGTGATTTTTGGTGCTCTGCCAATGGCAGCCGAGATCATCTTCTGTCCCCCAATATTGATCAATGCCAATGATATAACTCGATAATCCTTTTGAATACAGTCCATGCGCTATACCATTAGGTATTATAATTGCTTGCCTAGGTTCAGAAGATAATTCTATGAGATAACTTTTAAAATAGGTTGGAGATTGCTTTCGTAAATCAAGTAAGCCCACCATTATCGAACCCGTTAATATTATTAGATAATCAGTATGAACAGGGTGAACATGTACTCCACGTAGTACGTTTGCTTCGTTTGTAAAATAATTCCACTGCAAAAAATGTTGTTCGTGACACCATGAATTACGAAAAACTTCTGTTAAAGACCCACGTTCATCCCGATGAGTTTCAAGAGTATAAATTTTTACGCCACATTCCAAAGTTTCTAAATTACATTGTTCCATATTCACCATAATTCACTGACTCCAAATTGTGTTTATTTATTCAATCATGTTTGGTTTTGTGGCCAAGAATCACATTAATATGCATAATGATTTGCTTCCGCAGCAATAAGTAAAGATTCAATACAGCTTATAATTTTTATTTCATCATCAATCTTTGATTTTGGTTGCTCTCCACCCGCTAAATAAGATAAAAAAATTTTCAGCTCTTGATAGAGAGGTTCTACTGCACATAAGATTATATTCTCCAGCCAATGGCCTTCAATATTAAACAAACTGACAAATTGATAATTTTTTTCCGAAAGCACTGCAATACCATTACTAAAGGTTACTGCAATTTCACGCTTAAAATTATTATTCAGGCTACAAACATCGATACTAACAGTGGGATTAGAATTAAAATCGGCTTTTAAACCGATTAACTGTTGATCCATCCGATAAGGAGTTACATTTTTTACTTCTGGAATATAATCTAATAACTCTAAAATAATAGATAAATCATGAGGCAATAGAATTAAGTGTCCAGCAATATCGTATTCAAATTGTAACCCATGCCGAATAGTGGAGATGTGTTGAATCTCGCCTAGTTTTTTACTTTGTATGAGCTGTTTTATTGCCGAAATTCCAGGATGATATCGCCATTTATGCATCACAAACACCCTTGCAGCCATCAACGATTGAATTTGCTTTGCATGCTGCAAAGTAAGGACCATTGGCTTTTCGACAAAAACAGGTTGGATGTGATCCTTTAATTCAAGCAATAAAGGATAATGCTGTTTACAATTTGCAGCTATAATATATGAGTCCGTTTGAATATTTGATATTAAATATTTGTTAATATCTGAGTAAACTGCTAGAGCACCTACTTGCGATGCTAACTTTTGCGCTTGTAGGTTTGGATCGATGACAATGACGGTACAATCAAGTTGTATCAAATCTCGTAGAATATTTAAACCCCATCGGCCGCAGCCAATTAAGGTAATAATTTTTTTCATATCGCTTTTTAGTCCATATCTAACACTATAATTAAATCCGTGTATAATAATGAAATTATAATACTAAAATATATTGTCATGATAGTAAACGTTAATGATAATCCTGATGTAGTTGCTGTCATTGTGACTTTAGGTGCTAATATTCAACGTTTAATGAATTGCATCGAGTCTCTTTACAATCAGCATTCACAACTTAAATTGGCCATTCTATGTATAGTTAATAGCCCTGTGTTTGACACCCACACACTTGATCTAACTCGAGTTACGGTGGTAACCACAGGGTTGAATTTAGGATTTGCTGGAGGACTTAGCTTTAGTCGACAGTTTATTAATGCCGCTTATCTTTGGATAATCCAAGATGATATGCTGGTTGAGAAAAACTGTCTTGATCAACTATTTTTAAAGTTGAACAATGAACTTGAAATGGCTGCAACAGCCCCTATCATTGTATCACCACAAGGTGAGGTGATACAGGGATCTTGTGGAGGCATTTTAAATAAGTTTGGTAAAATGCAACGTTGGTTGCCAACCACATCCACTCTTCCAGAGTATTTAATTGAATTAGATCTTCTTAGCTATATTCCTTCCAGAGGAATGTTGATAAAAACAACGGCATGGGATGCTGTGCAAGGCGTAGATGCTCGTTACTATCCAGTGGGTTGGACAGATGTTGATTTATGCATGGCATTTAGACAGCAAGGGTTTAAGTTTATGATGATAACAACAGCCGTTGCGTGGCATGAAATAAATGGTTCCACGCCATCTATGTTAGGTCAGTTTTTATTTCATAAAAATAACGCTTTGTTTATTGCAAAGTGGTTTACTCATGATCTTGAAAAACACCCACAACTGTTGCATGATCCTTTGCGTCCTTGTTCAGCTACTTTACTCTGTGGAAAAGTAAATGCTGAAATAGATCAATTATTGTTAAACACTGTGGCACAGAGAGCAACAAATTTATTTTTACAGTTAGGCCATGAATACACTGCCAATTTGAAGTTCGCCCAAGAAAAACTTCAATCTGTCACTGCAAACTATGAACAGTCAAAACGAGAATTAATGGTAGAAATTCAATCTTTAACTGCAAAGTACGAGGAATCAACACAAGAATTAAAGCAAGAACTTCAGTTCGTATCTGCACAGTATGAGCAAACAAAACAGCAATTGATGCAGACACATACCTCAATTTCTTGGCAACTAACACAACCCCTTAGAAAATTGAAAGCTATGATTTTGAAATATGCAAAACTCTTACCGAACTGGTTTTAATAGCTACACGGGTGCAGAAACAGCAAGCAGTTTAACTGTACAAGGTAAACTACCTAGCTGGTTGCTTGGCGTATTTGTGCATAATGGTCCAGCTAAATTTGAGGTAGATGTAGAAAAAATGCGTCATTGGTTTGATGGTTTTGCCTTGCTCAGTAAATTCACTTTTCATGATAATGGTATTAGCTATTTGTCTAAATATATTCGAAGCGATGCTTATACTTTAGCTATGCAAACAGGGAAAATTAAATTATCAGAATTTGCTACCAATCCTAAACTATCTGTTCTAGAAGAAATAAAAAGCTTTTTTTCATCGATCGTTACTGATAATGCAAATGTGAATACGATGCAAGTAGCAGGCGAACTTATTGCTATGACAGAAACCTGGCAACAAATGAAAATTGATTTAGATACTCTGGATACTAAAGGTCATGTCAAATATAAGAACCAATTCAACTATCAAATCACCTCCGCACATCCACATTATGATTTTATGCATAATCAAGTCATCAATTTTGCTGCCAACTATTCAATTAAAAGTGAATATTACTTCTTACGGATTCCCAAAGATAATTTAAGCCAACAAATGCTCGTCAGTATTCCAGTTAAAAATCCAGCTTATATTCATAGTTTTAGTATTACGGAAAAATATGTAATTTTAGTTGAGTGTCCATTAGTGATTAATCCAATAAGAATGCTCTACAGCAATAGTCGTTGGGGTAAGCCGTTTATTGAGAATTTTGACTGGATTCCACAGCAAGGCACACGCTTTTATTTAGTTGATAAAGTTACGGGAAAAATTATTAGTGAATGTGAAACTGAGAGTTTTTTTATGTTTCACACTATTAATGCTTACGAAGAAGGACAGGAAATTATCCTAGATATTTCTGGCTATGATAACGCAAAAATCATTGATGCATTTTATTTAGATAAAATCCAACATCAACCAATGCATTTACCTAATGTGAATTTTAGACGCTATAAATTACCGTTGAAAGGTGGTTATGCTAAATATGAACTTATGTCCGATAATATTTTTGAATTTCCGCGAATTAATTATCTAACGCATAATGGCCGTTACTATCAATTTGCTTATGGCGCTAGCAAAGACTTATCTGCAAATGGATTTTTAGATCGTTTGATTAAAATCGATCATGTAAATCAAATTGAGAAAATATGGCAAGAAGATAATTGTTATCCAGGAGAACCTGTATTTATTGCAGCACCACAAGCAAAAAGCGAAGATGAAGGTGTGATAATTACAATGGTATTCAACGCTAAACACAGCAATAATTTTTTACTGTTATTAGATGCTAGATCATTTGATGAAATTGCTCGTGCTCATATACCTGAGCGTCTTCCCTTTGGGCTACATGGGCAGTTTTATTTTTAATGGCGCGCTGAAAAAAATTGAAAATATCTGACTTAATATTTTTATTTGCTCCTTTTTTAAAAATTCGTAGTAAAATACAATGATTTATTGTCGAATTTTGTGTCTAGTGCTAATTGTGATATAACTCTATTTTCGCTAGCATGATCCCTAATTGGTAATCACTACTCTACTAATAAGCCATATTTATTATCTACTCTTTCTTCAAAGAGCATTTCTTTTTTATGAGTGATGGTTAACCAAATAATTAAAGCAACAACTACAACCAACGTGATTAGACTAGTAGTTCCATCACCGAGACCTAGACCACCATGAGCTACTGGCTTTCCTAATAAATCAGCTCCAGCAGCACCAAATGGCCTTGTTAATATGTAGGTGATCCAAAATAATGCTATTTTATTAATCTGCAGCAAATAGAGTATAAATGGCACGATGAGAATAATAGCTCCAAAAACTAATGTTGCATCTAAATAACCAAGATGAAATCTGAATGAAAATAAATCACCAGCAGCTGTTCCTAGTGCGAAAGTTAGAAAAATTACGATCCAATAAAATAGTTCTCGTTTTGTGGAGTGTATGCTATGAACAGCTAATGTTTTTTCACTGACATACCATAAACTAAACATAGCTAATAATAAAACACTAAAACTTCCCGTCGATATAATTAATGGAACTCCAAGAATATGTATCACATCTGCAAACATAGTTCCAAAAACCGCAACTAATATGATCACGGTCCAATACATCCATGGAACATATCGTTTGAATCGCAATTGAATTA
>JBGSLN010000167.1:0-5593 GCA_041740675.1 Gammaproteobacteria bacterium | reverse complement strand
ATTACAACTTGATGATGAGTTGAAGATTCCATTCTGAAAGTTTAGGGTGCATAGAGTTGAATCTAAATTCTGCTGTAGAAACCCTAGCCCGTTTCTACCGCGGAATTTAGGTTAAAATATTTTTGAATATTCAAGAAGAATAACTTGAATTAACAGGTTTTAGAGAAGGCTATGATCAAACTCCATATTGCTGTTTATATGCAGTGAGTGCAGGGATATATTTTTCAAAATCGACGTTGTGTTTGGTATATTCCAACAAATTTTCTAATTTAAACAGGCTAACAATGGGAATTGCGTAAGCTTTTTCAATTTCTTGAATAGCTGATAATTCGCCGGTACCTCTTTCTTGTCGATCCATTGCTATGACAATACCAGCGGGTTGTGCACCAGATTCAGTAATTAAAGAAATGGATTGCCGGATCGCAGTACCTGCGGTGATGACATCATCAATAATCAGTATACGGCCAGTGAGTGGTTGTCCAATAATCAAGCCGCCTTCACCATGATCTTTTGCTTCTTTTCGATTAAATGCATAGCCATAATTTTTTTGGAAATCTATCGCCAATGCAACTGCTGTAGAACAAACTAAAGGAATGCCTTTATAAGCTGGGCCAAATAACATATTAAATTTTAAGGTTGAATTTATAATTGCTTCAGCATAATAATGTCCAAGTGCAGCTAAACTTGTTCCAGTATTGAGCAAGCCAGCATTGAAAAAGTAAGGACTAATTCGGCCAGATTTTAGTGTAAATTCACCAAAGCGTAACACTTTATATTCTAAACACATTTCAATAAATTTGCGTTGATATAATTGCATTTTGCTACCTTAATTTTTATTATAGAATATTACACCACAAGTTGAATTAAAGGCATTATAAAATATTATGCGAATCATTTCAGTAAATTTAAATGGTATTCGATCTGCTGCGAATAAAGAGTTTTTTCAATGGCTACCTCAGCAAGAGGCTGATGTAATTTGTATCCAAGAAACCAAAGCGCAACAGGAGCAATTAACTGATCCTATATTTTATCCCGAAGGGTATCATTGCTATTATTTTGATGCTGTTAAAAAGGGTTATAGTGGTACTGCGCTCTATTCAAAAATTGCGCCCAAGAAATTGATCACAGGGTTAGATTTTGAGTTATGTAATATCGAAGGTCGATATATTCAAGCTGATTTTGATAATATTAGTGTTATTTCAGTTTATTTACCTTCGGGGAGTAGTGGGCCAGAACGGCAAGCGTGCAAGTTTGAGTTTTTAGAGTATTTTTACCAACATTTAAAAACTTTGCGTAAACAACATCAGGAGTATATTATCTGTGGTGATTGGAATATAGCACACAAAAATATTGATTTAAAAAATTGGCGTGGTAATCAAAAAAATTCCGGTTTTTTACCTGAAGAGCGTGCTTGGTTAGATAAAGTGTTTGATAGGTTAGGTTATGTTGACGCTTTTCGTGTAATAAATCAAGCAGCAGAACAATACACTTGGTGGTCTAATCGCGGACAAGCATGGGCAAAAAATGTTGGATGGCGAATAGACTATCAGATTGTGACACCAGAATTGAAATCATTCATCAAAGGCGGTGTTATTTATAAAGATCAACGTTTCTCAGATCATGCGCCATTAATTTTGGATTATGATATAGATTTAAAATAGCGCATTCCAAAGCGTGTTAGCGAGAAGGTGTTTCTTTCAGCTATTTTATACTTAGGTCAAAATTGTATGCCACAAAAGCCAGAAATTCTAAAACGAAAAATAGTTGCAACTTCGCAGTTATTTCGTATTGAAGAAATACATTTAAAATTTAGTAATGGTAATGAACGCATTTTTGAAAGAATGATCAGCAGTCGCCGAGGAGCTGTTATGATTATCCCATTATTAGATGCGGATACTATTTTATTAGTACGCGAATATGCGGCTGGCACAGATCGGTATGAGTTGGCTTTTCCTAAAGGTTTAGTAGATGAGGGTGAAACATTAGAAGAAGCTGTGAATCGCGAGTTACAAGAAGAAATTGGTTATGGTTCTGCGAACATTCAATTTATCCGTAGTATGACATCAGCACCGGGATATTGGGGTGGTAAAGCCAGTGTTTTTCTTGCCAGGGATTTATATCCGGCTTCGTTGGAAGGTGATGAACCAGAACCATTAGAAGTAGTACCTTGGAAATTAAATAATTATCAAGCCTTACTTCAAGAAGAAAATTTTTCTGAAGCGAGGAGTGTTGCCGCTTTATACTTATTAAGAGACTTATTGAATGAACATTAATTTAGAGCAACTTGTCAAGCCATGTATTTTTCTTGCAAAAGAGGCTGGTTTAGCTATTTTAGAGATATATAATAGTGGTGCTGAAATTAACGTCCAAATTAAATCAGATTCTACGCCAGTTACACAAGCAGATTTAATTGCACACCATATAATTGTAAACGGATTAAAAGATTTAACTCCAAATATTCCTATTTTATCAGAAGAAGGTGCAAAAATTCCTTTTGCTGTTAGACAGCAATGGCAAACGTATTGGTTAATTGATCCATTAGATGGAACGAAGGAATTTATTCATAAGACAGATGAGTTTACGGTTAATATAGCATTAATTCATCAAGGTCATTCTGTATTTGGAGTGATTTATGCGCCGGTATTAAAGCTTTGCTACTCTGCTTATCTTCATGGAGGAACTTTTAAACAAGTTGCAAATGAACATAGTATACAAATTCATACAACTAAAGTGGATATAAATCATTTGCGAGTTACTGTCAGTAGACGGCATGATGTAGAGAGATCAACTAGGTTTATTCAAAAAATTCCTTCTCATACGAAAATTCCAAAAGGAAGCTCTTTAAAAACATGTTTTATAGCGGAAGGATCAGCAGATGTATATCCATGTTTTGGTAAAACCTCTGAATGGGACATGGGTGCTGCACAATGTATTATTGAAGAAGCGGGAGGTGCAATGACGGATTTGTATTTTAATCCAATAAAGTTTAACTATAAGGAATCCTTATTGAATCCGCCATTGCTTGTTGTGGGTGATAAGGATTACAATTGGGCAAAGTATATAGAATGAAAAGATTAGGGGAAAAACATGGTTAAAAGAATAAAAGTTGCAGTGACTGGTGCTGCAGGACAAATTGGTTATGCACTGCTATTTAGAATTGCTTCCGGTCAAATGTTTGGGGTTGAAACAGAAATTGAATTGCAGTTATTGGAATTAGAGCAAACATTGCCTGCGTTAGATGGTGTAGCAATGGAATTAGATGATTGTGCATTTCCATTATTGAAAAATATTGTGACAACCGCTGATGTAAATAAAGCTATGCGAGATATTAATTGGGCAGTGTTAGTAGGTTCTGTGCCTCGGAAAGCCGGAATGGAACGTAATGAGTTATTGTCAATTAATGGTGGAATCTTTACTAAACAAGGTAGAGCAATCAATGAAAATGCAGCTGATGATGTACGAGTCTTTGTAGTTGGAAATCCTTGCAATACCAATTGCTTAATCGCCATGAAAAATGCTCCAGATGTTCCACATGATCGTTTTTATGCAATGACCACATTAGATGAAAAGCGCGCACGTACCCAATTGGCTAAAAAAGCAGGGGTTGATATTACTGATATTAGTCAAATGACAATTTGGGGTAATCATTCGTCTACCCAATATCCAGATTTTTATAATGCAAAAATTAAAGGCCAGCCTGTTACTGATATTATTAAAGATGAAGATTGGTTGAAAAACGAATTTATTGAAATAGTACAGAAACGGGGTGCGGCTGTTATTAAAACTCGAGGAGCATCTTCCGCTGCTTCTGCAGCCAATGCTGCTATTTCTGGTGTGTATTCATTAACACATAACACACCAGTAGGTGAAAGCTTTTCCGTTTGCTTAGCATCATCAGGCCAGTATGGAGTTGATAAGGACTTAATTTTCTCTTTCCCTTGCCGTAATGTGAACGGCAAGTTAGAAGTCATTCAAGATATTCAACATAATGAATTCGGTAAGGCGAAGATAGCCTTAACATTAAATGAACTCCAGCAAGAAAGAGATGCTGTCAAAGAATTAGGTTTAATTGAATAATTGTATTTAAAATAACAGGGTAGAATAGGTTTTTATAGATTGAAAAAAATAATATATCACCTAGTAAATTTAACAGTATTAATGCGTAGAATTTTGTTGTAACCTATTTAAAAGAGAGCATTTTAAAGTCGGTGAATTTTGTTATTTTATTTATTTTAATAATAGATAGACTACTTAGGAGGCAATGGAAGCTATGAGATATGATTATTTTATTGGAATGGTAAGAAACCACGAAACAAGTCGGATCCGTTCTTTTAGTGGTTCACAACAAACGAACCCTGAACATATACCCGCTGCATTTGCATTATTAATGCCAGAAGTTATTGCTATTTTGAAAGAAAACTTTAATGAAGTATGTGAAGCTGATCAAGGAATTGTAATTTTTGGTTTGCAACCTGCTAGCGGCATGATTGCTTCAAATAGACCATTAGAGCTAGAGCGTTTTGTTGATGGTCTACAACTTGATTATCACTTTTGTTGCACCCTTGACTTCTTTAAAGTTCCTATGAGTCAAATTGATAAAGCTGATGACCATTGGCATTGCACTGATTCAGTTGTGATTGATTTTACTTCTGGAGAAGTGATGGATTCAGATAGATTTTTATCAAAGCTGCATGCTCTACCTGAAGCCGGTAAACTTTATGGTTGTATCAAAGAAGATGCCCTAGAGATTATTTGGACTATTACAAAGATCAAACAAGCAAAAGCAAGAGGAACAGAAAAAGGAAAAGGCTTTTTGTTTAATAGTTTTCTTATGCAAGAAGTAGCTTGATCGTTCTGATTTTTATTTCATTAGTGTAGCTACGCAGTTTCTCGAAAACTCGAGGCGTGGCTACAATTTCACATCAATTAATCCGCCAGACTTAGCAATTGTAGCTAATTCATCCAATGGGATCATGATTGTTTGTTGACCGAAAACATAGGATGCCACTTGATATTCTTGGAAAGTTAGAACAAGCTGATTATTATAAATATTCCAAACCAGATAATTTTTAGTATCAGGCATAGTGCCTTGATAAATCCATTTTATTGGATAATTTTTTGGATCAGGATTTTTTAAATTTGGGTAAAGCTTTTTAATTAACTGTAGCCGAGAGATATTCGCAAATACGTTTAAATAATCAGAATTTGGTTTAAATAAACTGGCTAAGGGGATTAAATTGCCGGTACTTGGATCAAAATTCAAACTTACATAAGTTGTGCTTGGATGCGCCGCATGAGAATAATAACTGGATAGTTGAAACCGGATACTCAAAATTTTAGGGGTTGTTGCAGTAATAGTATTACTAATTGATAAGGTATTGCTATTACTATTCATATTTGGAAAATGTTCAGTTTTATTGTTATTTATAACTTGATGCATAAAAGCTTTTGTTTGTGTTTGTAAAAATGTTTCAATATTTTTATTAATATTTTTTCCTGTAATAGATAAATTCATACCTTTAATTTGCGGATAGCTTACCTGAATAGAATAGAAATTTTTGTTATCAGTAACAGTAGAAAATTGATTAATTAA
>JBGSLN010000166.1:0-2642 GCA_041740675.1 Gammaproteobacteria bacterium | reverse complement strand
ATGCAGTATTTGAGCAAAAAGATAAATTGTAAACAGCCCCTAATTGTTTGATCTACGCTAGACCCATGCCTGGGCTTTTTTCCGACAACATCGAGGTATTTCTGTCGGGTATTGCTCCAACATTCTTTAATGCTACTGCAGTGCTGCCCAGTAAAATATAATTTGCAATAACCGTAAAATTTATACCTTTTTCCTTGCCAATGGATAATGCTTGTTTCAGCCGGTCTAAGCCATCTACGCCTTCGTTATCTAGCACGTGATAAACGGTATTTTTGCTTAGCTTACCTTCACGTAATTCCTGACTAAAAGCAAGAAAGATTACAACACAGCTGATGATATTTTTAATACCTATTTTATTATGTAACTCAAGAAGGCTTTCTGGATCAACGATATCAAGTATGTTTGCTTGCTTCAGTTTCAGCATAATAGATAGCAGTTGTTCAGCTGTACTATAATCACTACTCGCAATTTGCATTAATTGACCGAGATAAACAGCTGGTTTGTCATTATGCCGATTATGCAGTCCAATTATATTTGCAATAAAATTATTCGGATGATTACTCTTTATCTGTCTAACGCAACTAAAAACATCATCTAGTATTATGCCATTGTCCAATAAGTTTGCTTCTTTAAGAAGAACAAGTAAATCAATGAAACTATCGGCAACTTGTAAGTCATTTTGAGTAGATAACTCAACGATCATAGCTAACAGCTGTGTTGTGCCTTTGCTTACTAAACCTATGGTTTTTTCTACAATCACTTTTAGCCGCTCTGCCCATGCGGCTAAATCAGGCACAAGTTTACTTAAAATAACTGTAAAATTTTTCACCATGAGCATGGGGAATTTTAAAAAACCTGTTAAACCTTAAGTAAACCTTAAGGTTTGATATGATATTATAAGTAAAAATTTTGTACTCTAACTGCTTATATATGTTAAAACATACTCCTCTTTTTTCTTTTAGCGATTCAATTGATGATTACATCAAAAACTACCTTGATACTCCTAGTGTAGAAGAACAAATCCAAATCAATGACTTAGTCAAAAACAAATGGCAATCCACACTGTTTTCGAAACAACCTATTGATACAGATACAGCAAGACGTATAACTCTTTTATGTTATAAGCAAAGAGAAACTATCAAAATGACTAGCAGTGAAATGCAAAGCATTTTGACGTACTTACAATTGCTGGAGGACTATCCAGATAAAGAAATTTTAATTACATCTGTTAATAAAAAAGAAAATTCTAGTTTTTTTGATTCCCTTTATAATTATGTCGAAAATAATCAATACAAAACTTTTGCAAAGAAACTGAGAAAAGAAACTTTTACAAAAAAATTTTCCAATAGTTGTGAAGGGCTTTCTGAATTTGAAAATGTATATTTTACAGTTGTTGGACAACAGAAAATTGCTTTTTCAAATTTTCATCATAAAGACAATGCTGTTATCATGCCGATAGCAATACACTTTGCCATGCAACGAACTCTCTTTGGTAATAAACTTGCTTATGAAGACGCTACGCCAATATTTAGTATTGTACCATTGGATTTAGTTTATGAAAGAATGAAAATTAAAAGCCGTGTTCTCTTTTACCGATTGCATAGCAAAGAAAAAATTCTCTTAGTTCATAATAAAGAAGCAAATGCGACAGAAACTACTCAACATGATGTGGCCCATTTATCTTTTTTGAATGCCGCTGCTTATTATTGTCCGGAAATTGGAGAAGTGGTAATTTGGCTAGTTGATAAAATTAGAGAACTTACTTTAATACATTGGTCGAAACCAACTTGGTTATTAGTTGATTTTGGAGTGATAAGAATCGCTGAATTTTCAAAAGAAACGTCACCATCTAGCCATTTAATTGAATTACTCAATGAACAATTTAGTGTAATCTCCCCACTCTTTGCAACTCATAACAAATGCTTTACTACTCTCTTTTATTTTCTATTAATAGTCAATCAAAAAAATTGGGATGCCACATTTGCTATTAAAGCTTCAGACATTTTAGAACATTTGAAGAATTCTATCTACTCATGCTTAGAACCAACAGATTTAATCAATATTACCACTAAACTTTTTTCTAACAATCCATCACTAACATTACAACAAATTTTTTTAACTATATTATTAATATTAGAATGCAATCGTTCTGAAGTTTTTCCATTAGCCATGGATGAGCTTTTTGAAAAAATTAATTTCTTCAAATTTCTTGCCAAAAAAGATTGCCATTTTACTAGAACAGAAGTTGATCGCGAAAAAAACCATCTAGCTTTAGTTTTTGATCAGAAAGAAGTATTTTCTCATGATAATGAATTTGACGCGCAAACTATAATGCAGCCTTTTGAAGAGCAATTAAAAATAATTGCAGAAGATTTTCATAATGGCAAAAAACTTGATGACTTTTATTTTGATACTATTGGTATTGACACAAAGAAATCCAAATCAACCACCTCGCCGCCGCAAATGGATGAGGTATGCGATGAAAACTCTAAATCTTCAACGCAGCAAGCTATGGGGAATAAATCCCTTAGCGATTCAAAATCAAATATGCAGCCGCTTTTTGAAGAAACTTCAACAACGAAGATTTTAAATCTCCTTGAAGTTGTCAGTGATAAAAATGAAGATAATTCAGAACTAAATTC
>JBGSLN010000165.1:0-9131 GCA_041740675.1 Gammaproteobacteria bacterium | reverse complement strand
TCAAAAACAGCTGTTACCAGGTTAACAGCATCATTTATAAATAGATCTACATTTACTATGTTGATCAATGATACAGAATTCATATATTTAACTAAAACTGAATATTGCTCTGGAGTCGCTAATAATAACGCTAATTCTAATTCAGGCAATTGCTTCAATAAATCTTCATCATCTATGTTTAGAACACGAACAGCAGACATAGTTTCTGCTTTAATCTTAAATTTTTGCATGACTCGTTGAAATTTAAGCGTTGCAAACGTTGTGTCAAATTGAACTAACGGGTCTAAGTGGCTTCTTAAGGTTTCTAAAGATTTTGTTTGTAGAATTTCATTAGCAGCCTCAGTTAATATTTCAGATTGATGCTTAATATTTTGCGAACAAAACACCATCTCTTTTGTTATTTCAGTGACAGCACTGTGAATAGCATGAATTTTTGTTTTCCGTTGTTCTGCCTCTTCAGAATTTGGATCGTGTGCTGAAGCTGAAGTCGAGTAATTCTTTTTTTCTTGATTATATGTTTTATATGCTTTATTAAACTCTTGAAATTGAATAGCATGAGCAATTTCCTTAACAGTCTTTTGAATATCTTTCTTTTGTGCATTGCGTGCCTGTAAATTTTTCCATCGTTCAAAAAGAATCTGATTTATTGTAAGAATATCTTGATTTATTTTGTTTGGTGCGCCAGTTGCTGCTGCACGACAAAAACTTTCTGTTAAAATGATTTCACAAAGATAAAATAACTCTTCATCAATATTCTCAAGATTTTCGAGCTTTTCAAGTTTTTCTACATAGCTACTCAACACACTTATAATTTCTTGTAAGTGATCTTTACCAAATAATTCTTGATACTGCATCCAAGTCATTTGCGTAGTGTTTTGTGAATGAGCAAAAAAGCGGTCTTGTTCTGAACGTAAAAATTGTTTTCCTTTGAAAGTTTCTGTCAACCACTTAGAAAGATCGTGCTCTCCATAAAAGCATCTAGATTGAGAATTAAATAACTCTTGAAATCGTTTGCGATTATAGTATTGCAACAATTCTTTATCACCAAAGTGATTAAGAAATAGATCAACGTTAGATGACCATGCGATATCTGTGGTTGCATAGGTTGCAAGCAAGTGAGCCAGGGCTTGTTTTCCTTCAGGAGTTTTGATTAAATTTTGTGACCAAAAACCATATTGATCTGTAGTTCCAAGTAGATCTTTGTCTTTCAATTTCTGTAAATAAGCACAGGTTTTCTTAACATCATTTTTCTTAAGTAATTCTTCAATTCGTTTAATACGATACAGATCTAGCCGTTCAGCAGTACCCCAAGTTGCAATCAATTGTTCTGCATGCCTGCTCCATGAAAATTCTTGTTGATAAACTGCAAATTTTTTATCAAGTACACTAACCGCATTTTGTTGTAATTCAGCGGATAAGCGTGAATCATGAGTGATTGATGGAACAATAGCAGCATCACCTTTAACAAAGTTAATATAGTTTCTCACATCTTTGCTATTTCCATTTTGTAGTAATTCATCGATACGTAGAAAACGAATTTTTTGCAAATCTAATGCTGAAGCAAAGAATAGCGCATAACTTTCTAGCATTTTATCCCATACATTATTATTTAATTGAAGATAAGTTTCAATATAACCTGAAATTGCTTTATGTGCTGCTTCTTCATTATATGGATAGATTGCTAGGTTATTTTTAGTAAAATACTGCTTGTATTTTTTAATTTCATTAATCTTAGTTTCTTCATTAAAATTTGAAAATAGCAAATATTGCAGTTTAAATAAATTTATTACCTGTTGTGTATCATTACTAGCAAATTTCGAAAATTTTTGTAAGGTATAAGTCCAATGCTCATGTTTATAGATAGTTGTGCCTGAAATCATTTCATCAGAAAATGCAAGGGCAGCAGTTATAACAAGTCTATTAATAATACTTTTATTAACGAAAACTTCACTAGGTGGAGTAATTGGATTTTTGCATAACCACTGAAAATAGTCGTTCGAGCCTTCTACCATCCCGTGTGCTCTAGGTCCAGTTTTCTTCTCATTGATTTTTCGTGCGACTTCTAGAAACTCACTAATTCTTTTGGCGCGATATAATTGCTTATTTTCAGCATCAGCATATTGCTCAATAATTCCTGCAGCTCCTTCATTCCATTGAAAGTTACTATTCTTGATATATGAGTTGATTATACGATTCAATGCAGTTTGTGCAGCTGCATTTTGTTTGACATTATGATGTTGCAAAAATTGATGATCTAACGCAGTTAATGCAATGTTCTCTATATTAAATATGAATTCCATGCGTTTACTCAAATACATCTCAATTTGGTGTGGTTCAGCAATGGTAGCAATCGCAAGCGCATAGCCTGAATTCTTACCATCATAACAACGATTAGCATTTCCATTGCTTAATGCTAACGTTAATTCTTGTAATGTTGCTGGAGTAAAGATTTGATTTTGACGAATAAAATTAAGACTACTTTGTGTTAATTCATTTTCATTTAACGTATCTTTAAATCCTTGCTTTAGTTCTGGCAATATCGCCTCACCTGCTGCTATTTCCTGAATTGTTACCCTCGATAAACCCTGCAAATAAATATTAACTGAGCGAATAATTTGTGCATTGTGTTCTTTGAACATAGATGCACGACGTTTTAGTAAGGCAAGATTTTGCAAGGTATTATTAGAATGCTTTATAGCTTGTTGTGCATTGCCAGAAATTCTATATGGATACAAGGCTTGTTCTTGTGGTAATAAGTTTTCATTTTCTTTAAACTTTTCATCGCTTATGTCAGATTCTGATTCTCCATTTTGAAGCACATTAAAAACTTTACTAATTTTTCTAACAGCATTAAGTGATAAATCTTTATATTGTTGTGCTTTATCTATATTAGTATGTGCTTTTAACACAGCTAAATACATTGGAATCAGTCCAGCATTCACATCATTTGTTGAAGTATTTTGCAATTCTTTATGCAAATGATAGTCGGTATAACGGTAAATAATATAATTAACAGCCGTAATATTATGAACACTCACTTCTCGAGTTAATCGTTCCTGTGGTACTAATTTTTCTAATAAAGCTTTCTCATCATTTCTTAGAGGAACTCGTTGTTCTCCTGCAACTATTTTTCTTAAGAGATTTAATCCATCCAGTCTCTCTTGATCTACTGCAGTAGAACTAAACATTGTACTATTGATTTTTGCTTGGATTTCACTAATGGCATAGTTTATATGTCGTAAAGTAGTCGTGATCAATCCTTCGCCAGTTTCATCATTATTATTAACGCCATGCAAAAATATCAAATCCCACAAACGACCATAATCACCGGTGATGGAATCTAAGCGCATTTCTAGGCGTTTTGATAAATCGACATCTGGATTTTCTACATGGGCTTTAATTTGATTTAGCAATGGCTGGTATGTTTTTATAGACTGTAAAAATGCAATTTTGTTTTGCAATACTGCTGTTGGATTTTGCTGGTTTTGCCTCTGTAACGAAGTAATTTCTGTGTCAATTATATCAGGTTTAAACTTAGCTAAAAATTCAAGATTAGCCTCTTTGTTAACTGGATTTGCAAAAGATTGAGCTATGCAGTCAATATCTGCTGCAGATAATGCAGCATCTTGACTATTGGGGATTATTTGCAGCATTAGTATGTTATTTAATTGGGCGTTATATGCCAAGGCAAATTGTTTTGCAATGGAAGCAGAACTTAGCAGTCTTTTAACCGCATCTGCATAAGGCGCAGTTTGTTTCGCATAGGTAATAGGTTCTGCACTATGCTGCTGATTATACTGTTCAATGAATTTTTTTGAGGATGTAGAATCATCAACAATTTTAAAGTGATTATTTTGAATAGCAATAGAATCATTTTTCAGTTTTATTAGCAAACTATTTAACAATGTTTTTAATTGTTCAAGATTGTTTTTGAGTGTAGTTTTTTCTTCTGAAAAATATGTCGAAATATCCCATGGCATGTCAGAGGCTATTTGTTGCAGTAATGAACTAACAAATGCTATTAAGGCTTGTTTGTTATCTGGATTGTTAAAGTGTTGTTTAATTAATTCTTCCAACGACAAATGAATTACAACATTATCTTGTTTAAATCTTGCATTGAACTTATCTATAAAAATATTCTTTAAATTTAGATTGGATAATATCTCCTCCAATGGATTTCGACTTTGTGTAATTTCTAATTCTAGATTTTTCAAATAAGTACTATAGTTTTTAACTTCATTGACTTTGTCAGCATTAAATATTCTAAAAAACGGCATCTCTTTTTTATTTCTTTTTTTCTCACTTTGAATAAAGTGATGAAGATTTTGTGCCTGATTTACCAGAATATTAGCAACTTTAAAATTGCCATGCGTTTTAATAAAGTGAATACAATATTCATAGTCTGTTTGATTGACTTCATTAGCCGTTAAATAAGCATTTAACTTTGAATACATCGCTTCGGCGATGGCTTGTTTCTTTTGATTAGCTTGATATTCAAGTAAGCGTAATGATTCTTTATTATGAACTCTAAATGCTTCAATGTCATTAATTGCACTTTTAATAGGTACAAATAAATTAATGAAAAATTTAGTCACTGGATTAAATTTTAATTCTTCGGTTAATGTTTTTTGGTTTTGAATAAAGGTAGGGAAATAACTCTCTTTCCAAGGATCAAATGCTGGAAGACGTAGAGCAGCAGCGGCCTGTTGATAAATACGACTACCCGTTGTTTGATTAGCCGATGGTACTGGTCGCTCAATAAATCCTTCCGCCACTTCAATGATGTAATTGATCGGCAAATTTTCAAAAGTATTATATAAATGTTGAGCCTCAGGATTAATTGCAAAATCAACCAGATAGGGGTCTGCGTTATGATGATCTGGATCAATAGAAGGCACAGCGAAATATTTATGTGCCAATTTTTGTTGCTCTGCTAGTGATTTGGTACTAACCGTGGTGTGATCTTGGTGTAGCGCTATAATTTCTTCGCATAATTTCTCAATCTTTGTTTTTAGTACAGTATTAGTAGTTGCTAATTTGCTGCATGCAGATTTGATCTTTTGGGTCTGATCATTTTCCAAGCGTTTTTTTCCAAAATTACTAAATATTGTGTGAAACTCTGTCTGTATTTCATCACTTACTTGCTCAAGTTGAGCTAATTTCAGGTTAAACTCTTTCTTTTTGGCATGAAAACGTCTGTAAATCTCAACTTTTATTACACCATCAAGTTTCGTTGCTTCAAGATATTTTAGAAATTGTTGATAGTCAGCATTGGCAATTTTAATCATTCCAACTAAACCTGGAACCAAATGGTGATACCATGCGACATCAGTAGTTTGGTTGTATTGTTGGTGATGAGCAAATAATTCATCATATTGATATTGTTGGATTTCTTTTGGTTTAGACTGAAACATAACACACCTCTGCTACTAACTATATTTGTGTAGTTTACGATAGAAATGCTTTATAAAGTCTTAGCTGTATATCCGTATACGTGTATGGGAGAGGGCAACCAACGCGGGTCATCTTGAACGTCCAACTGTCATCCCGAACGTAGTGAGGGATCATTGAAAAGCATGCTTAACCTGATGGAGATTCCTCGCTATGCTCGGAATGACAAGGAGGTTTGTCGTCCTGAACGCCCAACTGTCATCCCGAACGAAGCGAGGGGTCATTAAAAAGCATACGTAGCCTGAAGGAGATTCCTCCTACGCTCAAAATGTCAGACACTTAATAGGTATACCCAAAAAATAGAAATGCTTTTCAAGTATCATTGCAACGTTTTAAAAATGTAAAGTGAAAGAGGAAAAGATGTTTCATTTGAATACACCGCGTAAAGTTTATTTTTGGATGGCTATTAGTTTTATATTTTTCACAAATTTTAGTTTTGCTGTTCCAGTAACTTTTATCGATCAAGCACCGATTGATAATGCTATTAATCCAAGTACATTAATCCCTCATGGTAACGACAATGGTCTGAGTCCTATTCAGCCATATCAGGAATATGGTACGGATGGCAATCCGACTCGAGATCCGGTCCAGTTTACTGATACAGAAAATCCTTGTGCTAACAATACATGCCATTTTCCTACTAATAAGTGGTTTACTGATTTAATTTTTTTAGCTAAACAGCGAGGAAATAGATATGATGATTTTAGAGTAGCAGAAAGTCCATTAAATATTAGAGTCATTGATGAAGTATTAAAAAATGATAAAGGCATACCCATCAACTTGCCAGGCTTAGCTATCAGTGCAGCTAAAACTCCTTTTTTAAATGTTACCACAGCACCAACGACTAATAATCTTAATTCAGATTTATATACTTACTCGTTAGTCGTTGATATGAATAGTGATATTGCGTTTGGGATTCCAGAAATTTTAGCGTGCAATGTTGCGCGCGTTATTACACATTATGATCAATTAAGCTTGACTACACGATGGTCTATTAATGATGGCGCGCAGTCAATGACAGCACCCATAGTCAGAGGTTCGCCCTACATCACGATGGAATATAATAATTTACCAGTTGATTTATACGAATCGACTAATCGAGGATTTTTAGCTATAGGTACTGACCAACAAGCACCTGAAATTACTCAAGCGGATGCTGTCTATACTGGCAAGGTTTTTAAAGTAATTATTGCAACAGATGATATGTCGGCATTAACCAAAAAAAATTATCCTAATGGGCCTCCTGCTTTATATAACGAATATATGATTTTTGCTGATAAACCGTTGAGTTTGCAATATATCCCTAATCGTGATCATGTTTACCAGCAACTTTTAGCAGCGTCCAATTTTACTGGCATCGTGCGGGTTGCTTATGTCGGTTCGGTCGAAACAGACTCGCATATTACCGATGCTCAATTTGCTTTGAAAATCTTGACTGATGAAAAATTTGCCGCAGAAGAAGCATTGCTACAACACTATTCTGGAACTTATCCTATTAGTGGAACAGTGAATTTATCTTCGAGTGATACTAGCGGATTAGTTAATTATCAATGGCAAACACAACAAATGGCAGGATCGCAAAGTAACCCGTTATTAATGATGGCTTTTGAAGCCACTCAAATTAATCATCTTGCAAATCCAATTGTTAATAATAACTATTCTATCGAAACCATTCGTGGACCCATGGTTGCTGTTGTTGGCAACAGATGGGATCTTAATGTACCGTATCCACCAGTTTTGCAAAATCAGAACATTTGGTATGGTACTCAATCAATTCCTCCTGCATTTATAAATTTATTAACAACTTCTTTAAAAACAGATACTCAACTCGTTGATGCAGATCCATTTGATCCTAAGAATCATGGCAACACCCTAGAACCTACTGCAAAAAATGATACTTATGCCTTTGGTAAACAAATTGCTCGTCTTGCACGCTTAGTTTTAATCGCTGACCAATTGGGCCAAATTCAACAACGAGATCATATTGTGAAACGAATGGAAACATTTTTAGCGCCTTGGTTTGTACAAAGCCCCCCGGCAAAAGATCCTCACGGCACTCTGCAAGGATTTTTTAATTACGATGATAAATTTGGCGGCATTATTTCAGCGCGTGCTGCTGCAAGTCCTAACGATTGCCCTAAAGATCAGTGTGGCTATAATTTAGATTTTTATAATGGCCAATACACTGATCACCATTTTCATTATGGCTATTTTTTATATGCTGCAGCTGTCATTGGTAAATTTGATAGTACTTGGTTAGCAGCACATAAAAGCTATTTTGATTTATTAGCACGAGATATCGCAAATCCATCAACCGATGATCCTTATTTTCCGCAATATCGCTACTTTGATTGGTTTGAGGGCCATGCATTCGCTAATGGTTTAGTGCCAGGTGCTGTTGGACGAAATCAAGAATCTACCAGTGAAGGTGTCAATGCATGGTATGGATTAACCTTATGGGGAATAGTGACGAATAATGCTGAGCTGACTGATATTGGTAAGATTATGACGGCGTTGGAAATCCGAGCTGCAAAGGCTTGGACGCAAATTATTCCGAGTAAGAGCATTTATGATGGTTATGATATTGCACCTAATACGGTTTTTAATAAATATAATACAAGTGTATCAATGGATAATTCTGGAGTGACAGGGATTAATTGGTCATTAAAAGTTGATCACATGACATTTTTTGGCAATAAAGAATCTTATGTGCTCGGCATACAAATGTTGCCTTATACCCCAATAACTTTAGATTTATTTTCAAAAGATTGGGTGGAGGCTAACTGGCAATTGCTACAAAATGCAAACAGTATGTTGTTGAATATCATTAATAATTACAGCGATATTACTTATGATAGCGGAAATATTATTGATAAGTTTGCTGCAGAATACTCAGAATCAGGAAGTCCATCTTTGACTGCATATTGGGGAGGTTTTCAGGGATTACTCAATGGTGCAAATCAATGGAGCCAACTGTTTGAGCCCATAATGGCTCTGAAAGATCCACAGTGGGCTTTTTCTCAATTACAACATGAGACAGGTGGCGTACTTTACAATGCAATGTCAAAAGTGAACACAGCATTTGACAGCAGCCCACGAGTTAAAAGTGGTGAGGCGTGTAGCTCGATTAAGGCAGCCTATTGTATTGTAGATAATACTAACACCCTAAGAGCCATTGGAATTCCATTTGCATTAGTTGATTATCGCGGAATTGATAATGGTGAAACTATTACAAATTTATTGTGGTGGTTAGCAATTAATAGCAGTAATGCCGTACCTTGGCAACCGGTGTTACCACCTTTAAAGCCAATTGGCCCATCATTATTATATCCGCCTGCAATAGATCGAGTTTTCAGGGTTCCTGGACAAAAGAGCAATGTGATTATTATATTCAATAACGCCAATGGAGGAAGTGGTCGATATAGTTATAGTTATAATGTTGATAACCATCGTTGGAATAATTATTCAAATTATCCTTTACCGCCTAATGCAGTCAAGCTCAATAACGTTGGGCTTAATGCAAATACATTTGTCAGCATTACAGTGACTGATTCAATGAATAATAATGCCACCTCTCCTAATGTAAGAGTTGGAGATTAACTCGTGTTGTTTGGGATGATAAGTAAGGCATGAACAACCTGATGGAGATCCTTCACTTCGTTCAGGATGACAGGGTTTGT
>JBGSLN010000164.1:0-4964 GCA_041740675.1 Gammaproteobacteria bacterium | reverse complement strand
TTAAGAATTCATAAAATATTATTTTTTCTGCTTTACTCTGAACAATAATTTTCTTTTTGTAGTTAGAAAAGTATTTTTGTTTTTTAGGTGTATCAGTTGATGTATCTTTGTTCCATATAGCTTCAACTTTTTCTACCGACTGTTTTACATTATTGTGATCATTTTTTAATAAATTATGAGTATTCATTTTTTCCCCTCTTTATAAATATAAAATTTACTTAAGATAATGTATTGATTGTTGTTTTAATTTTGGCTAGATGAATCAATTTGCATATGAAAAGTTTTTTAGCTGTCTATAAATTATCTTAAGCAGAAAATATAAGATATTTTTATCAAAATACAATTGATAAAAATCAATTTTTATTAGAAGGACTTCGTATTTTCTATTAACGTTATTACCTAATATGAATTCACGTTCAAATACTATACAAATTTATTAAATTCATATGAGAGATAGTCTATGCAGAGCCACGATCATTTGATTTGCACCATCCCGGCAGGTCTTATCTAGATGATGCAGATGACAAAGGCGACACTTCAGCACAGCAGCACTTTAAGTCTACGGACATAGTTGAGCCACGCCATTGTCAAAACATATGATACTATTAAACAAAGCTGTCATCTACAAATCCGATGATAGACACAGTTATTTAAAATCTGAAATAGCACAAATGCTGAGACACTGGTTTCCTATGCTTATCTATAATATTTTTTTGTAGTTGGTGAATTATTATGTTCTTCTTCTTTATTTCTTCTGCGTGTAGTTTCTTTATTATCTTCATTAGAATCCGTTGCCATTGCCTCTTGCTTTTGCCATTTTAACAACCACTAAAAAGTACTTTTACCTGCATGGATCCCAACTTTAGGTGTCGCATTAATTTCAACATCTGGAAAATCATTTAGTATTTTTAGGCAAGTCTCGAACTCGCCACTTTCGGCAGCAAGATAGAAAATAGTTTTTCCTGCATCTTGATCTTTTTGGCAAGCAGGAGAAAGATTGTAATAAGCCTCATTTATAACATAATTTTTTAATATAAAATTGACTGTTTTTCTAGCAGCATCGAGTTGTTTTTGTATCTCAGTATATTCTCATTGATAGTCAGGATTTGCCAGGTGTTGTTTCAACACGCTGATAGAACGAAATGCATGCCACAAAATAGTTTTAGCTGCGTGCAAATTGGCTTCATCGTGGGTAAAAGCATCAATATCAATTTTTGTTTTATGAAAAAGAAATAATTCCTGAATTAGTGGCCAACAGTCATCACGCATGGCCAGCAAATAAGTTACTGTAGGCGCTGCTGCCTTACTGTTTTCAGTAAGCAATTGTTTATTAGGTTCAATAAGATCAAGTAAATTCTCATTTTGCAAACAAAGTTCTCTGATGTTTCCTATCAGCGCTGTTATATCGATATCAGATTCAGCGGTTGCAACTTTTTCAATAAGTTGATAAAAATACTGAATTAATTGTTCTGGTAAGGAAGATTGCGTGATAGTTGGCTTAATTTCAATATGAGGAAATACAATATTTACCTCTTTAATAATAAGTGTTTATTAGAAAGTCTATTATGATAACTTAATTTTTACTTGATGTTTATATTTTTTTAACAACAAATGGCAAAATATGCTGCTTTCCAACATATGATGTAATTCAATTCCAGTAAGGGGCGTTTTGTGAGATCATTACGATTGTGTTGATAAAAAATAAAGCTTAATTAGAGAGGCTTAATGGCAACGACGGACTTGGATTATAATCTTACTGATGTTCCTCCACTTTTCTATACTCTTTTTTTAGCCCTACAACAAATTTTTGTTGTTGCTATTTATTTAGCATTAGTCAGCTTTGTGACGAATGCAGCTAATATGCCACCTAAAGAAGCTCAGAGTGTAGTTAGTATGAGTTTATTCATGATGGGTGTAGCAACAGTATTGCAAGTTATTCGATTTGGCCCTATTGGGGTAGGTTTTGTTATTACAAATTGCCCTGCAGTGACTTACTTCGTTGGTGCTGTTATTGCTGCAAAACTGGGTGGGATAAAACTGGTTTTAGGAATGACACTTTTTGCAGGAGTATGTGAAATCCTATTTGCAGGAATTGCAAATCGATTAAAAGTATTTTTTCCATCTGTAGTAACAGGGTTAACATTTACTGGATTAGGTTTGTCTGTCGGTATTATGGCATTTCAACATGTTATGGTGTTATCAGTTGATAATATTCATCAAGGTTTATCATATCTAGTTTTTATAATTACACTATTCACTATACTCAGCCTAAGCATATGGGGTACAGGATTTGCGAAACTTCTAAGTTTGATGATTGGGTTGATTGTGGGTTGTATTGCTGCATATTTTTCTCATTTATTTGATCCAACTGACTTATTGCATATTATTCAAGCTCCCTATTTTGCTCTACCTAATTTATCATATTTGGGTTTTTCATTTTCCTGGAATTTAGCACCATTATTTGCCATAGCCGCTATAGCCGCTGGTTTACGAACCTATGGTTGTGTGATGACTTCACAAGAAATTAACAATAAACAAGATAAGAATACTAATAAAATGTTAAGCAAAGGGACATTTACCGATGGGCTAGCTGTGGTATTAAGTGGTTTGGTTGGAACTTATCCTGTAGGTGCATCGCCAAGTGCAATTGGCATAACTAAAGCAAGCGGAGCAACGAGTAGAGTGATCGCATATGCGGTAGCGTGCTTTTGTATTTTATTTAGTTTTTCACCTAAAATAGCTGCTTTTTGGATTAGCATTCCATCTATTGTAGTAGCTGCAGGTTTAATGGTAACAAGCAGTATTATGTTCGTCGGTGGTATGCGGTTAATTTTGAATAAACCACTTGATATGCGAAATACTTACATCGTAGGGATCTCTATATTATTAGCATTAACGCCCATGGCATTTCCACAATTTTATCAGCAATTTCCTGAAATTATTCAAACAATTAGTCATTCAATGTTATCAATGATTGCGATATCTGCAATTTTACTAAACATTTTCTTCTATCCAGGTAAGAAGAAAAAAGTGCAGCTTATATTTAATGAAGAAACGATTTCAGAAGAACAAATTTTAGAACTTGCTAAAAAAACAGGTGTAGATACAAATTTGATTGCCAAAACCACGCGATCTTTGAAAAGTTTATTAACAATGATCATTACGCAAAAAGTTAATGATTCACCAGTCATATTGTCGTTAGCACATGATGAAATACATTTTGATATTAATATTGAATATCAAGGAACTTTACCTATATTTGATGTTCAAGAAAATTTTAAAATAGAAAATCTGTATGAAGATCAAGTCTATTTCCTTGGTTTATCGAGCTTATTTAAAGACTTAATTCCTGATAATTTAAGTTTAAATAGAAAGGAAAATAGATGTATATTAAACTTGCGTTTTAGCACTTAAATAATAAAAAATTTCTTTAAAAGCATAGGATAAAATAGATTGTTTTATGAGTTTAAGCAAGATGAAATAGAAGTGATTACAGTTGGCAGGGTAGAGTTATAGGAATCTAGTACTCTTACAATACAAAAAATTTGCGACGCAATTTGCTGGGTTATTTTTGGAAAGAGCGATTCATTAAATTTGTTTGTATGGAATTGATATGAAAACAACAGAGCAAGTCATTATTAGAATGAAATTAATCAGGAAAAAGAAAAATTCTTGAAAATCTCTAAAACCCTTCTGGAGGCTTCACTTATGTTATTTCTACCTGAACGCCATACTGTGATTACAGAAAAAGATTGGTCTGCAAAAACGGCTGAAGCGACTATTTTAGCGCTGATTGATAAAACCGAAAAAGTATTTCAGGCCGAACAGTTATGGCCAGTGCATCTTGACCTACGAGAAAGTTTTGGTACGACACACCCAATCACTAGTTTATGGAATGGCGCTGCAGGAACATTATGGGCGCTCAAACAATTAAGTAAAACGTATCCTGTTAATCTACAACGTTATACATCTTATTTAGAAAGATTAACTGAGTTACAATCTGCATGGATTACAGAAATGAATCCTGAATTTGACATGCCAATTAATACAACAGGTTATTTACTTGGTTCATTGGGTAGTAATTTTGTTAAATGGAATTTTACAACTGAGCAAAAATATTTAGAACAATTACAAGATGATGCTATTGCGAATATTGATCATCCAGCCAATGAATTGATGTGGGCAGCACCAGGGTCAATGATAGTTGCATTAGAATTATTTAAACAAACCAAAAATCAACAATGGTTAGATATTTACAAAACGGGTGCAAAAAAATTATTATTAAGCTTTTGTAAAATTGATGACGAACCATGCTACGCGTGGTGGCAGGATTTATATGGATCATCTGCAGTATATCTTGGTTTAGTACACGGATTTGCTGGTAATGCTTATGCTTTATTAAAAGGAAATTGTTATTTTCCATTAGAAAAAGTCCTTATTGAACAATTGAATACAACTTTTATTAAATCTGCTATTCAAACACCAAAATATGCTAATTGGAATCCCTATATAAGAAAGCCTATTCGCTTTTGTTTAGACTATCCCTTACTGCATATTTGTCACGGTGCTCCAGGAATGATTTTGGGGTTAGCAGAGTTATGGCATTTAGGTTCACCTGAAGCACGAGCATTATTTTTAAAAGCTGGTACGTTAATTTGGGATGCTGGCCCCTTAAAAAAACCTTGGGGACTTTGTCATGGCACCGCAGGAAATGGTTGTGCTCTGCTTAAATTATTTGAATTAACGCAAGATGAATTGTGGCTTGAACGAGCAAAAAAATTTGCAATGCATGCGATATTACAATCGCAACAAGCAGAAACAGAGTATAAACAAATTCGCACTGATGCATGGTGTGGCGACATGGGTTTAGCATTATTTTTACAAAATTGTTTACAACATGATACACGGTTTCCAATGTTAGATTATTTATAAGTTTTTATCGTGTTCCGAAAGTGCGACTGAAT
>JBGSLN010000163.1:0-2146 GCA_041740675.1 Gammaproteobacteria bacterium | reverse complement strand
CACGCCAATGGTCCTTTCACTGGGCAAGTATCTGCTCAATCACTAAGACAAGTTGGATGTCAATTTTGCATCATCGGCCATAGCGAACGAAGAACAATACTAAATGAAACCAGTGAGATGATTGCACAAAAAGCACAACACCTACTGGAATGCAATATAGAGCCAATTATTTGTGTAGGAGAACCTCGGGAAGTGTATGAAAATGGCAACACTTTTTCATTTATTGAAGAACAGTTAAATCCTGTAGTCAAGATGTTGAAAATCCTTGAACCCACCCCACTTTCTTTCGATGATAGAGGTGCTAACCACCCTCCTATCAGTTTTTCAATAGCCTATGAGCCTTACTGGGCAATTGGTACCGACATCACCCCCGAAACCTCTTATGTGAAAAGCGTGGTTGAGATGATCAGGTCAATCATCAAGAAACAACTTAATGAACATTACAATATGCAAATACTATATGGTGGCAGCGTAAGCTCAGAAACAATTTCTCAGCTATCCACCTTAGACCTCGATGGGTTTTTGGTAGGGGGTGCAAGCCTTGATTTTCAAAAATTTAAGAACATAGTATCCTTAGGATAGAAAGAATAAAATGTTGAATATTAGATAAGGAATTACTATGAACGTTATATATGGACTATCCGTTACCTTTTATGTAGTTATCTGCCTCTTTCTTATGCTCATTGTTCTCGTGCAGAAAAGTAAAGGAAGCATGGGATTAGGGAGTATGGGCGGTGGCTCACAAATGCTCTTTGGCGGCTCTGGCGGGCAAGATATCTTTCAAAAAACAACCTGGGTTTTGGGCACTATTTTTATGGTTCTTTCATTTTTACTCGCGCTAATGAAATCCCACCAATCACAAACCTTCCGCTATGTAAAAGCAAAAGAGCAAGCGCCGTATACCAGACAACAAGAACAAACTGCTCCTATTGAAGCTAAAACTACTACAAGCGAAACTGAATAATCTCTCTTTTATTTATGCGTACCACATTAGAAAATGAGCTCCATAAAATTGGTAAGCAGTTTTTGATCTATTGCGAATATTTAGGTTCATTCATCCTTTTCTTTTCTCGTGCAATGAGGCAAATAAATAGGAAATCGTTCTCTTTAAAACGGCTGCTTCTTGCTTGCAATAAGGTTGGTTTTGAGTCGCTAAGCATTATTATACTTACCGGTACATGCACCGGTATGGTTTTTGCATTACAAACCTACATTGGTTTTCAGCGGATCGGCGGCGATCGATTTATTGGGCTGGTAGTTGCACTTGGCATTATTCGTGAATTAGGTCCTGTATTAACCGGCATTATGGTCACCGGTCGTGCTGGCTCAGCTATCGCGGCAGAAATTGGAACTATGAGAATTACCGAACAAATTGATGCCCTACAAACTATTGGTATAAATCCTTTGCAATTCTTAGTGGTTCCTTATCTTATCGCTGGAATTATCATGCTCCCATGCTTAACTATTTTTGCAATGATTTCAGGATTAATCGGTGGATATATTAGCACGGTATATATGCTTGGATTAAGCGCTGACGACTATATCAATAGTATCGTAACCACCATTACTATGTATGATATTGTAGGCGGATTAACTAAAGCAGCTATTTTTGGGTTAATTATCGCCTGGGTAAGTAGTTATAAAGGATTTTACACTAAAGATGGTGCGCACGGCGTAGGAATCGCAACTACGCAAACCGTTGTCACTAGTTCTGTTCTTATTTTACTATTCGATTATCTATTAACTAAATTATTAGAACTTTCATGAGACCTATTATAGAACTTGATGATGTAAAAAAAAAATACCAGGACCGTTGGATTACTAATGGGGTATCGTTAAGTATCCCAGCTCATAAAATGACCGTCATTATTGGAAAATCCGGAGAAGGAAAGTCTATTCTGCTCAAGCAAATGATTGGATTAATCCAACCAACATCCGGCACTATTAAAATTCATGGTATAGATATTGTAAACGCATCTCCAAAAATACAGCATTCTATCTTCTCTAAAATGGGATACGTTTTTCAATTCGCTGCTCTACTGGATTCTTTAACAATAGCAGAAAATGTTGCGCTCCCTCTTTATGAGCACTATTCAAGTTCAACAACTCTTACCGATCTCATTAAAGAAAAACTGAGCCTCGTTGG
>JBGSLN010000162.1:0-4846 GCA_041740675.1 Gammaproteobacteria bacterium | reverse complement strand
CTGAATCATAACCTTGCATGAGTGGATATAAAAATTCATGAATAGCTATAGGTTGGTTATTAGAAAAACGCTTATGAAAATCATCACGTTCAAGCATACGCGCAACAGTATGTGTTGCTGCAAGTTTAATAATTCCAGCTGCGCCCAATTTTTCTAACCATTCCGAATTAAATCTTACTTCGGTCTTATCTGGATTTAAAATTTTAAAAAGTTGATCTTGATAAGTTTTTGCATGTAATAACACCTGTTCTTTTGTTAATGCTGGTCGTGTCGCGGATTTACCCGTCGGATCGCCAATCATCGCTGTAAAATCACCGACTAAAAATATAATTTGATGACCAAAATCTTGAAATTGACGTAATTTATTTAAAACAACCGTATGTCCCAAATGAATGTCAGGGGCTGTAGGATCAAACCCTAATTTTATTCGCAACGGTTTATTGGTTTGCAAGCGAAGTAGCAATTCTTCTTCTACAATAATTTCTTCCGTCCCACGCTTCAATTCTAATAATTGTTCAGTTTCATTCATTTAAATTTTCTCAAGTTTGGTTATTCACTCTGTTCGTGTCATTGTAATTTCAGTTACTTAATTTTCAACAGAGAATTAAGATACCCGCATAATACTGCGAGGTATAAGTAAATTAGGCAGAAAAAGAGGAACCACAACCACAAGTCGTTTGTGCGTTTGGGTTACGAATGATAAATCGTGCCCCTTCTAAATCATCTTTATAATCAATTTCGGCGCCAACCAAATAGGTAAAACTCATTGGGTCAATCAATAGTCTTACGGTAGAACTGCCACCTGATTCGCCTTCCCCACCGTCTGTATCTTCTGCTTCTTTTTCGATGACTGTATCATCTTCTGCAATAGATTCTTCAAAGGCAAAACCATACTGAAACCCAGAACAACCACCACCTGTAATATAAACACGTAAGCTTAAATTTGGGTTTTCTTCTTCTTTAATCAACTCATACACTTTATTTGCCGCGCTTTGGGTGAAGACCAACGCTGTTGGAGTGTGAGTTTGTACTTCGCTCATAAATTGCCTTATAAATATTTATCATATGGTTATTATATCAAATTTTGGATAGGTATTAATAGTAGCCCTTTATTATGATATATTTCTTCTAAAGTTTTCTTGATTGAATAAGCATATGCTCTGGGTTTTAGCCTTTCACATCATATCTGTCATTTGCTGGTTTGCTGGTTTGTTTTACTTACCACGCTTATTTGTCTATCATGCTGAAGCGCAAGATAGTATAAGCATTGCGCGCTTCAAAATCATGGAGCGCCGATTATATCGAGGAATTATGACTCCTGCCGCAATTGCTTCCTTGATTTTTGGAGTGTGGCTGCTTACCTATAATCCTAGTTTTTATTTTCATGCGCTATGGATGATTGGCAAACTTATATTAGTGGTATTTTTAATTATTTTCCATTTATTATGTGGATACTATCTTAGAAAATTTGAATCCAATAAAAACATCCACTCGCATAAGTTTTATCGATTTTTTAATGAAATACCTACGTTATTATTGATTGGTATTGTATTATTAGTCGTAGTTAAACCGTGGTCATAGATGGGCGTTCACATACTTCAACCGTCCAGCTGAATAGTTACAAATCATAAAAAATAACCGACAGTATTTCGCTGCTCGGGGTTACCTTGGAGATTTGCACATGCTTGACTCTATCTTATTCACCCAAGCAAAAAAACATATTCCTGGTGGCGTAAACTCGCCCGTTCGTGCTTTTAATGGCGTTGGTGGTGAGCCAATTTTTATTAAAAGTGGTCAGGGAGCCTATATCACCGCTGAAGATGGAAAAAAATATATTGATTATGTAGGTTCTTGGGGGCCATTAATTCTTGGTCATGCTAACCCAATTATTCTAGCCGCAGTTGAAAAAACCATGAAAGATGGTTTAAGTTTTGGGGCTCCGACTAAATTAGAAATTGAATTGGCCGAATTAGTTTGTGAATCTGTGCCTTCCATAGAAATGGTAAGGATGGTAAATTCTGGTACCGAGGCAACGATGACAGCCATACGATTAGCTCGAGGTTACACAGGTAGAGATAAGATTTTAAAGTTTAATGGTTGCTATCATGGTCATGCAGACAGCTTATTGGTAAAAGCAGGTTCTGGATTATTAACCCTAGGCATACCAAGTTCCAAAGGCGTACCTAATGATTTTACTCAACACACATTAGTAGCTGAATTTAATGACCTAGCAAGTGTAAAAGAAGTTTTTTCACGATTTGGAACTGACATTGCTGCAATTATTGTTGAACCTGTTCCTTGTAATATGAATTGCATTTTACCTAAAGCCGGTTTTTTGCAAGGGCTACGGGATATTTGTAATGAATATAATAGCTTATTAATTTTTGATGAGGTCATCACTGGCTTTCGTGTCAGTTTAAGCGGTGCTCAGGGGTTATATAAAATAACTCCAGATTTAACATGTTTAGGCAAAATCATTGGTGGAGGTATGCCAGTTGGAGCATTTGGTGGTTCGCAAAAAATTATGGAAAAAATGGCGCCTTTAGGCCCAGTTTATCAAGCAGGAACATTGTCTGGTAATCCAGTTGCAATGAGTGCCGGTATTGCTACATTAAAGTTTCTAAAACAAGAAAATCCATATGCAATATTAGCAAAAAAAACCAAGCAATTAGTCGAAGGAATATTAGTTAGAGCTCAAAAAGCAAATATTTCATTACAGGCCAATTACCTTGAGAGTTTATTCGGTTTATTCTTTACCAGAGAAACTGATATTAATTCTTACGCACAGGTAGCAACCTGTGATATTGAATTATTTAAAAAGTTTTATCATGGTATGTTAAACACAGGTATTTATTTAGCGCCCTCAGCTTTTGAAGCTGGATTTATTTCAACTGCTCATGATGATTTTGAAATTGAAACAACATTAAATGCTGTTGAACAGGTTTTAATAAAATTAAAAACTTCATCTTAATTTTTAAGGGATATAATGTGTCTAGTGAATTATTAATAAAAAACTTACAAAACGCTGCTTTATATAACCATACCGTTGATTATTTTAAAATCGTAGAAACGCATATTTCTTGGGTCATTTTAACTGGCAGTTATGCTTATAAGATCAAAAAATCTTTGGATTTTGGTTTTTTAAATTTTAGCACTCTTGCATTACGTAAAGAGTTTTGTCATAAAGAACTGGCATTAAATAAAAAGCTAACGCCTGAACTTTATTTAGAAGTCTTGCCTATTACTGGAACGGAAGAGAACCCTCAAATTAATGGCACAGGCCCAGTTATTGAATATGCAATTAAGATGTTAGAGTTTTCGCAAAATAATTTATTCGATGCTCTATTAAGAAATGATGCTTTAGAGTCTGCACACATCATAGATCTCGCACATGAATTAGCTAACTTCCATGAACGTACTGACTTTAACGGACCAGAATATTTTGGAACACCTGAACAAATTTTTGAGCCAGTCGAACAAAACTTTCAACAAATTCATGAAATTATTAAAGATGAATTTGACTTGTCTCAACTTAAAAAAGTCGAGTCATGGACATATGCCGAACACAAAAAACTGATTCAGATATTCAGAGAACGGAAAGAACAAGGTTTTATTCGCGCCTGTCATGGTGATGTACACTTGAAAAATATTGCTTTATATAATGGAAAACCAATCATTTATGATTGTATTGAGTTTAATGAATCCTTTCGTTGGACTGACACCATGGCAGATTTAGGATTTTTATTAATGGATTTGTATGAAAAAAATCAACCTCGATTTGCACATATCTTGCTAAATACTTACATGATGCATACTGGTGATTATGCCGGCCTGCAAGTATTAATCTATTATCAAGTCTATCGAGCAGTGGTTAGAGCAAAAATTAGCTTATTTGAATATGCGCAACAAACTGATTCTATGCAAGCAAAAGATCGTTTACAGCAATACCGCAAATTTATTGCCTTAGCCAACACATTTATTTCAACAGAAAAACCATTATTATTATTAACACATGGAATGTCTGGTTCTGGTAAATCTACCTTAGCTAAATTATTAGTTGAAAAATTTGGTTTAATTCAACTGCGAAGTGATGTAGAGCGAAAAAGGTTAGCTGGAATTCCTCTGAATGCGAGTAGTCATTCTGGACTTTATACAGATCTTTATTCGGAAAATCGAACTCAGCAGACTTATGAATTATTATTAAAACTAACTAAGCTTTCTATCAACAGTGGTTATTCAGTTATTATTGATGCCACCTTCCAAACAAAACAACAACGTGATCCTTTTATTGCTTATGCCAAAACGAATGATATTCCATACTGTATTTTGTATTGTCAAGCATCCCTAGAAAAGCTGATGGAATGGGTAGTGGAACGTTCCATGAATGTTTCTATTTCAGAAGCTAATAAAGATGTATTAATTGCTCAACAAGAAAAGTTTGAGCATATGTCTGTTGATGAAATCAAACACTGTGTCAGCGTTAACACTGAAAATGCTCTGGATGCAAATATTATTATGCATTCAATTAAGGAATTAATTAAATAACATGAAAAAAATTCTTATTGCTGGAGGCACAGGCTTCATCGGCCAACATTTAATTAAACATTGGCACGATAAAGAAATTTCAATTGTCAGTCGGCAAAGATTAACTCAATTACAAAATACGGCAATATCTCATGTGTATTCATGGCAAGAGATCCATAAACATGGTGTTGAAATTTGTAAAAAACAAGATTTAATTATTAATTTAACTGGCGAAAATATTGGCGCGGGACGTTGGAGTCAATCTCGAAAAATAGCTATTATGCAAAGTCGGATCGATGCTAGTTCTCTATTTACAAACATC
>JBGSLN010000161.1:0-7376 GCA_041740675.1 Gammaproteobacteria bacterium | reverse complement strand
AAATACACCAAAGTTCATTATCAGTGTAATCCCTCAATGTTAACAAAACTTGTTTTAATGCATCGGGTGTATGAGCAAAATCGATAACCACATAAGGTTTATCACCACCCCCAAATAGTTGCATCCGGCCATTAACACCCTGCACTTGTGCCAAGGTACGAAAAATATTGTCTGCAGAAATGCCATTAATCCCCAGCACAGTAAATACAGCTAATAAATTACTTAAATTAAATCGTCCCATCACTGCAGAATGTAATACACCATCACCCCAAGGTGAATGCAAGCTTGCCGTAACACCCTTCATATTCAAGTGCACATGCTGTGCTCGAATGGTTGGTATATTGTATTCGCAAATACGACCTTCCGCTGAATATGCATAAGTTGATTTTTTAGAATAAAACTCTTCAAGTAATTGCCGTCCAAAATCATCATCAATATTGAATACAAGATGTTTTAAGTTTTCTTTTTGAAACAATTTCCGTTTAGCATTACCATAAGACAGCATATCGCCGTGATAATCTAAGTGATCTCTTGATAAGTTTGTAAAAACTGCTATATCAAAATCAATAGCATTGACTCTACCTTGTTCAATACCATGTGATGAAACTTCCATTGCTACCTTTTTAACACCTTTGCTGTGCATATCAGCTAACAAGGCTTGCAATTGAATTGGATCAGGGGTTGTAAGATCAGATTTTTCATGTTTGCCAAAAATACCATTGCCCAAAGTGCCTATTACACCAACAGATTCATCTAACATTGTTAGAATTTGTGCGAGAAAATGGCAAAATGATGTTTTACCATTGGTTCCAGTGATGCCCACTATTTGCATGTGCTTAGAAGGATGACCATAAAAATTTGCCGCAATTTCACTTAAATAAATTGGTAAATCTTTTACAAAAATTACCGGCACATTTGCAAAACTTGCATGGTTTGCGGCATTTGGAGAATCCGTGATAATGGCTGCAGCCTTATTATTGATAGCATCGTTTATATAATTATTACCGTCCTTTTGATGACCTTTATAAGCAAGAAAAACATGTCCGGATTTTACATTTCGACTATCCAGAGTCAATCCCAAAATCTCTCGATCTAAATTCGAAGATTTCAATTGTGTTATATTTTCTAATAACTTACTGAGCTTGAGCGCCACTGGTCTTATTCCCATTTGTTGGTTGATTTGTGCTGTTCGTATTAGTTAGTGTAGCATTTGCATTTAAATATTGCTGAACTAAGTTATTTTGATCAGCATTAGGTTTATCGGGTGCGATATCTAAAATTCTTAAAGAAGCCCCCATAACTTTTGAAAACACAGGTGCAGAGACTAACCCACCAAAATATCCATTTTTTTCTGGATTTTTAATAATAACCGCCACTACTAATTGAGGATGGCTCACAGGCGCCACTCCAACAAATATACCGTTGTGATGATTGGGTTCATAACCATGAGGTCCAACGATCCGTACTGTTCCAGTCTTTCCACTAATACGATAACCCGGTACTTGTGCCAATGTACCCGTACCGCCTTGAACTTGTACTACAGATTCCATCATGATCAACACTTCATGTGCGATTTTGGCGCTCATGATACGTTTGCCTTGAGGAGCCTTATTGATTTTAAGCAGTGTGACTGGAACTTCTATTCCACCATTTGCTAGGGTAGCGTACGCATGTGCTAATTGTAAATTTGTCACGTTAATACCATAACCAAATGACAATGTTGCCAAGGTAAATTGGTTTTGTAATGCGCGAGGATTTAGATCGCCCCCACTTTCTCCTGGAAAGCCTGATTCGGTCACTTCACCAAATCCAACTTCTTTTAATAAATTAAATAGTGTGGCAGGAGGTAAAGTTAAAGTCATTTTTGAAATACCCACGTTACTGGATTTTTGCAACACACCTGTAACGTCAATTAATCCATTATCAGAATCATCTCGAACAATATTACCTTCTACTCGCCACCAACCAGGTGAAGTATTAATAGGTGTATTCGGAGTAAACTTTCCACTGGCTAATGCATTACAAACACTAAATGCTTTAATAGTAGAACCTGGTTCAGTAACATCTGTTACAGCTCGATTACGAAAACGTCCATCTTGAATTTTAGGACGATTATTTGGATTAAATGAGGGTTGGTTGACCATTGCTAAAACTTCACCTGTTTTAGCATTGAGCACCACCACGGATCCTGAACTTGCATCATGTTCCTTTATCGCTTTTTTCAGTGCTCGATAAGCAATATATTGAATTTGCCTATCAATACTTAATGCTAAATTATTTCCTGTTTGAGGAGCTCTAATTAACTGGACATCTGAAACCACATGGCCTAAACGATCAACTAATACTTCTTTCTCTCCAGGTACTCCCTCTAACCACCGATTAAATTCTAATTCAATACCCGATTGGCCTTGGTCATCAATATTAGTAAAACCTAACAACTGTGCAGTAATTTCTCCTTCTGGATAATAACGACGAAACACTTGATCGATAAAAACCCCTGGAATATTTAACGCCTGAATTTCAGCGCCTACATAAGGGGTAATACCTCTCTCAATATAAGCAAACTGACGTTTAATATTCGCTATATATATATCACGTATAGTATCAGCTGGAATTTTAGTTAAATCACTGAGTTGGTTTAATTGAGTACCTACTGGAGAAAATTCTTTTGGATCAATCCAAACATCATCAATAGGTACACTGACAGATAATGGGCTACCGTTACGATCGGTAATAATGCCTCTATAGGCTGGGATTGTAATTAATCGTAAACTACGAGAGTCTCCTTGCCCTAATAAAAAGCCGCGTTGAATAATCATCAAGTCGACCATACGCCAAATCACACCAAATACCGCGATGATCAACAACATTACGATAAACCAAAAGCGCCAAGAGTGTTTCATAAATGAATTTGTTCATTAGAATTTATTGCCGCACTATAACAATATTCTTTTGATCTGGCACGATCATATTTAACTTTTCTGTAGCAATTTTTTGAACTCGAGATTGAGTTGCCCAAGTAGTTTCTTCCAGCAATAATTGTCCCCAAGTTACAAATAAAACATCTCGATTTTTTTGCAAGGAAGAAAGCTGATTGAATAGCAGTCGATTATCTTCCTGATTATAGACCACTGAAATTGCTGAAATAAAAACCCCTACTAGCAACATGCCGAGTAACATGGTTGTTTTTTTATGCCATAGCGCATTTAACTTGCCAAAAGGTGAATCTGATAACTGTATTACTTGCGTATACCTAGGTATACTTTTCACTAGGGTATTCATAATCTTTCTCTTCTTTCTCTTCTTTTTCTTATATTCAATTTATAATTTTTCAGCAACCCGTAACACTGCGCTTCGCGCACGCGGATTAATTTCTACTTCTGCCTCAGAAGCTTTAATTGCTTTAGAAATTAATTTTAGCTTTTTGTCTATAAAATTTTCTTTTACGGGCAAGCCTCTAGGTAAAGGTTTGCCTTGTGCTTGTTCTTTAAAAAACTGCTTAACTATCCTATCTTCCAGTGAATGAAAACTTATCACTAACAATCGTCCACCTGGTTTCAATAATTGCATACTTTGCTTTAAAGCGTTTTCTAGCGCAGTTAATTCATCATTAATAAAAATGCGTATCGCCTGAAACACTCTGGTGGCCGGATGCTTGTGTCTTTCCCATCTAGGATTAGCTTTTGCTACAATTTCAGCTAATCTCTTGGTTCGAGAAATCTCAGAATCTTTTCTTGCTATGCAAATTGCATGAGCAATTCGTTTCGCAAACCGTTCTTCTCCATATATCTTAAATACTTCTGCCAATTCTGCTTCCCTTGCGCTATTAACCCACTTTTTCGCATCCAATATTTGCTGTTGATTCATCCGCATATCAAGTGGCCCATCTTGCATAAAACTAAAACCACGCTCTGCAATATCTAATTGCGGTGATGAAACACCGATATCTAGTAATATCCCCGATACTTTATTTGCCAACTGATGTTTTGCAACAATATGACTGATCTCTGCAAAAGATCCATGTTCAATGATAAATCGACTATCTTTAATAAATTCTTTTGCATAAGCAACCGCAGTTTCATCTTGATCAATACCAATTACTTTTGCATCTTTTCCTAATTGATTAAGCAAAGCTTTCGTGTGGCCTCCACGACCAAAAGTTGCATCAATATAAATTCCATTAAAATCAGTCACCCAAAATTTCATGGTTTCATCAAGCAAAACGGGTTGATGCTGCTGTTCCATAGCAATTACAGTGATAAATCTTGTAAATCAGTAGGCAATTGATTTTGATCAATAGAAGTTGCCAACCATTCTTTTCGCATATTATTCCAAGTATCCTCATCCCAAATTTCAAATTTTTTTCCTTGCCCCACTAACATAATTTTTTTATCAAGCTTGGCATATTCACGTAACACAGTCGGTACTAACAAACGTCCATTAGAATCAATTTCTAGTTCTGTTGCATGTCCGATGAGTAAGCGTTGAATACGACGCGTAGCTGGATTAAAACTTGGTAAATTTTGCAGTTTGTTTTCAATCATGTCCCATTCAATTGAAGGATAGAGCAACAAACAAGGCGATTCGGTATCAATCGTGACAACAACTTGATGGGAATGGGTTACACTTGCTTTTTCAACTAAAGCATCACGATAACGCATCGGTACAGCGATGCGTCCCTTGACGTCTATATTGATATTGGTGATACCTCTAAACATGATTGCGCTTATTCCATTTCTGCGCGGCTTTTTATTGTATTACCCGCTAGTTAGGACTTAGAAAAAATGTCTTCTGCTCAAGCTTAACTTCACCAAAATTTTGCCCCCTCCGGTGTTGTATAGGAGAGCAGAAGAGCTAAACCATCAAAACTTATGAAAACCTCAGCTTTCATAAATTCTGCATCAATGAGCGCAGCGACTTTACTCGCTGCGCCAAGTACATCGTTCACCACAACATCAACATAAAGTTACAGCAGCATGGAATGGGGATTGGGTCAGAGGGAAATTATTGCTCTGTAGTTATCTATGCTTTTTGTCGTTAGCAATCCAGGATTCCCACCTGGTTTCATCAGTATACATCATTCTGGGAAAAAATCCCACTAAATTACACAAATTTCCACTTTTATCCACAACTTGTTATCTATTGTGAATAATTTTAAAAAAAAATTCATAACATATTGAATTTAAGTACTATTTTAAAATTAAATAAAAGATTAAAAAATGAACAAGTTTGATTTTTCAAATAACCTGTTTAATAAAAAAACCTAACCTTATATTTTACTTCTTAATATAACCTTAAGCTTAACCAGGTATAATACGCATACAGACCGGTTGTACTTACACTGTTCTGTATGAAATTAATTATTAATGACGTTTAATGGAGATTATTATGCCTTCAAACAATAAAGCCTCAACTTCAGGATCGACCGAAATTACCAACGACGCCGAAGATACGATTCAAACTCCCATCGACTACACAGCAGTACATGCTGTATTAGGAAATGATGATTTACTAAAACTACCCTTTTCTTTTTTAACAAGAACAGAATTATCAACAACCTCTTTGGTTTCAAAACAATGGGCAAAAAACAGTCAAGAATTATTACAAAACAAAATTGCAAAATTCAAAGAAGGTGACACTTTGTTCGCGGTTGGAAAAATGATTCAAACATCAGAACCGTCAGGTCTGTTTGACAAAGGAAATCCATATCCAAAAGCAAGAAAATCTATTCCTGAAAAGGAAATTATGGATGCTAAGCCAACAGGAAAAGTAATGTTATTTTCAACCTTAGAAGAAGCTCAAAAATATGCTCAATCAAAGGTTCAATACCGCGAAGGCGCTGATGATAGTTATGCACCTGCAATTTTCCGTATTTCTGTTACTGGCCCCAAAACAGCGGCGATAAAGACAGAAGAAATTACGCCCAATTCACCTTTTCATCTCCCGAGCATAAACAAAGAAAAAACCCCAATACCTTGTTTTAAAACGAACCTTGAAAACTTAGTTATTGAAGATGGAAGAGTTTATGGTTATGGAGATAAACAACTTGCAAAAAGCAATGTTCAGGAAAATAAGCAGGTAGATAAGAAAGAATGTAGAATTCAATAAAACAAACATTACACCACGGATAGGGTGATTTTTTGATAAGTTGAGTCAGTCGATAAGCCGGGTTCTGTCGCGGACAGTCATTCATCTGGGATGTTTGTCGCCAAACACCTCTAGCAACCTACCCGGATCCAGTGCGGGCCACACCAGTGGATCCCTATTTGGTTTTGCTCCAAGTGGGGTTTACCCTGCCACTGCTGTTACCAACAGTGCGGTGCGCTCTTACCGCACCATTTCACCCTTACCCTTTCCAAAGAAACGGCGGTATATTTTCTGTGGCACTTTCCGTAGGCTCGCGCCCCCCAGGCGTTACCTGGCACTTTGCCCTTTGGAGCCCGGACTTTCCTCTGCTAAGATAAATCTTAACAGCGACTGCCTGACTGACTCGGTGCCATTATCGTTAATTTCAGAGACAATTACTAGGTTTAGATTATTTTATTTGCAGTGCTCGCTCATAAAGCATATTTTTTCTCTGTCCGGTTATTTTTGCTGTTAGATTCACTGCTTTTTTTAAAGGTAATTCGGCAAGAAGTTCTGTCAATAAGGTTTCAGTTGTTATTTCAACTTTTTCATCACTCTGTTTTTTTTCTGCGGGTGAAATAACTAAAACAAATTCGCCTTTTTGCTGATTAGGATCTTTCGTTAAGATTTCATAAAGTTCAACAGCAGTACCGTGTAAAATGGTTTCAAAGGTTTTTGTTAATTCACGGGCAATAGTAATATGACGTTCAGGCATTATTTCTATTAAATCTGTTAAGGTTTCTAAAATTCTATGCGTAGATTCATAGCAGACCAATGTATAAAGAATTTCTTTATAACTGCGTAATTCATTCTTACGATTCGTAGATTTTGCTGCTAAAAAACCTATAAATAGAAATTTGTCAGAAGGCACCCCTGCAATGCTTAATGCTGCAATTGCTGCACAAGGTCCTGGAATAGGCACAACTCTAATGCCTTCAGCAGCAGCCTTTGCAATAATACGATAGCCCGGATCACTGATGAGTGGTGTGCCTGCATCTGAAATGATGGCAATATTCAGCCCTTGCCTCACTTTTTCAAGAAGATATAAAGTCTTTTCTTCTTCATTATGCTCATGATAAGAAGTCATTGGCGTTGGGATATTAAAATGTTTCAACAAACCTTGACTATGCCGCGTATCTTCCGCAGCAATCAAATTTACTTCTGCTAACATTTGTTGGGCTCGTGGACTTAAGTCCTGCAAATTACCAATTGGGGTAGCTACTACGTAAATCACCCCTTGATTATTGCTT
>JBGSLN010000160.1:0-26411 GCA_041740675.1 Gammaproteobacteria bacterium | reverse complement strand
GACATGCATTTTTTCAAAGCGACGATGTAAATACCAATACAGACCCATTTGTATGCAGGTTGCTACTAAAAATGCGGCGGTGGCAAGGTAAATCCCACCAAATTTGAAAGCAATAAAGAAAATAACAATAGGAAAAAAGTCAAATAATAACTTCATAGTTCATCCAAACAAAAATTTGCTGTATACTGAATTTTTACATAAAGTCTATACTCATAGCAGTTCGAGTTGCGGCTAGGAGCATGCGAAATCGAGCAGCGGAGTTTATAAAATAATAAATGAGCGGCGCAGATGAGTGAGCAACAAAGCGGCAACTCGAAAAGCGCAAAGTATAGTATAACACATTACCAATTGATAAAAAGTAACTAGTATGAGTCAATATTTTCGCATCCATCCAGTAAATCCCCAAATGCACTTAATTCGCGAAGCAGCTAGCATTATTCGTGATGGAGGAGTGGTCGTTTATCCCACAGATTCTGCTTATGCATTAGGCTGTTATATTGGCGATAAAGCCGCTTTAACACGGATTAAACGCATTCGTCAGTTAGATGATAACCATAATTTTACCTTGATGTGTCGAGATTTATCAGAAATTGGTACCTATGCACGAATTGATAATGCAACATTTCGAGTTTTAAAAGCATTTACTCCAGGGGCTTATACATTTATTGTGCCTGCTACCCGTGAAGTACCAAAACGATTAGCCCATCCTAAACGAAAAACTATAGGTATACGTGTGCCTGATAATATTATCGTTCAAGAATTGTTAGGGCATGTCGACGAACCCCTGATGAGTACCTCATTAGTACTTCCGAATCAAGAACTTCCGCTAATCGAACCTGAAGCAATCAGGGATATTTTAGGTAAACAAGTTGATTTAATTATTGATGGAGGCTATTGCGGTTTAGAGCAAACCTCTGTGATTGAATTTGTCGAAGGTAAACCTATAGTCAGAAGGTATGGGAAGGGCGATGTGAGTACGTTTTTGTAGAATCATCTAATAGATATGCCAATGTTATTTCATGAAAAAATTTCAGTTGCGCCAATGATGGATGTCACTGATCGACATTTCCGTTATTTTATGCGCTTAATAACCAAAAAGGCTACACTTTATACTGAGATGGTGCACACTAACCAAATTGTGCATGGCGGAACGGAGCGATTTTTAGCATATAATGTCGAAGAACACCCATTAGTTTTGCAATTAGGTGGATCTGAACCAACCGCGTTAGCACAATGCGCCAAATTAGCTGAGCAAATGGGTTATAGTGCGATTAATTTAAATGTAGGCTGTCCAAGTGAACGGGTACAAAAGGGTAGTTTTGGTGCCTGTTTGATGAAACACAAGAATTTAGTAGCTGAATGTATCAGCGCCATGCAAACGGCTGTCAAGATCCCTGTTACGGTTAAAACACGATTAGGCGTCGATGAATTAGATAATGAGTGTTTCTTCTTTGATTTTATCGAAACACTGGCTAATGCCGGTTGCAAGAATTTCATTATCCATGCTCGTAAAGCATGGTTAAAAGGTTTGAATCCAAAGCAAAATCGCAGTATTCCTCCATTAAATTATCAACGGGTATATCGTTTAAAACAACTGTTTCCACAACTGTATATTGTCATCAATGGTGGCATTAAAACTATTGTAGACATGCAGCAGCATTTACAATTTGTTGATGGCATAATGTTAGGGCGTGAAGCGCAGAATAATCCTTTTTTATTAGCTCAAATTGATGAAATATTTTTTGCTGGAGATGTCGCTTCCAAAAATATGGATATGCCAAACGATGTATTAAAAAACTATCTACCTTATGTCAAAACCCAATTAGAACAAGGCATTAAGTTAAATTTATTAATCCGGCCAATTTTAGGATTATTCCATGGCTTACCGGGTGCAAGAACTTGGCGAGGATTTTTGACCACAGAATCCAATAAACAAGAGTTGGGCGTAGGGTTGCTAGAACGATCTTTAGAACTCATTAGTTAGCATTAATAAGCAATTAAAGCCTGAGTATGTAATTTTTAAAGCATTTAATGGTATAATTTAGTTAACATCATTTTTTAGAGAATATATTAAAATGTTAGCAGCACAACCACCAAAGTCGAAACTAACTTTAGATGACATCCTAAAAGATTTAAAAGACTACATCAATCCTAATATCCCACGTCAGGCAATTTTTTCTGTAGTAGGTGAAAAAGCAGCGATAGCTGCAAATCACAAAATATATTTTATTGGCAGAGATAAAATTCATATGGAGGAAGTTGCTGCCGGGTTAGCGAGAATAGCTGGACAGGACATAAGCGTTCACCATGATCCTGTTAAAGGAATTTCAGTGGTTGAAATTGGCAAAGCTATCTTTGATACGCTAGTTGCACAATTAAACCAGCCAGCCAAATATAAAACAGATGAACCTGCAATAACATTTGATGATGCTATTAAGGATCTTGAAAACAAAAATTGTCTTATCCCTGCTACTGAAGAAGCGCGTTCTACCGCCCAAGTGCTTCAGGTAAATTACAATATTCCAACACCTATAGATAAAAAACCAACTTTTTTAGAGAGTATTGGTACTTATACAGTTCCTCCAGGCCACGATATTGTAGTGCCAAGAGATACCCCCCCCGTCGTAAAACCTTTTCCTGGCATTGGGACAGAACTTCTAAGCTTTGTAAAAATGCTTCGTTATACAGGAGGAATATTAAAAAAAGCGGATGGAATAACCGACGATTATCGCGTTGATTTTACTAAATCAGGAGATATTGCACTTACTACCATAGCAGAACATTTAAAGACCTTGACTGGCAGAGCTATGGCACTCCTGAAAGACAAAGACAAGCTAAAAAAATTAAATCAAACAGAATTATTACATCTATGTCATGAATTAGATACATATAAGACTTTTTTTGGAAAAGAGGAAACAAAACCAAGAAAATTCTTAAAAGAATTAGATCGAGAGACTCCTGCAACTAAAGAAGCGCAAGGAAAATTATTAACTAATTTGACTCAATCAATTGCCAGCATAAAAGAACTGACAAAACCAACTTTCAGTTTAACAATGTTTGCTACAAGTACTGAACCGCCTGCAAACGATTACAATTTTAATGCAGCACTAACTTTGCAATTAAAAGGAGTAGAGATTTCAAAAGAAATGCTGTTAGACCTTAAACAAGGTTTAGAATTATTTGCTAAAGATAATCCAATTGAAATGAAGATTAAATTTGATGAAAAAGCAGGGTTGCAAATGCAAATACCTGCTCAACAAAGTTCAATGCAAGGTAAGAAACCTAAAGAGGTCTTGCTTGAAAAAGAACGTGCTGCTATTCATTTAATCTGTATGATGTTTGCAAATTTACCTAATGGAGGCACATTAGTGATTGGAGGTGGTGAATCTGAATTGGTTGCATTTACAGTGGCATTTGCCAATATGATTGCTGAAAAAATTAATGACATGCTGTCTGATAAAGATAAACGCAAAATTGAAATGCAAGATCCAAAACCTACGGCAGAAAAGCTTGCATCATTGAAACAAATTGTGGAAGAAGTAACTCAGGGTATGACGATTGATATTCATGGTAAGACTATGGATTTGTCCAACACAGCGGGATGGAAAGTATTTGTTCCAGACATAACAAGAGAAAAAAGAGATACGGAAATCAATGAAGCAATCACATATGCTTCGCTTAAGAAATAGATAGTGGTCGTTTATAAGAATGTGATAATCTGCTTTGTCTCATGTTTTAATGTAAATACCTTAATCGATTTGCATTCATCACAATCGTCAATGAACTGGCAGCCATAGCGGCTGCTGCAATAACAGGATGTAATAATATTCCAAAAAATGGATAAAGTACACCTGCAGCAATGGGTATACCAATTACATTATATATAAAAGCTCCGAATAAATTTTGCTTGATATTTCGCATGGTTGCTTTGGAAATACGAATAGCATGAACCACACCTTGCAATGAATTAGCCATTAAAGTCACATCAGCGCTTTCAATGGCAACATCAGTACCGGCACCAATCGCAAAACCTACATTAGCTTGTGCAAGAGCAGGAGCATCATTAATGCCATCACCCACCATTGCAACAATTTTATTTTTTTGTTGTAGATTTTTAATGACGGTATGTTTCTCATCGGGCAAACATTCGGCAAAAAAATCATTCACCCCAACTTGTGCGGCAATGACTTTGGCTGTATCCACATGATCCCCTGTCAACATTAACACCTCAATGCCTAATTGCTGCAATTGTTGAATTGCAAGTTTTGAATCATCTTTGATAGGATCTGCAATAGCAATCAAACCAGCTAATGTTCCATCAATTGCAATAAAAGCAGGTGTGGCTGCATCAGTAGTAATCATTTTCAGATCAGGTGTAGCCACTTCAATATTAATTTTATGCTCAAGCATGAAAGTTTTGTTGCCAACGATCAGGGTTTGATTTGCAGCATCCGCAATAACACCTTTGCCGGGGAAATTTTTGAAATTTGAAATAATTATAACGTCTTCATTTTTGTCAGACAGATGAAGTGTATTTGCATATTTCACAATTGCTTCCGCCAACGGATGTTCAGAATTTTTTTCAGCAGCAGCCGCTAATTTTAAAATGTCTGCCGCAATAAAACCATGATAGCTAAACATTTGGGTTACTTCCGGTAAGCCTTTAGTAATTGTGCCGGTCTTATCAAGTACAATAGTTGATAACTCTCCGGCACTTTGTAGCGCATTGCCATTACGAATTAATATTCCATTTTCAGCTGCCTTACCTATGCCGACCATCAACGACATAGGTGTTCCCAAACCTAAAGCACATGGGCAAGCAATTACTAATACAGTTATTGCAGTAATTAAAGCATAAAGATAGCTTGGTGTTGGCCCAACAAAATACCAAATGATCGCAGTACTGACCGCAATTGCTAATACAATCGGCACAAATACAGCGGCAATTTTATCAACCAAACGACCAATTTGAGGCTTGGAATTTTGTGCTTGTTTAACGAGGTTAATAATTTTCGCCAGGGTAGTTTCACCACCGACTTGAGTGGCTTTGAAAATAAAAGAACCTGATTTATTGAGAGTGCCAGTAATCACTTCATCATTCACATGTTTTGTTACAGGCATTGCTTCACCGGTTAACATTGATTGATCAATAGCGGATTCACCTTCAATAATAATGCCATCTACTGGAATTTTTGCACCTGGACGAATACGAATAAGCATACCAGCTTTAATTGCAGTAATTGGTATTTCAGTTTCTTGCTTATTTTGGACAACGATCGCAGTTTTTGGCTGTAATCCAATGAGACGTTGAATTGCCGCAGAAGTTTTACCTCGTGCACGAGCTTCTAACCAACTACCTAATTTTACTAACGCAATGATAAAAACGGCAGTATCAAAATACATGCCATGAGCAATCGTTGGAAAGTACTGATAAAATAAAACCACTAACATCGAATAAATCCAAGCTGCACCAGTGCCGAGTGCAATTAAAGAATCCATATTTGCAGTTCCTTTTAGCAATGTTTTCCAGGCACCCAAAAAAATATCACCTCCAGAAAAAAGCATTACAAATAACGAAATAAAACCAATAACCAACCAAGTTATCTGACCATATTGGGCATCTAAAGCCGGAATATATGGATAAATATAATCAGAAATCATCAATAATAAGCCAATAATCAAAGCGACAATGAACTTTTGGGCAGATTTTCCTAAAAAAGCTGTTTCTTGGTTAAAGTTTTCGTTATTATTTGTAAAAGTTTTGAGGGTAGCCCTATATCCCACTTGTGAGAGAGTATTTATTACGAGATCATCAGAAGCTGAACCAATGATCATTAAACTGTGGTCAGCAAAATTTACAGATGCTTGATTGATATTAGGGATATCCTTTAGTGAAGCTTCTATTTTTGCAACACAACTGCCACAATGCATATTTTCGATTTGATAATATTTAGGTTCAATCATGGTAAATCCTCGCAGAAATAGTGAATGAAGTTTAACATGCGCTTGATAATTGAATGAAGTGGATTTTATGAAAAAAAATAACGAAATTTTAACTTATAGCAAATATTTGCAGCTAGAAAAGCTTCTAGACAGTCAACATTTAAAAAGTGTTGAAGTTGGAAAACCTTCAGCGCATGAGTTATTTTTTATTATCATCCATCAAACCTATGAATTATGGTTTAAGCAAATTTTAGCTGAACTTGAACGTGTGATTGTGTTTATTGAAAAAATGGATTTGAAGTTGCAAGGATTAGCTGAAATTTTAAATGGATTTGAACGTATTAATGCAATTCAACAATTATTAAATCAGCAAATTGCCGTATTAGAAACACTCAGTCCAGTAGATTTTATGAGTTTTCGTGATTTATTAACACCCGCCTCTGGTCATCAAAGTTATCAATATCGTTTAATTGAAATTAAGCTTGGGTTATATAGGAATAAGCTTATCGAACAGGAAGAGTTTTTTAGTCAATTTGAAAAATCTCAACAGTTTTTACTTTTAGAAACCACTCAATCAACGTCATTATTTGCAGCAATTGAATCATGGTTAAAGCATTATTCTAAGCAAGCAAATGAATATTTGATAAGTCATAAAAAAGATGTAGAAAATAAATTAGCTGAACAACAACGAAAGTTAAATGCACAAACGAAAAATCATGTGAATGATATTCAACTTGAGCAATTAAAAGCGATGGAAATGTCATTTATACAAATTTTTAATGCAGCCGCTTATGAGCAAGAATTGCAACAAGGTACTCGACAGTTACAATATGACAGTTTTATTAGCGCTCTATTTTTATATTCTAACCAATATGATGTTCATTTAAGTAATGCTTATAAAGTATTAAAAAGCATTATAGAATTAGATGAATTAATGGCAAAGTGGCGTTATCACCATGCTTTAATGGTACAACGGATGATAGGTTCTAAACTTGGTACTGGGGGTACTTCGGGCTATACTTATTTAAGAGGCACTGTAGAAAAAAGCCGAGTTTTTTCTGAGTTTACTAATTTATCGAGCTATTTGTTATCCGATATTTATTTGGACTATTAAATCATGAATATGTCAAAACCGATTAATTTACAGCAATGGATTGCTGAACACCGTGAATTATTAAAACCACCCGTAGGTAATCAAGTCATTTGGGACAGCGAAGATTATATTGTAATGGTGGTGGGTGGACCTAATTGTAGAACAGATTTTCATATTGGTCCCGCTGAAGAGTTGTTTTATCAAGTAGAGGGCGATATTTGTGTGCGAGTGCACCTCGAGGGAGTATTCGAAGATATTCAGATTAAACAAGGCGAGTTATTTTTATTGCCAGCAGGGGTGGCACATTCGCCAATACGAGGTGCGAATACTATTGGTTTGGTGATTGAGAAGAAGCGTAAAAGTCGTGACCTAGATCGCTTTTGTTGGTTTTGTAGCAAATGCCATCATAAAATTTATGAAGAAACTATTTTTCTAAATGATATTGTTGGGCAGCTACCAAACGTTTTTGAACATTTTTATCAATCTGAAGAAAATCGAACTTGTAAAAACTGCGGTGCAATTTTTGAAAATCATAACAAGTAAGTTCAAGAATTAAAAAATTATTTTCTAATAGAGTTCTTTTATGCAAAATTTTCGCCAATTAGCCGGCCAGCTGGATGATGAAGATCCATTAAAAAACTATCAGGCTCAATTTCTGTTTCCTAAAAACACCAAAAATGAAAAAAAGGTATATCTATGCGGCCATAGTCTAGGCTTGCAGCCACAAAATACTGAAAAACTCATTAAGACTGAATTAGAAAAATGGGCAAATTATGCAGTCGAAGGACATTTTAATGGAGAGAACCCTTGGCTAAATTATCATGAAATAGTTACTCCTGGATTAGTGAAACTAACTGGAGCTTTGCCAGAAGAAGTTGTGGCGATGAATTCATTAACGACAAACTTACATTTATTATTGATTTCCTTTTATCAACCTACAGCAAAGCGATACAAAATTTTAATTGAAGCTGGAGCATTTCCATCTGATCGTTACGCGGTGCATTCACATGTGCAATTGCATGGATTTAATGTGGAGGAAGCAGTCATTGAAGTTTCAAGTGATGCTGATGGATTATTTTCTATAGAAAATTTTGAAAATGCATTAAAGCAATATGCCAATGAAATTGCCTTAGTATTATTGCCTGGGGTGCAATATAAGACCGGTCAACTTTTACCAATTCAACAACTGACGCAGCTTGCGCATCACTATCAGTGTAAAATTGGTTGGGATTTAGCACATGCTATCGGCAATATTTATTTAGATTTGCATCGTTGGCAATGTGATTTTGCAGTTTGGTGTCATTATAAATATTTAAATGCAGGACCTGGTGCAATAGGGGGTTGTTTTGTGCATGAAAAATATTTTAAAGATATTGAGTTACCCCGTTTAGCCGGTTGGTGGGGGCATGAAAAGTATTCACGGTTTGAAATGCCGCAACGGTTTGTTCCGCTAAAATCTGTTGAAGCTTGGCAGTTAAGTAATCCTCCCATTTTTCAACTAGCAGCACTCAGAGCATCGTTAGATATTTTTTTAAATATGGATTTTGCTCTTTCTTTAAAAAAATCAATTAAGTTAACAGAATTTGCTCGAAGTATGTTATTGCAGTTATTAGAAAATAAAATCAGAGTGATTACGCCAAGTTTAGCTGGACAATATGGAGCGCAGCTGTCTTTAAAAATTACGGGTGATAATGAAACTTTAGTAAAATGTTTAAATCAAAAAAATATAATTTGTGATTATCGTAAACCAGATATTATTCGCATTGCAGCTGTACCTATTTATAATTCATTTCAAGATGTTTATTATTTTGTAAAAGCTTTATATGAGTTGTTATGAAAAAATCTATTGTTATTGTGGGTGCTGGCTTAGTCGGATGTGTTGCCGCTTTATATTTTGCTCGACGTGGTTATGAAATAACGCTCTATGAACGTCGAGCAGATTTACGCACACATGGTTTAATTCAAGGACGCTCTATCAATCTTGCATTATCGCATCGTGGAATTTCTGCTTTACAACAGCTAAATCTCAGTCATCAAGTATTAGCCGAAGCAGTGCCAATGTATGGTCGTTGTGTGCATAACAAACAAAATGAGTTGAGTTATCAGCCTTACAGCTTTCATCCAAATGAATTTAATTATGCAGTTTCTCGTGAGCGCTTAAATTATATTTTATTGGATCAACTAGACACTTATGTAACTGTAAAAGTTAAGTTTGAGCATACAATAGAATTAAACAACTTAAAAAATATAGCAGTTGAAATACCATGGATTATTGCCGATGGCGCATCTTCACATATTCGGAAGGAATTAACACAATTAAGGCAAGTAAACTTTACTGAAACAGTTTCTGAACATAGTTATAAAGAATTAACGATTTCAATGCAACATGGGTTTGCATTGAAAAAAAATTATTTACATATTTGGCCAATGCATGAGTTTATGTTAATTGCATTACCAAATCTTGTAGGAAGTTTTACTTGCACGCTGTTTATGCCTACTGAAAAATTTCTTCATCTGAACACAAGCAAGCAGATACATGCCTTCTTTAAAGATAACTTTTCCGGATTGAACGCATTAATTCCAGATTTAGTTGAGCAATTTCAAAAAAATCCCTTAGGATCATTAAAAACTATCGATGGAGGGCCTTGGTTTGTTGATGATCAAATGTTGTTTATTGGAGATGCTGCACATGGAATTTTGCCTTTTTTAGGGCAAGGCATGAATTGTGGTTTTGAAGATTGTCAATTGTTAGATGCTCTCCTAGATCATTTTGATGATAATTGGCACTTAGCTTTTAAAGTATTTTCTGAACAACGGAAAATAGATACTGATGCAATTGCTAAGCTTTCATTAGCAAATTATTTAGAAATGCGACATAAAGTCGTTGATAAAGAGTATTTGAAAAAAAGAGAAATTGAACAGTTTCTAGTGAGTACATATCCAAAAAAATATCGCCCAATCTATGAATTGATCAGTTATACCAGTATTCCTTATGCTGAAATTTTAAAGTTGCAATTGAAACGTGAGAAGTTGTTACAGAGATTGTTGAAACTAAAATCATGATGCACATTAAACTCACTAAGATGGACAAAAGATTAGTGCCGCCATAACTTTTTCTTTTCCTTACCCTAACTATTAGCTCTTGACATATACTAGTTAGCCATTATAATAGAAAACTATAAAGCTTAGATAAATCTTTTGTACTAAGGATAGCCAAAGAGTTTTTCGCAAGTCCTAATCAATAAATTATATAGGTGGTTATTATTATGATGCAGTATAATTATGAGCCGATACAAGACAATATTATACAATGCTGGATCATTGCTGCCCAGGAAGGAGATCTGGAAACCATAAAAAAATTATACCAAAAAAATCCTGGGATTCTCAGTGTAAAATGGGATGGTTTAGATGCATTTGATTATGCATCTCAAAATAAGCGCGCCGAAATAGTTAAATTTTTAACGGAAGAAGTTTCAAAGCAACAAAATATTAATCCTTCAGCCAATCAAGAAAGGGAAATCTTTATTCAGGATGATATTGTAAAAGTTTGGATTGCTACAGCTCGTAATGGAGAGCTTAAACAACTCGAAGAGTTGTATCTACAAAATCCTAATTTGATCGATGCAGATTGGGATGGAACTGCATTGAATTATGCAGTTAAATTTCAAAAACTAGAAATAATTGGATTTTTATTAAAAAAGATAAATTTAAAAGATCAAATTGGCTTGAATAATAAGGATTTAAAAAAAATCATTCTGGACGGAACTGATGAAATGATAACGACATTTTTTAGAAGTTTTTGGGCTCAGAATGGCTCTGAAGATCAAAATATGTATGATTATCTATCTAAAATAACCCCACTGGACTTAGCTCACTTTATCTTTCCTGCAGAAATTATTGAAACTGATATTGCATATGTTAATTATTGTGTGGGGCAAATTTATTTTTCTTTAGCTAAGTCTTCTTCCATTGAAACAAACTTTTCTTCTGCTTTTTTTGTGGAGAAGCCCAAAAAAGATGTTTTTATGGATTATGCCATTTCATGTTTTAAAAAATGTGAAGATTATTTGCCCGCTTTAAATAAACTTTTAATGATGAGTATTGAAAAAGCAAAAAATGGCAATGAAGAAAATATTTATGAGGCATATAATAATACTTTTAAAATTCTTGTTATTGTTCCAGAGTCATATCTTATTGATTTTAGCTCGCTGCAAAGCTTAGATAAACAGTCGGGAGGAATAATGACTTCGTGGTTAAATTCAGCAATGAAAGAAGATAAAGTTAAATCCGAATCTCTTTTACGAGCTTTTGAGGTTTTTGCTGAAGGTCTAAATCCTAAGAAAATTTTTGGAAATAACTGATTTAAGCTACACTTGAAAAGTGAAGAGTATACTGCATTAAAGCGGAACTAAAATAGCTCTTACGGGAGAAGCATCGGCATTAGCAATTCTCAAGGGCAGAGCAATGAGTTGATATAAGTCATCAGGAACTTCCGTTAGTACTAATCCTTCTAGAATCGCAAAATCATGTTTGAAAACTGCTTGATGACTTTCTAATTTTTTGGAATTAGCCGGATCAATGGAGGGCGTGTCTATGCCAATTAAAATGACTTGATTTGCAGCTAAATAATCGATTAATTCAGGAGACAGGGCTGTAAATTGATTTTGCCATTGATTGGGATCTGGAAAAGAATTTGTTTTAAATAAAATACGTTTTGCTTTAAGCTTTACCTGAGCAATGTCAGCAGGATAAATTCTTGAATTTTTTGAAGAGACACTGATCACTTGTGCGTCGCCAAAATAATAATCTAAACTTCTATCAGCAATTGCCGCACCATTTTTATGATAATGGATAGGGGCATCTGCATGCGCTCCTAGATGTAAAGTACTATGGATGGCTGAAAGTTCTAAATGATCAGTTTCAATATGCAAAGCTACATTACGATGAAATGGAATATCACCTGGAAAAACTGCTATTTTTTCAGTAATTAGGGGTGATATGTCAAAATACTTCATAGAATGTTTTGATAGTTTTCGTCAAGCGTTCAACCAGTATATCAACTTCTTGTTGAGAAATAATAAGAGGGGGAACAACTCGGATCACATTCTCGGCGGTCACACTAAAAAGCACTTTATTTTGTAAACCAATTTCATAAATATTTTTGCAGGGCTTATCTAATTCAATACCAATTAATAAGCCTTTACCACGAATAGCTTTAACATGATTGAAATCAGCTAAACATTCTTTTAGTGATTTTAATAAATAAGATCCGATTTTTTCTGCATTTTCTACAACTTTTTCTTCTCTGAAAGTTTTTAATACGGCTCTTGCGACATGTGCTGCAAAGGGGTTACCGCCGAAGGTTGAACCATGTTTACCTGATTGAAATAGATCTTTAATATCACCACGAGCCATACAAGCACCGATTGGAATTCCATTTGCAAGTGCTTTAGCTGAAGAAACGACATCAGGAATAATTGGTTCATGTTGATAGGCATAAAATTTACCTGTACGACCTACACCACTTTGAATTTCATCAAGCATTAATAACCATTGATGTTCATCGCAAATTTTTCTAAGTTCAGACAAGTAATTATCTTGAGGAATAATAATACCGCTATTGGCAGGGATGGGTTCTAGTAGTATTGCGACGATATGTTTACGTTGAGTAGCAATTTTTTTGATGGCTTTGATATCATTAAATGGCGCACGTACAAAGCCTGTAACGAGAGGTTCAAAGCCTGCTTGAATTTTACGACTACTCGAAGCACTCAGTGTTGCTAAAGTACGGCCATGGAAGGCCTTATCCATTACAATGATCTCTGGATTTTCCACTTGGTTTGCATGTCCGTATAAGCGTGCTAATTTAATTGCAGCTTCGTTGGCTTCTGCGCCTGAATTTCCAAAAAAAACTTTATCCATTTTTGTCAGCGTCATTAATTCATTCGCTAACAGCTCAGTTTCTTCAATCACAAACGTATTTGATATATGAATTAATTTGTCTGCTTGTTCTTTAATAGCTGCGACAATATTCGGATGGCAATGACCTAATGCACTGACAGCAATACCGGCTAATCCATCTAGATATTGATTACCTTTGTCATCGAAAATCCAACAACCTTTTCCATGAGTAAAGTTCACAGCTAAACGAGAATAAGCAGGCATTAATGCACTAGTAGACATAATAGTTTTCACCTCACATGACACAACAGGTCTTGCATACATTGTTGTGTGTTTACACTCTTCACACTTAAAATTGCATGAAAAAATTTTTCATGCAATTTCATTCATGATCACTCAATTAATTTTCAAATTGAGTTTCTACAAACTCCCAATTGATTAAGTGCCAAAAGTTTTCGATATACTTTAGACGAGCATTACGATAATCAATGTAATAAGCATGTTCCCAAACATCACAAGTCAATAAAGGCTTTTTATTTTCTGTCATTGGATTAGCTGCATTGCTTGTGCTAACAATTTCAAGTTTTCCTTCTTTAGTTTTAACAAGCCAAGCCCAACCAGAACCAAACGTGGTGGCTGCGACTTTACTAAATTGTTCTTTAAATTCTGCCAAAGAACCAAAGGCATGGTTTAAGGCTTTAGCAAGAGCACCTGTTGGTTCTTGACTGGCATGAGGTTTCATGCAATGCCAATAAAAAGTGTGGTTCCATACTTGCGCAGCATTATTAAAAATTCCACCGGTTGAAGACTTAATTATTTCTTCTAAAGTTTTTTTCGCAACATCGGTGCCTTCAACTAATTTATTTAAATTATCAACATAAGTTTTATGATGTTTGCCATAATGATATTCTAGTGTTTCTTTAGAAATGTAAGGTTCGAGCGCATCCATCTCATAAGGCAGATTGGGAAGTTGAAATGACATAGTATTCTCCATAATTCTAAAAAAGTAATAAAAAAGGAGCAGAAGGCTGCTCCTTTTAATATAAATACGGTAATTGGTTATTGACCGCTACTAGAACCAGAAGTATTTGTTGTAGTAGTAGAAGAACCAGTAGTACTTGCTGGAGTAGAACTAGAACCATTTGCAGGGGTAGCAGTAGTTGTAGTAGTAGTAGAACTTGCAGGTTCGCTGCCGCTACCTTGTTGACCGCAAGCAGCTAAGCCCACAGCAACTGAACATAATAATACAGAAATCCCTAATTTTTTTAGCATATTTAGTCTCCAAAGATTTAGTAATTCCAGAGCACACATTACCGTGTTCGAAAGAAATATGCAACAGTGATTTTATATGGCATAATTGTGCGCAATTTTATTGGATATAAATTTTAACGATAATAGGTAAGAGTTCAATGATGTTTACAATAAAAAAAATCGGTATGGCTGTTTTAGTCGGTGTGGCGCTAACCCAGGTTAGTTATAGTTTAGATTTTCAAATGCCTGATGGTAACAATAGTATTTTGGGTCAACTGCAGCAATCACGAGTGAGTTGGGGCGATAATTTTTATAAAATTGGACGACGTTTTGACATTGGTTACGACGCAATGGCGGCAGCCAATTCTCAATATAATCCTCAAGAAATCCCATTATTTTTTCATGTGCAAGTTCCTTCTGAATTTATGTTACCGCCGGGACCTCGTGATGGGATTGTGGTCAATGTTGCAGAAAAGCGATTATTCTATTACAACGTTGCAAGTAATCAAGTGATGACATTCCCTGTTGGAATTGGTAAACAGGGTTGGGGTACACCGTTAGGTGTATTAAAGGTAATTGAAAAGATTGTGAATCCTACTTGGTATGCTCCTAAAGATATTTTGCAAGCACTCGCAAACCAAGGATATACCAATGTACCTTCGCAAATTCCAGAAGGTCCACAAGATCCTTTAGGTGCTTTTGCACTACGATTATCGAATCCTGATTATCTCATCCATGGAACAAATGATCCTGCAAGTATAGGAACACAAGCTAGTTCTGGCTGCATTCGATTATTTCCAGAAGATATTGCTCAATTATTTGCAGAAGTACCACAAGGAACTGATGTAAGAATAATTGATGATCCTTATGAAATTGGTTGGAACAACACTAGTTTGTATTTAGTAGTATTTCAACCATTATCGGGTGATCCTGCTTTAGATTTAGATCAAATAGATGCTCAATTGTTATATGAAACACAAGGAATGAATGTAAATATCAATTGGCGCAAAGTGGGTTATACAGTTTTAACTCAAGATGGTATTCCAACGAAAATTGGGAGCGCGCAGCCGTTGTGAAGCAAGCTAAAGCTATTATTTTGCTCTCAGGAGGTATAGATTCACAAACCTGTTTGGCTATTGCTAGACATCAAGATTATCAATGTTATGCATTAGCAGTTGATTATGGACAAAAGCATCAGGTTGAGTTGCAAAGTGCCGCGCGAATAGCTGAAAGCCTTGAAGCGAAGGAATTCAGAATTATCACTGTCAACTTAGGTGAAATGCCTGGTGCTGCTTTGACTGATTCCCATACAGCTGTTCCTAATTATGAATGTTCTAACCGAATCAAAACGACCTATTTTCCAGCTAGAAATACTATATTTTTATCGTTTGCTTTAGCTTGGGCTGAGTCTGTCAGGGCTGAAAAGGTTTTTTTTGGGGCAAATTTATCTGATTATTATGGTTTTCCAGATACTCGTCCAGAGTATCTGGAAGCTTTTACAAAAATGGCACTATTAGCAACCAAAACTGGAGTATTAAACGAATTAAATTTTACTATCGAGGCACCCTTGCTCAAGTTGGATAAAAAAGAAATTATTCAATTAGGTTTAGAGCTGGGGGTTGATTATTCCTTATCAACTACTTGTTATCAAGCAAACCTTGAGGGTTTAGCTTGTGGAGTTTGTGATAGCTGCACCATTCGCAAAAATGCTTTTGCAGAATTAGGAGTGTCTGATCCTGCTAGGTATTTTTCGTCAAATAAATCTTGCCAAAATTAAGAATCCAACCTAAACTTCCGAATATTTTTTACTATACTTTATATTAATTAAGTATCCAATTTAGAGTGGAAGGTAATATGTCCTACGAAGATGATAATGGTGATTTTGAAAGCTCTGCTGATTCGGTCTACTTAGATGACGCATCGCTCGATGAAGAAGAAAACATAACTGAAGACGATAGTGATGTGCAACGGGGTTTGAAAATAAAAGATAAAAATCCTGAGCATGCGCTTGAGGTTAGAAGAGCCATTGAAGACCATATTGAACGTTCAAGGCTACAAAAAGATTTAGATTATCTTTTTGATGAACATTTTACCGAAGACGAGGATTAATTATAATACAGAAATGTATAGAGCCTAATTAGTCCTTGGGCGGTTCTTTTACTTCAGAAGCATCTTCTTTTACAGCTGAAGTGGTTGTTTCTACTGGAGATTCAACTGAGGGTTTAATTTCTTCTTTACTAACAAGTGCGTCGGTAGCTAATTTTTTTACAATCGCATATTTTGATTCTAACTCGTTAATAGTTTTGTTTTGTATTACCATCATTTCGTGTAGCTGGCTAATTAATAATTCTACTTCTAGCAGTTTTGCTTTGATAGGATCTTTTTCTTGTGCTAAGGCTTCGGCAGTCACAACTGAACCGCCAGGACCTGTAATATTATCAAGAGCAGATTTCATTTTATTCATTAAACCTGATACATCGGCGAAGTCGCTCAATTTAGGTAGTTTGGCCATTAAAATATCCTCTTATTATTAATTAATCATTATAACAAAAATTAAGACAAATGTGTTGTAGTTGTTGTAGACATTTCATGCCAAGCACTACGTTTTCCACCCATAAAAAGTAAACAAAATAGAATAAAGGGATTACCAAGACTAAAAAGGACATTCGAAATGAGCTTGCTGGTAGAATGATCCAGCACGGTGAGTAGGATGAGTGTTGCGAGTCCTCCAAGACAATATCCCCAAAATGCCCAGCGCTGCATTTTCAATAAATTGCTCAAACAAAAGATATTATAAATCGCGAGAAAAAGTACCAAACCATAAGTAGTAGGGCTATAAAGCGTAGGATTGATAGTTTTTTGTTGGCCAATATATGCAATGGCCAAAAAACTTAATAACACGATCATCCCATTCAAAAACATCACCAAATAGATATACGCAGTTAATAACCAACGTTTCGGTTGTCGTTGCTGTTTGCCTTTAAGTAGTGGACTACTCGGTTTTCTGGGTTTACCGCGTACTGGTTTCATCGGATTACTCAATCAAAATTAAGGTAATATATACTTAACGCACACTCATTTGGATGCTTAGCGGAAAATTTATGTGCGTTAAGTATAATAGCATAGTTTTAAGATTAGGATGAAGTTTACATCGATAAGTTCGATAAAACAGGTAACCTTACAAACTCTGTAACATAATTGCTAACTCAATTAATTATCAAAATTATAATGTAACTAATAATGAGCAGAATTGCTTTTTTTCCTAAGGAGGGTCAGGTAGAATTTGACCTTCGAATTCAGATAATTTTTTTTACAACGGAAACGACTATTTCGAACCAGGGGCAGAAGTAAATGCGGTTAAAAAGTATTAAATTAGCGGGCTTTAAATCATTTGTGGATCCTACTACAGTGGCAATTAAGAGTAATCTAGTTGCTGTGGTTGGACCTAATGGAAGCGGTAAATCTAACATTATCGATGCAGTGCGTTGGGTTATGGGTGAGAGCTCAGCTAAATATCTTCGTGGCGAATCAATGACGGATGTCATTTTTAATGGTTCATCAGGTCGAAAACCGGCTGCGCATGCTTCGATAGAGTTAACATTTGATAATACTGAGGGGCGTTTGGGCGGACAATATTCTAGCTATAATGAATTATCAATAAAGCGAGAAGTAACTCGAGATGGTCAGTCAAATTATTATTTAAATGGCACACGCTGCCGGCGAAAAGATATCAAAGACATTTTTCTTGGCACTGGGTTAGGGCCACGAAGTTATGCCATCATCATGCAAGATACTATTTCTCGATTGATTGAAGCAAAACCTGAAGATTTTAGAGCTTATATCGAAGAAGTTGCTGGAATTTCTAAATATAAAGAACGCCGTCATGAAACTGAATTACGTATTAAACATACTCGCGAAAATTTAGAACGATTAAACGATGTTCGCGGTGAGTTAGAATCACAATTAAATCGATTAGATCGCCAAGCGAAAGCAGCAGAGCGCTTTAAAATATTGAAACAAGATGAACGAGTGATAAAAGCACAATTATATGCTTTACAATGGAGTGTCTTCGACCAACAGTTACAACAGCAACAATATATTATTTTAGAATCTGAAACTGAATTAGAAGCAGCGATTGCAACCATTCGTCGAATTGATGCTGATTATGAAGAAAAACGTGAAAGTCAAATTACTGCAAATGATCAAGTTAATGAAGCCCAAGCAAATTATTATAAAATTGGAGCGGAAATTAGTCGCCTGGAGCAATCTAAGCAACATCAACAAGAGCGGTTAGTGCAACTTACTGAAGATTATCATCAAATAAATGAAAATTTTAGTATGTCAAATGAGCAATTACAGCAAGATACCGAGAGTCTTTTGTTGTTGAAACAAGAGAGTGAAATCTTATTACCAAAACTCGCTACTGCTAAAGAGCAAGCAGAATTAGCTCAGGAACAATTAGCAGCAGTTGAAGATACATTGCATGAATGGCAATTAAATTGGGATGTATTTAATGAACATTCTCAACAAGCACGACAAACAGCTCAAGTAGAACAAACTCGCATTCAACATTTGCAACAGAAAAAACAAGAAATAAATTCACGTTTTAGTCAGTTACAATTAGAACAAAAAAATATTCAAATTGATGATGAAGATGAAACTGTGATTCTATTACAAAATAATGTAGTGACTACAGAACAGCAACAAGAAGAGTTGCAACATCAATTAGATGATGTTAGACAAGGGATTCATACAGCGAGAGAAGCACTACAGCATACACAACAGCAGATTGATGAAAAACGTAATGCAGATCAGCAAGCACGCGGCAAGTTCGCTTCACTTGAAGCATTACAAGAAGCGGCGCTACGGCAAAAAGATGATTCTGTCATTAAATGGTTACAGCAACACTCACTTAATGATAATCAGCGTTTAGCTGAAACATTAAAAGTTAAAAGTGGTTGGGAAAAAGCAGTTGAGACTGTATTAGGCAACTTTCTTGAAGCAGTTTGTATTGACGATATTACATCAATAACCAACTATATTAGTGAATTAAAGCATGGCAATTTAATGTTTGTTGATAAGCAGGCTCTCACAAAAGTAAATTCAGACCAGCAACCATCTCTAGCAGATTATGTTGAAGCGAGTGCAACAATTAAAGCTGTATTAGCTATGATTAAACCAGTAGAAACTTTGCAAGAGGCAGTAACAATTTTACCTGAATTGGCTGCGAGTCAATCAATTATCACCAAAGATGGTATTTGGCTGGGTGCAGGTTGGTTGCGTGTAGCGCATGGTCAAAATAATAAAGTAGGTGTGATTGAGCGACAAAAAGAAATTAGTGAGTTAAAAGAAAAGTTACAACTGTTACAACAAACTATTATTGAATTAGAACAACAACGTTTAGAACAGCAACAATCATTACAGCAACTAGAAATACAACGTGAAGATATTCAACTTCAATTAAGACAAATATCGGTAAAACTTGCAGAGTTACAAGCAACATTAAAATCAAAGCAAGCCGAAATAAAACAGCAAAAAGATCGCTATCAATCACTGATACAGTCTATTAATACTGCAAAAGAACAAATGACAGGTACTGAAACGGCATTAAGTTTAGCAGAAACTAATTTTAATGAAGCGAACATAGCTGCAGAAGCAGATGCATTAGAACGAGAAAAATTAATAGCCGTAAGGGAAACTTATCGAGCAAAAATGGATAATCAACGGCAGTTTGTTCGAGAATATAAAGATACTGCCCATGAACTTGCATTGCGTTATGAATCAGTTAGTACACAATTGAATAATGTACAACAAAATATTGAACGAAATAAACAAACTGTGGCGCATTTGAGTGCTCGTAAAACTGAACTGGAAGCATTGTTAGAAAATGCAGATAAGCCAGTACATGAATTAAAGCAACAACTCGAAATCTTGTTAGAAAAGCAATTATATTCAGAAAAAAGTTTAGTTGAGGCACGACAAAAACTTGCTAGTATTGATTTTGATATGCGAGAACTGACTAATCAGCGACATGAAGGTGAAGCAAAAACCGATAAGCTGCGTAATCAGCTAGAACAAAAACGAATGAGTTTAGAAAATGTTAAAGTTCGCCGAAGTACAATGGAAGAGCAACTTCAACAGATGGATTTTGAATTAGAAACAGTAATAAAAGAATTACCAGCTGAAGCAGAAGAAAATAGTTGGCAATCACAGTTAGAATCAATTGAACATCGAATTAATCGCTTGGGCCCAATTAATCTAGCAGCTATTGATGAATTTAAAGAAGTTTCTGAACGCAAAGTGTATCTTGATGCACAGAATGAGGATCTAGAAAAAGCTTTGCAAACATTAGAAGCAGCTATTAGCAAAATTGATAAAGAAACGCGACAAAAATTCAAAGAAACATTTGATAAAGTGAATGGTTATTTTGAAGCTTTATTTCCAAAAATCTTTGGTGGAGGTAGTGCAAATTTAGAATTGACTGGAGAAGACTTATTAGAAACAGGAATCACAGTCATGGCACGGCCACCTGGTAAGAAAAATAGTACGATTCATTTATTGTCTGGTGGTGAGAAAGCATTAACAGCATTAGCATTAGTGTTCTCAATGTTTCAAATCAATCCAGCACCATTTTGTATGTTAGATGAAGTTGATGCGCCTTTGGATGATGTAAACGTAGGCCGTTATTGTAATCTTGTAAAAGAGATGTCAAAAGAAGTCCAATTTGTTTTCATTAGTCATAATAAATTGGCGATTGAAATGGGGGACCATCTTATTGGAGTGACTATGCGTGAGCCGGGAGTATCGCGTTTAGTTGCAGTAGATGTTCAAGAAGCAGTGGAAATGGCTGAAGCTTAAAGAAGTATCTATTGGGAGAGGTATATGGAAAAAGATTTGTCTCTAATTTTATTAATTTTTGCCGGAGTGATTTTATTATTACTCTTCATTTACTCGTTTCGCACCAGAGTTAAATCTAATGATTATAAGACGTCAGAATTAGATGAGTTTGATAGATTTAATGAAGACGAAAAAGATATTTTAACCATGTCGCTAAAAAACAATGGAAAAAGTACTACTATTGACTATGATAATGAATTTGAAGCATTAGTTGTTAATGCTTCGAACAACATTGCGAAAAATACAAGCCAAGTTAATCATGGTAATCTGATCAGTGAAACGGATGATTCTAGCACTCATGTTGAGCCTAGGTTGAATACTCTTGTAATAGAAGATGACTCTTTCATTATTCATCCTACATTGAAACATACTGTACAAACTTCACAATCAATAATATCTAAAGAGAATCCTGTTAATATTGTTCATTCAATAAATACAAACAATAATTTAGGATCAACACAAATAGAAAATACCATTGCAAACAAACCACTTTTAAAACCAGCTGACGAGCAAAATCTTCAACAAGTTGCAAATGACATACCTACAAATTTTCAACCCTCAAGCTTATTGACACTGCATGTAATGCCGCAAGAAGGACAACAATTTTTTGGTTATGATTTATTACAAGCATTGCTATCTGCAAAGTTCCGTTTTGGAAAAATGTCGATTTTCCATCGTCATGAATCTGCAAATGGAGATGGGAAAATTCTATTTAGTGTAGCTCAAGTTACAGAACCAGGTTCTTTTAGCATGGCTGGAATAGGATCATGTCAATGTGCAGGGTTAGTTCTATTCATGCAGTTGCTTGGTCCGGAACATAATCTAGAAGCACTAGATACATTTATCCATACAGCACAACAATTAGCAGATAGCTTAGATGGCATACTAATGGAAAAGCGCTGTAAAGTTTTCACTACCGATGCTAAGAAACATTTTATTGCATCAATTCAACATCATTTAGATAAGATGAGTGTTGTTGCATAAATGAGTCATAATGAAAAAATAAAACAAACACTTGATGCTCTAAAAGCACAAATCAATGAACATAATTATCGCTATTATGTTTTAGATACACCAACAATTCCTGATGCGGAATATGATCGCTTATTTCGACAACTGCAAGATCTTGAAAAAAATCATCCGGAATTAATTACAGAAGACTCTCCTCCCCAACGAGTGGGCGATAAGCCATTGAGTGAATTTGCTGAAGTGCAACATGAGATACCAATGCTTTCTTTAGACAATGCTTTTAATGAAGCTGAAATTTTTAATTTTAATAAGCGGATATTTGATCGATTAAAAACGTTAGATGCAATTAATTATGCTGTTGAACCAAAGTTTGATGGTGTAGCTGTAAGTATAGTGTATGAACATGGAAAATTTAAACGTGCAGCAACACGGGGTGATGGACAAACGGGTGAAGACATCACACAGAATGTTCGTACGATTAGTTCTGTGCCATTAGTTTTACGAGGTAAAACTATTCCAGACAAATTAGAAATACGTGGGGAAATCTACATGCCATTGGAAGGTTTTAATCGCTATAATCAAAGAGCGGTTGCTGAAAATGAAAAAATATTTGCCAATCCACGTAACGCAGCTGCAGGTAGTTTGCGTCAACTTGATCCAAATATTACTGCGAGTAGACCTTTAGAGTTTTTTGCTTATGGGATTGGATTAACTTCTGAGAGTCTTGCTATAACCACACATAAAGAATTGCTTGATCAGTTACAACAATGGGGTATACGAGTTACAACTGAGCGAGCAGTATTTTCATCCATCGAAGCTTGTCAAAAATTTTATGAGACATTGTTAACTAAACGAGAAAAATTGCCCTATGAAATTGATGGAATGGTGATAAAAGTAAATGATTTTAGCTTACAGCAAAAACTTGGATTTGTTTCTCGTGCACCTCGTTGGGCTATAGCTTATAAATTTCCAGCACAAGAAGAATTAACAGTACTTAAAGCAGTTGATTTTCAAGTTGGACGAACGGGTGCTCTGACACCAGTTGCGCGATTAGAACCAGTAAAAGTTGCCGGTGTAATTGTTCGAAATGCAACTTTGCATAACATGGATGAGGTACATCGAAAAAATATTTTTATCGGTGATACAGTGATTGTACGTAGAGCAGGTGATGTTATTCCAGAAGTGGTTGCTGCAGTATTAGAACGACGACCTATTAATGCAATGAAAATTACTTTACCTACGCATTGCCCTGTATGCCATTCAGCAGTAATTCAAAAATCAACAGAAGCAGTAGCAAGATGTTCCGGAGGATTAATTTGTTCAGCCCAGCAAAAAGAAGCCATAAAACATTTCGCTTCTCGCAAAGCAATGGATATTGATGGCCTAGGAGATAAATTAGTAGAAGCATTAGTTGATAAAGAGTTGGTTCACAATGTAGCAGAGATTTATAGTTTAAAACAGCAACAAATTGTTGAGCTCGAACGGATGGGAGAGAAGTCTGCTGGAAATTTAATTCAGGCAATAGAAGCGAGTAAACAGACAACGTTAGCGCGCTTCATCTTTGCGATTGGAATACGCGAAGTTGGCGAAGCAACTGCAAAACTACTCGCAAAGCATTTCAAGAAGCTTGATAAATTAATGACTTCTTCAATAGAAGAACTATTAAGTTTGCCTGACATTGGACCAGTAGTCTCAGAAAATATTCTTAATTTTTTCCATGAAAAGCAGAATCGCAAAATTATTGATAAGTTATTGCAGCATGGTATTTCATGGAATGAAACCATGGATACTGTAGAAAAAGATCAATTGTTGAGGGACAAAACTGTTGTGATTACCGGCAGTTTTTCTAATATGTCAAGAGAAGAAATTAGAGAAGATCTTGAACGACGTGGTGCAAAAGTGAGTGGAACTGTTTCCAAGAAAACATCTTATGTGATTGTGGGAGAAGCACCGGGATCTAAATTAACTAAAGCGACAGAACTTGGAATACCTTTACTGGATGAAAAACAATTACTTGTGTTGTTACAGCGTAGTTCATAGGAGCGGGTAAGAAACCTAAAACTTATTCGCGAGAGGTATAAAATATAATAAAAATTAATACCATGTATAAACTTATTACACTATTATTGCTTTCTGTGCTGCTAGCTGATTGTGGTGGACATTCTTTTAATAATCCACATGATCATAATGCAGTTAATGAAATAACTTATTATTCTTCATTTGATGAACAACCTAAAACACTAGATCCAGCCCGATCATATAGTGCAAATGAAACTATTTTTATCACCCAAATTTATGAGCCACCCTTACAATATCATTATATATATAGACCCTATCAATTAGTGCCTTTAACAGCCGCAGCAATGCCAACAGTAAAATATTATGATAAAAATGGCAAAGAGGTTTCAGAGGGTTATCCAGCAAATTTAGTTGATCACAGTATTTATGAAATTACTATTCAACCTAACATTTATTATCAACCGCATCCAGCATTTGAAAAATCAAACAATGGCACTTATTTATACCATGGATTGACTGAGAGTAATTTGACTCATATTAAATCTCCTAATGACTTCCAACAAAAAGGAACTCGTGAACTCGTTGCCGAAGATTATGTTTATGAAATTAAACGTTTAGCCAATCCAAAAGTACAATCACCTATATTTGGCTTAATGAGTGGTTATATTATGGGGTTGGGAGATTTTAATAAAATGCTAAGTCAGAAAAAAGGAGATCAATTTATTAATTTAACCCAATTTAATTTGACAGGAGCCAGAGCATTAAATCGTTATACTTATCAAATCATTCTAAAAGGAAAATATCCGCAGTTTATCTATTGGCTAGCAATGCCATTTTTTTCACCTGTGCCCTGGGAAGCAGATAAATTTTATTCTCAAAATGTTTTGCAGAAAAAAAATATCACAATGGATTTTTTTCCCATTGGCACTGGACCATATATGATGGTAGAAAATAATCCAAATCGAGAAATTATTCTTGAAAAAAATCCTAATTTTCATCAAGAGTTTTATCCTGGTACAAATGAAAAATTACCTTTCATTGATAGATTGCACTTGAGTTTGGAAAAAGAAAGTATACCAAGATGGGCTAAATTTTTGCAGGGTTATTATGATGCTTCAGGAATTAGCTCTGATAATTTTGAAAAAGTGATCAGCTTGGATCAACAAGGTAAACCTCATTTAAGCGTTGCAATGCAAGGAATGAACTTGAAATTAAGCACAATGGTAAGCCCCGCAAATTTTTATTTGGGATTTAATATGCTTGATTCTGTAGTTGGAAGTAATACTGAGCAAGCTAGAAAGTTGCGGCAAGCAATTTCCATCATTTTGGATTTTGAAGAATATGTATCAATTTTTTTAAATGGACAAGGATTAGTTGCTCAAGGCCCAATTCCTCCAGGCGTATTTGGTTACCAAAGTGGGATGCAGGGCATAGATCCCTATATCTATGACTGGATTAATGGTAAGGCAGAACGAAAAAATATTACTGAAGCAAAAAAATTATTGGCCGAAGCTGGATATCCTAATGGGATAGATCCAAAAACAGGACAACCTTTAATTTTATATTTTGACTCACCAGTAGAACAAGGTCCTGATAGCAATGCGATGCTAGGCTGGTTAAGAAAACAATTTGCAAAATTAGGTATTCAGCTTAATGTTCGTGCAACACAGTACAATCGCTTTCAAGAAAAAATGCGAACAGGCAATGTACAATTATATATGTGGGGCTGGCAAGCTGATTATCCTGATCCCGAAAATTTTTTATTTCTTTTATATGGCCCTAATGCCAAAGTTAAATATGGAGGTGAAAACGCTTCAAATTATCAAAATCCTGAATATGATGCGTTATTTGCGCAAATGAAAGAGTTGCCGAATGGGGCAGAACGCCAAGCTGTGATTAATAAAATGCTGGACATTGTTGAATACGATGCGCCTTGGGCTTGGGGATTTTTTCCAAAAAATCTCGCTTTATCACAAGAATGGGTTAGCAATAATAAACCAAATGCAGTGGCACACAACACCCTAAAATATTTAAAAATTGATAAGAATTTGCGTATTCAAAAACAAAATCAATGGAATAAACCTATGTTATGGCCATTGTTTGTTTTATTATTAGTAATAATAATTATTATCACGCCAGTGGTGATTGGGTACTGGCAAAGACAACATAAAAAAATAAAAAAGCTAAAATAATATTATGTTAATATACATCATTCGCCGTATCCTTTATGCGATTCCAATTTTGATTGGTGTTAATCTAATCACATTCATGCTTTTTTTTATGATCAATACCCCAGATGATATGGCTAGAATTCATCTTGGGCAAAAATATGTAACTC
>JBGSLN010000159.1:0-2782 GCA_041740675.1 Gammaproteobacteria bacterium | reverse complement strand
GCTAGCTTTAGTGCCTATCTTTGCGATTGCTAATGTAAATTTACATCCAGAGGATCTCAAACAATTTGAAACTACAGGAAAATGTGCTGGATGTGATTTAAGTGACGTGCAATTTTTACAAACAAATGTTTTAGGCCCACTTTATTTACAAGATGCGGATCTATCTCGAGCTTCTTTTTTGGTTGGTTCTCAAACTCAAAGACAAAATTCAAATTTTTCTGACGTATTTGCCCCATATATTTTTTATGATAGTGTAGATTTATCCTATTCAAATTTTAGCAATGCAAATATTTCAAATGGCCAATTTATTGGAACTAATTTTACTGGAGCGAATTTTGTTGGAGCGCATGTATCTGGGGCAAATTTTGAATCAGCCATATTTTCTAAAGCCAAAATTTCAGCTAAGCAATTAGCATCTGCGGGTTCAATTTGTAATGCGATTTTACCTGATGGTCAAAAGGGTAAATGTTAGCTAGCGGCTGACGATAACCATCCTATGTCATTCCGAGCAACGTGAGGAATCTCTACAGGTTGCGCACATGCTTTTTTATGATCCTTCGCTTACGCTAAGGATGACAGCGCTTGTCATCCTTAGCGTAAGCGAAGGATCTCCCGCAGGTTGCTCATGCATTGTCTTTGTCATCCTGAGCGTAGCGAAGGATCTCCTGCAAGCTGCTCATGTTCTTCAGGAGCTTCCTCGCGTTGCTCGGAATGACATACTCCGTTTTAATGATCTTACCCCATACAAACACATCATAACCCACGACATATCAGTATACGTAAATAGGTTTAAGGTTGAATAATATATAATGATACAAACGAAGCCAAATCTTGATTCGTCGAGTTCTTATATAAAAGAGATGTAACATGTATAACCTAAGCTTAGATGGTCTTATTAAAGCCCTTTATCCAAACTCCAGCGTAAAAGCTATAACTAGTCTAGATGATTTACATAGGAATGAGTTAGAAAAAAACTCAGCATACGTCGAAAACATTGTTGCAAAGCAAATTGCGAAAATGATACAGGCGAAATATAATGAGAGGCTTGAAAAGCAAAAACAAACAGGAATGACTAACCCTAAGCTCAAACCAGATGCTAATCTCCTTGAAATTCTTTACCATGGCGATGATACTAATACTCGCACCAATGAAGTTCTCGCTGAATTTGTGTTTGTAGAACCCGCCGTTGAAAATCCTGTGCATGCTTGGACTTTTCAAAATGCCCAAGACGCTAAATTTCGATCACAGAATCTCGATGAGTATGTTTTTGGCATTGAGGTTAATCATCCCACTTTTGGGGTTAAATTTGATATTATACCGCAGCCAGGCTCTGAAGCTAACTATGTTGTTAAAGCAATATTACCGCCTCCTTTTACTGCAACCGATCAATATTTTTATCAACAGTATCTTGATGAACTAGGGCTTGTTGTTCCATCAAAAATAACGGACAAACTTCCTAAAAAATTGGCTTTTCAGGTTCTCGAGGAGCCGTTGCCAGTTAGACCCGATGCCGTTTTAGAAATTATTACTGCCATAATTGCTGCACATGAAAAATTATATGCGGAAGGCGAAGTTTTTTCGACTACTAATTTTGCTGCCATTGTGAAAAATAGTCCCCGAAATATGAAAATGTTGCTTGATATCATCAAACATGCGCAAGAAAAGAATGTGTTTGGCGGCTATAGCCATAACCGAACCTTTTTAGCGATGATAGACGCAGGATATTTGGATAGCAGTGGCAATCCTAAACCTGCTATTGAATCCTATTGGAATGCAGTAAAAGAGGAAAAAAAGGCTAAAACATCAAACAGTACTTATCAAATTGGTCACAACAAAAAGAAACCAAGTTTAGACTTAACCAGTTTAATAAATGATGATACAGAGGAAGAGTCATTAGACGAGATCAAAACACCAGATCAATTAATTTATGAGTTTGAGGAAACAGTAATCGATCTAATAATAGAGGAGGGTTTAACCACTTTTACTGGTGACGATGGAGGTTTATATACGTACACTGATGCAGATAAAGCATATTACAAGAGGTATCTAGAACGCCTTGCTGTTAAATTAACTGCAGTAGAACAACGTGTTGCAATAGAAATCGCGAATGAGTTACATGAAGCGCACTATCAGCAGTATAAATCAGATATCAGGCGTACTCCCCTGAGTAACAGCAATCTTGAACCAAAGGCTAATTTACTTGAAATTATCCGGCATGGACATGATACGAAAACGCGAACGTATAAGATATTGGCAAGAAAAATGGGCTTTGATGACACCAATGATTCTTCAGAGGATGATGTTGAGCCAATTAACTTAAGTGATGGTGATAGCGAAGACGAAAATACACGACCATTAAAAAGTGTCACGCCAAATCAACTCATTTCTGCTCAAAGAGTGATGAAGAAGAATAATCCCCCGAATTTGGATCCTACTAAAACTTGGACGTTTCGATCTGCTTTCAATTTAAAAATGGCGGGTGTGGCTGCTGCAGATTATTTCAAAGCCATGGCCATAGGTGGTTTAGAGGTTAAAAAAATTCAAAAGGGTCGATTCTACACGGGTTTATCTAAGAATTTTACTGAATCTGACAACTTTTTTTATGAGCAATCACTTAATCAATATCTTGACCCAGAATTTATTAATGCCGCAATCAAAGAAGAAATTTCTCGTGAATTAAATGAAGTGCATAATAATGAAATGAATGATGAGTTATTCGCTTTCACTCGCTATACACCCAATGCTTCGCTGTATGAGAAAGTCACGCATGCACAAAGTCCAA
>JBGSLN010000158.1:0-9073 GCA_041740675.1 Gammaproteobacteria bacterium | reverse complement strand
ATAAAGATGTGAGAAACAGCCGTGTGATCTCATAAAAGGTAGAACGAGTATAAATAATGATAAAAAAAATATTAATCGCGAATCGTGGCGAGATTGCTTGCAGAATTATTAAAACCGCAAAAAAAATGGGAATTACTACTGTTGCGATTTATTCTGATGCAGATCAAAAAGCACTACATACTCAACTAGCCGATATAGCCTATTATGTTGGAGCGGCACCCACAACCCAAAGCTATTTAAATATTAATAAAATTATTGAGGTGGCAAAACAGGCGCAAGTTGATGCTATTCATCCTGGCTATGGCTTTTTATCTGAGAATACCCAATTTGCTAAAGCTTGCGCTGATCATCATATTATTTTTATTGGCCCTCCAGTTGCAGCAATTGAAGCGATGGGATCAAAGAGTACTGCAAAAAATATCATGCAAAAAGCAAATGTTCCGTTAGTTCCTGGCTATCATGGTGATCAACAAGGCGAAAAATTTTTGCTGCAGCAGGCTATTGAAATTGGTTTTCCCGTAATGCTAAAAGCTGCAGCTGGTGGTGGCGGTAAAGGAATGCGAGTTATATCTTCTGAGAATGAATTTGTGGATGCGTTCGTGTCTGTAAAACGTGAAGCGAAATCTTATTTCGGTGATGATAAAGTGTTACTCGAAAAATATGTGAAAAAACCACGGCATATTGAAATACAAATATTTGCCGATACACATGGTAATTATGTACATTTATTTGAACGCGACTGCTCTATTCAACGTCGTCATCAAAAGGTGATTGAAGAGGCTCCGGCTCCCAATTTATCCAATGAGTTGCGTAATGCAATTGCAACAGCGGCGATTGAAGCTGCAAAAGCAATAAATTATGTTGGTGCAGGAACCATAGAGTTTTTAGTCGATGATGTTAATCAATTCTATTTTATGGAAATGAACACACGACTGCAGGTTGAACATCCAGTAACAGAGATGATTACCGGCATAGATTTAGTAGCTTGGCAAATTCATGTAGCAGCTGGAGGTGTTTTACCGTTAAAACAACCTGAGATTACAAAGAAAGGACACTCAATCGAAGTGAGGCTTTATGCTGAAGATCCCTATAATCAATTTTTGCCTTCAATAGGAAAAATTACTTATCTGCAATGGCCTTTGCAAACGGAACATTGTAGAGTCGATACGGGCTTTCAGTCAGGTGATGAAGTTTCCGCTTTTTATGATCCAATGCTGGCAAAACTAATTGTCTGGGGCGAGGATCGTAATCAGGCAATTGAAAAAATGCAACAAGCCTTGTGCAATTTGCAATTGATAGGAATTAAAACTAATACACAATTTTTGTTATCACTCATATCTCATGAAAGTTTTCAAAATCAAAAATTTGATACTGGATTTATAGAAACTTATAAAAAACAGTTATTGATAGAACAGACAAACTTCAACGTTATTTTGTTAGCAAAAGCTGCCCTCTTCCATATCTTGCATCCTGCTAATCAATTTAAACATCAAGAGGATTTATTCTCACCTTGGAATATAAATGATGGGTGGCGGACTAATTTAAGCAGCGAATTAGAAATATGTTTTAAATATCAAGATCAGGTTTATACTGTAAAAATAATTTTTTATGATGAATATTATCAAATTCGTATTCATGATTCTGAATATATTTTCAAGCTCATCAATAATGCAGATGATTTTATTGAAATAGAATCTGGTAATTCAATTGAGAAACTGTCAATTGTACGGGCAGAAAAAGGATATTATGTATTTCAACGTGGACAACAAATGTTTTTTGAGATTTTTGATCCTTTAAAAGCTGCAGAGTTGGCAAATGCTAGCCATAACTCAATGGCTGCGCCAATGCCTGGGACTATTATTTACGTTGGTATTAAAAAAGGCGACAAAGTGGAAAGCGGTACTAAATTAATGACCATGGAAGCGATGAAAATGGAGCATTCAATTTATGCACCAACGAATGGTATTATAAAAGAATTGCTCTATCATGTTGGTGATATGGTGAATGAAGGTTCTGAACTGTTAATTTTTGAGGCTGAAAAATGAAACTACCCTCTTCTGTTAAATTAGTTGAAGTTAGTCCTAGGGATGGCTTGCAAAATGAAACAAAAATAATCCCAACTCCAGTTAAAGCCGAATTGATAAATAGACTGACGAATGCCGGATTAAAAGTAATTGAAGCAACAAGTTTTGTTAGAGCACCTAAAATTCCGCAATTAGCTGATGCAGAAAAATTGCTTTCGTTAATTCTCACAAAACCCAATGTTGACTATCCTGTTTTAGTGCCTAATCTGCAGGGATTGGGACGCGCTTTGCATCATGGCGTCAAGTCGATTGCAGTATTTACTGCTGTATCAAATACATTTAATTTGCGAAACATTAATTGCAATATTAAAGACAGTTTACAACGTATTGAGCAGGTAATTGTCGAAGCTCAAAAACATCACATTAAAATTCGCGGTTATATTTCTTGTGTATTAGGCTGTCCTTATGAAGGTGAAACTGATATGACTCTAACAGCTGAAATAGCTAAGCGGTTATTAGATTTAGGTTGTTTTGAGGTGTCACTCGGCGACACTATTGGAGTAGGAACACCAGGAAAGACCCAGCAACTGTTAGAGAAAGTAATCACTAACAAAATCGATATCGGAAAAATCGCAGTGCATTTTCATGATACCTATGGTCAAGCTCTCGCGAATATCTTTGCATCTTTACAGCTGGGAGTTTCAGTTATTGATGCTTCAGTTGCTGGAATTGGCGGCTGTCCGTATGCTAAGGGAGCGTCTGGCAATGTCGCAACTGAAGATGTACTATATATGTTAAATGGGTTAGATATTAAGACAGGGGTTGATTTAAATAAACTTGTTGAAACTGGAAACTTTATATCAAATTATTTAGGGCATCAAAGTAATTCTAAAGTTGCAAAAGCTATAAGTGCTCGTGATTGTTAAGTACTCTTTAAAAAATTGGAAAACTAAAATGTTAGATAAATTACGTCAAAAACCTAGATTGAAATTTGAAGAATTTAAACAAGTCTATCAAAATTATTATGCCAATAAACCTGAGCCTCATCCAGCTTGGATTCCTAGTATCACTGATATCCAATCTACAAATTTATATCGTGCAATGCAGCAATTAAAATTTACTGATTTTGATGCTATATTTCAGTGGTCAGTGACTGAAACTGAACAATTCTGGGATTATGCAATTAAAGCGGTTAATATAAAATTTACTACGCCATATGAAAGAATATTTAACTATACAGGAAGTATTGAAACGTTACAGTGGCTTCCTGGCGCTAAATTGAATATTGTTGATAGTTGTTTTAAAGATAACCCAGATAAAACAGCCATTATTTATCAAGATGAAAAAAATAATTTAGCCAAAATTTCTTATGCTGATTTAGAAACGTTAGTTAACAAAATTGCAAACAGCATTTCTAACAAGTTTTCAAAGGGTGATATGATAGCGATCGACATGCCGATGACGGTTGAAGCCACCGCAATTTATTTAGCAATTATTAAAGCGGGTTGTGTAGCTGTTTCAATTGCTGATAGTTTTGCTCCTGATGAAATTGCTACACGGTTAAAGATTAGCAAAACAAAAGCTATTTTTACTCAAGATTATTATGTGCGTAATCATAAAAAGATTGCAATTTATGATAAAGTAAAAGCAGCAAATGCTCCTACAGCTATAGTGATTTCACATGATAAAAAAGTTTTATTACGGAAAGAAGACATTTTATTTACTGATTTTATTTCTACAAATACTGACTTTAAATCTGTAGTTTGTAGTCCAAGCGACTTTATAAATATTTTATTTTCATCAGGCACGACCGGTGAACCAAAAGCAATTCCTTGGACGCATACAACGGCAATAAAAGCAGCTGTGGATGCTTATTTTCATCAAGATGTACAGCCACATGATGTGGTGGCTTGGCCAACTAATTTAGGTTGGATGATGGGGCCATGGTTAGTCTATGCTTGTTTTATTAATGGCGCTACTCTGGTGTTAAGTAATGATGCACCTACTCAAGTGGAATTTGGAAAATTTATTCAAGATACAAAAGTCACTATCTTGGGTTTAGTTCCCAGCATAGTCATAGCTTGGGAAGCAACACATGTTATGGAAAATTTTGATTGGTCATCCATTAAATGTTTTAGTTCATCAGGAGAATGTTCAGGCCCTGATGATTATTTATATTTGATGTGGTTAGGTAATGGAAAACCTATTATTGAATATTGCGGTGGAACAGAAATTGGAGGCGCTTATATTTCTAGCACTTTGATTCAGCCAAATACACCTGCAACCTTTTCTACTCCTACTCTAGGTATAGATCTGGTGTTCTTATCCGAAGATCATCAAGTCAATCATCACGGTGGAGAAGTGGCTTTAATTACTCCATCCATTGGTTTGTCACAAACGTTATTGAATCGCGATCATCATAAAGTTTATTTTGCTGACATGCCTACTTACAATGGCAAAATCTTGAGACGTCATGGTGATCAAATTGAAAAAATTGCAGAACATTGTTATCGTGCGCAAGGCCGAGTAGATGATACGATGAACCTTGGTGGGATAAAAACCAGTTCTGCTGAAATTGAACGAATATTAAATAATTTGACGAATATTCAAGAAACCGCTGCCATTGCTGTACAACCTAAACATGGGGGTCCTAGTCAACTGGTTGTTTACGTAATCTGCCAAAAGCCAATTGAAAAAACTGAGATAATTTCCCTTTTTCAAAAAGAAATAAAAGCCAAGCTGAATCCATTATTTAAATTGCATGATGTGGTGATTGTTAAAGAATTACCTCGCACAGCCTCAAATAAAATTATGCGAAGAATTTTGCGAGATCAATATCAAAGTTTATGAGACAAAAATTATTATTTTGAAAAGTGATGTTGGTTAATTTCTTTGAAATTATCTGACTTATTGTATTCTAGGATTGCTGTCGTTTATCACAGATTGTTTCTCTAACCTTTTTTGTGCTTCAACGATTGCATTCATGATAACTTGGCCATCGGTTGAATTTGCTGGAAAATAATTTAATAGCGCTTCCCATTGATCAATTGCAACTTGATAATTTTTATGTGAAAAAGCATTTAGAGCGATTAGGTTAATAGCTGATAAATTCTTTGGTTCTTTACTAATAACTTGATTCAAATAGAGTGTTGCCTGCTTAGATAAGCTTTTATTATTCGCAAAAAAATCTGCTTGAGCGTATTCAAGTTTATAATTTAGTTTATTAGGATTGTATGCAATAGCTTTCGAAAAAGCCTGTTCTGCATTTAGAAACTTACCTGTGCCACTGTATAATCGACCTAACAAAAACCAACCTTGAGCACTGTGTGGGTGTTGTTGTAATACTGCAAGCATTTTATTTATTAATTGCTCCGGTGATTTAAAATTTTTAATTTCATCATTAATTTCAGCTGCATGTGACTTTGCAGAATAATATTGGTGTAATTGCTTACTATCACCCCATTTAAAATAAAGTATTGTTGAGCATGAAACAATAAAAATTAATAAAATAGCAGCGGTAAAAAAGCTGGGTTTAATAACTTCGTTCCGACTTTTTTCAGGTGTATTTTTGATATCTCGCAATAACCCCCGCTTTAGTTCATCAGTAAGTTGGCGATAAATTTGTGGAGTGATAGTGTTATTTTCTAATTCATTTTCTAGAGAAAGGAGTTGGGTTTTATATAATTTAGCATTAATCTCATCATGAGAAATTAAAAATTTTTTCCGAATACCAATTAAAGGCAATACTATAAAAGAACATGCAAGAACAATCATTAAGGTAAGAATAATCCAAAACCATAACATCATTATTATTCTTCCATTGCACTTAATATTCTCTTAATTTTTTGTTTTTCTATGGTGGATATTTCAGAAAGTTTGTTTTCTCGACGTCGAATGATATAGACCGCGATATACAACACACTTAGGCCTACAGCTAACAAAATAAAGGGACCAAACCACAGTAACCAAGTTTTTTTCATTACAGGCGGTTCATAAAGAATATAATCGCCATATCGATTTACAAGGTAATTCACAATTTCTTGATTATTGAAGCCTTTAACAATCATTTCGGCAATTTGAGTTCTTAAATCTGCTGCTAAGGTAGCATTAGATTCGGCTAAATTCTGATTTTGACATACAAGACATCGAAGTTCATAGGTCAATGTATCGAATTGCTGCTGTTGCGAATTATTATTAAATGAATAGATCATTTTATTTTCTGCAAAACATTTACAACTGATACTTATCAATAAAATAACTAACACAGATTTTATTAGTCTCATAGTGTTCCCTTATGTACTTTCCCTTTGTAACTTTTCAATCAGTGGTAATAATATTCTTTGCCAGATTCTATGAGAAACCTCACCTATAACTTTATACCTTATTATCCCTTTTTTATCAATCACAAATGTTTCAGGCGTACCGTACACTCCCCAATTAATAGCTGTAGTTCCTTCAGGATCAAAGCCTATTTTAGCAAATGGGTTACCATATTTTTTTATCCAGCGAAGTGCTGTTTGTCTGTCATCTTTATAATCAAGACCATAAATTGTTACTAAATGTGTGTTTTTAATGTCGATGAGAACTGGATACTCATTAGCGCAGACCGTACACCAAGTGGCCCATACATTTAGCAATGATACATGTCCTAAAAATATTTGCTTGCTCAATGTCTGTTGTGGGCTTATTAAATTTCTCAAATTAAATTCAGGTATTTGTTTATCAATTAATGCTGAAGGAACTAAAGTTGGATTTATAGCTAAACCACGCCATAAAAAAAAGCCTATGCTAATTAAAATGAGTAAAGGAATGATTGGTTTTATTAATTTTATGAATATCATTTTAATCAAAAATTTTTTTCAAACTTTGTTTTCTATAGCGTTTATCAAATACGGAGATAATGCCACCTAACATCATTAAAATACCTCCAGCCCAAATCCAGCGAACAAAAGGTTTATAATAAATTCGAACAGCCCATGAATCCGTATCCATTTTTTCCCCTAAAGCCACATAGAAATCTTGAAAAAGCCCTTTACTAATTCCTGGGTCGCTAATACCCTCTTGTTGCACACTAAAAAAACGTTGTTGCGGATGTAAGGTTGCCATTAATTGATGATCTTGGGTAACATCAAACTGCGTAATGAAACCAGTATAATTTGGCCCTGTTAATGCCGCAATATTAGTAAATGCAAATTTGAAATTAGCAAGATGGGTGGATTGCCCAGGAGCCAAACGTACATCTTTTTCAACACTGTAAATCGAGGATAAGGTAATTCCGATTAATGTAATAGCTAAGCCGATATGCGCAATAACCATCCCATAATGGCTGCGAGAAATATTTTTTAAATTCACTTTTTTATGTAGTCGATAGCTGCCTTGCAATGTCGCAAAGATAATCCATAACCCTAAACCTATTCCAACCGTTGCAAATAAATTTTCTGTACCAGTAAATAAATAAGGTAAAGCACAGCCAAGAATTAATGCTGCTATAAATACTAGCCAAAATTTTTCTAATAAAGCTTTTTTAGGCATTTGTTGCCAATCCGCTTGTGGCCCAAGGGCCATGATAAAAAATAAAGGCATCATTAAGGGTACAAATACCGCATTAAAATATGGCGGACCCACAGAAATTTTTCCTAAATTTAATGCTTGTAATATCAATGGATAGAGTGTTCCTAGCAACACCGTGGCCATCGCTACCATTAGAATAACATTATTGGTTAATAATAAAGTTTCACGAGATAATAAAGCAAAGTTGCTGCTGCCTTTTATTTTATTTGCCCTCCAAGCATAAATTAATAATGAGATACCAATCACACTAAATAAAAATTTTAGCATATACTCACCGCGTGTTGGATCAACCGCGAATGCATGGACAGAAATTAATATTCCAGAACGGACTAAGAAAGTACCTAATAAACTCAACGCAAAAGCACAGATCGCCAACAATAAGGTCCAACTTTTAAATGCCCCTCTTTTTTCTGTGACCATCAATGAATGTAATAAAGCGGTGCCGGTGAGCCAAGGTAAAAAAGAAGCATTCTCCACAGGGTCCCAAAACCACCAACCCCCCCAACCCAAAACTCGATAAGACCACCAACTACCTAATGTAATTCCAAATGTCAAAAAACACCACGCGGCCAAAGTCCATGGACGTGACCAACGTGTCCAAGCTGCATCTAAACGGCCGCTAAGTAATGCCGCCATCGCAAATGCAAACGCTACGGAAAAGCCTACATAGCCTATGTAAAGCATGGGTGGATGAATGGCTAATCCGGGATCTTGCAGTAATGGATTCAAACTTTGACCATTTGCAGGAAAATTAGGAAGTAAACGAATAAATGGATCTGAAGTTGTGAGAATAAAAATTAAAAAACCTATGCTGATAAACCCTAAGACCGATAATACTCGAGCAATGGTGTCAAGCGGTAAACTCTTACTAAAAATAGCCACCAAAAATGTCCAGCAACTTAACACAGTGATCCATAGTAACATTGAGCCTTCATGAGCACTCCATAAGGCAGTGACCTTATAAAATAAAGGTAAGTTAGTATTAGAGTTTTGTGCTACGTATAAAACAGAAAAGTCATTGGTGACAAAAGAATACATCAAACAAAAAAATGCAAAGGTCACAAAAATAAATTGACCAATCGCTGTTGGTCTTGCAAGTAACATCCACGATATTTTGTTTATGGTTGCCCCAATTAAAGGAAAGAGTGTTTGAATAATTGCTAAAGTCAATGCAAGTATGAGGGCGAAATGGCCTAATTCAGGGATCATAATTTATCACCCATTTTTATTTTTGCAAGTTTAGCTGCTTGAATTGCTGCAGCTGCCGGTGGTGGCATGTATTCAGCGCCATGTTTTGCAAGCACTTGATCAGCAATGAGAGTATTTTCTGCATTTAATTTACCTTGAACGACTATGCCCTGTCCTTCACGAAATAAATCAGGTAATACACCAGCATATTTTACTTTAACACTATGAGCAGTATCAGTGATGAGGAAACTAACTTCTAAATTTTTTTTTGCATGTTTGACAGAACCATC
>JBGSLN010000157.1:0-3490 GCA_041740675.1 Gammaproteobacteria bacterium | reverse complement strand
TGTGATTGGATCAATTTTTACGATATTGCCATTTGCTAAACCTGTATATAAATTTCCAGTGGTATCGATGCTGATATCTTCTGGACCAGATCCAGGTAAGGGTCCAATGGTATTTAATTTCGAAATTTTTATTAAAGGAGCAACGAAAGATCTTATGGATACTGCTTTAAACGGCTTAGGCTTAATAGGAGAAGATGCAAACCAGAGACATCCCGTTAGAACTCCAATCAAAATAATAAATATTGCAATTATTGTTTTCATTTATTGATTATCCTAAATTCGCAGTAAAAATAGCTGTGAGAGTCCCTAAAAACTAAATTTAAAATTATAGCATTTAACACAAATGCTTCTATACTCGTCACACTTGAGTTTGCATGATAAAATTAATGCCAATATAACTAATAGGTCTGCTGAAATGGAAAACATTAAAGAAATTACTGCAAGTACAGAAAAAACTTATAATATTACCATTGAGGATACACCACTCTGTTGTCCTATGCCCAATATGCGTTTGTGGGATTCACATCCACGGGTATATTTGCCTATTACGGAAACAGGTAAAGAAACTTGTCCTTATTGTGGGGCAGTTTATATTCTTAAAGATTTCGAACACAGTATAAACTCTTAACGCTATGATCAAACAGATATTAATAGTTGCGCCCGCCTGGGTGGGTGACATGGTTATGGCTCAAACTTTATTTATGCTATTAAAACAACGAGAAGAGTGTCAAATTGATGTCATTGCCCCAAATTGGTCAAAACCATTATTACAGCGTATGCCAGAAGTGCGCCAAGAATTTATATTATCTATTAATCATAATGAATTAAAATTAAGTAATCGCTATAAAACAGGAAAATCATTAAGAGAGAAACAATATGATCAAGCCATCTTGCTACCTAACTCCATTAAATCTGCTTTAGTACCCTTCTGGGCAAAAATACCTATTCGAACGGGTTGGCTTGGAGAATATCGGTACGGATTATTAAATGACATTCGCATATTAGATGAAAAACTATACCCGTTGATGATCCAGCGTTTCATGGCTTTGGCATTACCTAGAAAACAAAAATTAGAAAATTATCAAGCGATCAAACCAGCTCTATTAATAGATTCTAAAGAAGTTTATAAAGCTGTTAGCAAATTTAATTTAAATCCTTCTACAAAAAAAATACTTGCTCTCTGCCCAGGGGCAGAATTTGGACCCGCAAAACGCTGGCCAGATACGCATTATGCTGAAGTTGCAAAAGAGAAATTAGCCCAAGGTTGGCAAGTATGGTTATTTGGATCTTTCAAAGAACAAGAAGTTGCAAACAAAATTAATCAAGCTACCAACCACCAATGTTATGATTTAACAGGCAAAACAAATTTAGCTGAAGCAATTGATTTACTGTCCTTAGCAGACACTGTAGTGAGTAACGATTCTGGATTGATGCATATTGCTGCAGCATTGGATCGTAAATTAGTAGTGGTCTATGGATCATCCAGCCCTAAATTTACTCCTCCTCTCAATGAAAAAAAGAAAGTGCTGCAACTTGGTCTAGCATGCAGTCCTTGTTTTGAAAGGCAGTGTAAATTCGGTCATCTTAATTGTTTAACTTTATTAGAACCAAAAAAAGTATCTGCTGCAATTGATGAGTTAATGCAATCATGAAAGTATTAATTATCAAAATGTCATCCATGGGTGATATTGTTCATACATTTCCGGCACTGACTGATGCTGGTAAGTTCGTTAAAAATATTCGCTTTGATTGGGTAGTTGAAAATACATTCAAAGAATTGCCAAAATGGCATCCTTTAGTTGAGAATGTTATTCCGGTTGCACTGCGTAAATGGAGAAAACAACCATTCACGACTCTACGATCTGGAGAATTATTAAAGGCATTAAAACAAATCCGCAAAACTAAATATGATTTTATTATTGACGCACAAGGTTTATTAAAAAGTATGATCATCAGTTGTTTTGCCAAAGGCACTCGTTGTGGATTTGATAAAACTTCTTCTCGAGAATCTTGGGCAACATTTGTATATCAAAGAAAAACTAACGTTGCAAAAAATCAACATGCTGTTAATAGAATTAGAGAATTATTTGCAAAAAGTCTAAATTATAACTTACCAACCTCGGTACCAGATTACGGTTTAATTATTCCAAAACCCGTAGGCTCTCAACAATTGATTTTTGATCACGTTTCAAACCAAAGCCCGCAACCCGATTTACAAATACTCACCCAGTGTGTGAAGGAAGCTTGCAACAAAGTCGAAAATTTAACTACGAAGATTATAAAAGAAGATTATTTTGTATTTTTACCTAATACAACTTGGGCCACTAAGCATTGGCCAGAGGTTTTTTGGAGAAAATTGATAGACATGGTTACAATTGAAAATTATCAAGTAAAAATACCTTGGGGTACATCGCTTGAAGAAGAGCGGGCAAAACGTTTAGCAAAAGATAATAAGCTAGTTACTGTACTACCACATATGCCACTCACTGAAATCGCTAGTATAATTGCAAATGCGAAAGCTATAGTAGCATTAGATACCGGACTTGCACATATTGCGGCAGCATATAATATTCCTTCTATTTCATTATATGGCCCTAGCAATCCTGTTTTATCAGGTGCACTAGGATTAAATCAAACTTTATTGGCCGCTAAATTTGAATGTGCACCCTGTTTGAAACGGCAATGTCAATTTTCAGGTGATAAAACCATTGATCCTCCTTGTTTTTCCAGCATTCCACCTGAATTTGTTTGGCATGAATTGAAAAAAATATTATGAAACTTTCTATTTACAACAAATTGAAATTTTATAAAAAGCGCAGCTTTTCTTGTTTTTATATTTGTAATAAAAATTATTTTTCACCTGCATTCCAACAACTTCTGGAGAATCCAGATGAGTTTATGAAAGCTCATATCTTAAAAGAAGATAAAACGTTTACTACTACAGTTGCTTTGGTTAAGATTGACAATAAAAGCTTAGTCATCAAGCGTTATAATCTTAAAAGTTTTTTCCATGCATTAAAACGTGCAATACAACCTTCTCGAGCTGCACGATGCTGGTATTATTCTCATTTATTGCAAACTTATAACATCAATACACCAGCGCCTATTGCAATGATTGAAAAGCGATTTGGATTTTTGCGGCGACAAGCTTATTTTATTTCTGAATATATTTTAGGCCCAGATGGTTTTTATGTGTTTAGAGATCACCCTACTGTCGCAGAAGATGCAAAAATTTATGCAAAAAACACTATTGAATTAATTAATAGTTTACATTCTCTCAATATTAGTCATGGTGATTTTAAGGCCTCAAATTTTATTTATAATAACAGTGTGCCTTATTTAATTGATTTAGATGCGATGCGACAACATAAAAGTAGAAATAAAGGGAAAATCAAATTAGAAAAAGACCGAAAACGATTTTTATTAAATTGGCAAGATTTGCCAGCAACTGAATATTTTAATGATCTAGAATTTTAATACTATATAATAT
>JBGSLN010000156.1:0-23031 GCA_041740675.1 Gammaproteobacteria bacterium | reverse complement strand
GGGTGGAGATGTGAGTCAGTTTGTAGATCCTGTAGTGGCTGAGGCGTTAAAATTATGAAGATGAATGCGAAGGGTGTAGTTTATGGCATTAATGATTACTGATGAATGCATCAATTGCGATGTCTGTGAACCAGAATGCCCTAACGATGCTATTTTTCAAGGTAAAGACATTTACGAAATCGATCCTAATAAGTGCACAGAATGCGTCGGACATTTTGATAGACCACAATGCCGTGAAGTATGTCCAGTAGACTGCATTCCATTAAACCCTTCTTATCAAGAAACGCCTGAACAATTGTTAGCAAAATATCAGGCACTGCAAAATCTAAAAGATTGAAATTAATTCCTTCACCCAATTACGATTTTGACTATCACTGCTAATGAGACGTTGTAAATTAAAACTTTCAAAATGTGCACCCGCATATATTTCCCGGGTGAAAGGCAAATCATGATTTGAAATAATGATTTGCACACCTTTTCTTGACAGTTTTTTTGCGACGTTTGCTAATGCAATTTGTTCAGTCTCACCAAATTGTAATTTATGATAACTCGTAAAATTAGCAGTACTTGATAATGGCACGTAGGGTGGATCACAATAAACAATATCACCTTTTTTAGCTTGGGATAGAGTATCTAAAAAATTTTGCTGTCTAAATTCAACCTGCTGAGATTTTTGTTGAAACTTCAACATTCGATCAACAGGTAATGTTGGTTTACGAACATATGTGCCGAAGGGGACATTAAATTTTCCACTGGAATTATAACGACACAAGCCATTAAAACCATGACGATTTAAATAAATAAACAATGCCGCTTTTAACTTCTTGTCAGTGGTTTCATTAAACAGAGTGCGATATGATAAATAGTTTTCTTTAGTATTGGCTTGTTTATGATAAAACTGATGGCAATAATCAATAAAATTTTCGCCATCGTGTTGTAAAAGTTGATAAAGATTAATTAAGTCTTCATTGGCATCTGCCAATAAATAAGATTCGTAATTTGTATTTAAGAATACCGCGCCAGAACCTACAAAAGGTTCAATCAGTCGTTTGCCGGGTGGTAAATGTTTCAAGATTTTATCAATGACTTGATATTTATTGCCGGCCCATTTTAAAAACGGTCTACTCATAATATTTTAAAATCTATCAAGATTTCATGAATAATAATTAATGCAGAAGCAATGATAGCAATGCTTAATAGAAAACGGTTACCCATGACCTGGTATGTTGAATTTAAATTTAAATGATAGCGACCACGCCAAGTCATTAATGCAGGAAATAAAATTAACAGAATGGTGCAGAAAATTCCAGCATAACTTAATCCTTCAATAAAAAGATTAGGATCTAAAATCACCATAATAAATGGCGGAATAAATGTTAAACAAAGAATTAACAGTTTATTCCAGCCCTTTTTTTCTTTCTTTAAGCCATCTGCTAAAAAATCAGATAAACACAAAGCAACCCCTAAGAAAGATGTAATCACACAAATGGATGTGAATATACTTGCTAGAGAACTGATCCAAGAGTTATTTAGGAAAAAGATTAAAGATTCAGTTAATGCTGCGGTTGTTTGATCAGAATGAATGATCCACAGAAGACCATAGTTTCCTTGCATTGGAATTTCGCCAATGATAGCGGCAATCCAAAGAGTATAAAAAAATAATGGAATTAAACTGCCAATTAAAATAATTCTTCGCAATGTTTTAACATCATCATTGAAATAACTTCTTAAGCTTGGAACAATCGTAGCAAATCCAAAAGAAGTGATGACGATAGTAATGGCCGATGCTAAATATGCCGAGTGGTAGAACATTAGACTAGCCATCTTGACATGAGGTATTATAAATAATAGTAAAATAATTAAAGCACCCAGTTTGATAAACATTAAAACTCGGTTAACCATATCTATTGATTGAATACCCTGAAATACTATTGCTCCCCAAAATAACACAAAGATTAATGCTGCTATCCAACGTGAAATATCAATATGAAAATAGTTTAAAATTAATGAAAAGACATCTGAACCGCCATCAATATAAGCTGCCAACAAGCAATAAAATAATAATAAATAAGAAAGCCAGGCGATAATTTCTGCTGTATGTCCTAAGGTATGTCTAACCATTGAAACAATATTACTATCTTGAGGAAACCATAAATTGACTTCTAAAATTAATAGAGCACCAAAGGTAATCAAAACCCAAGCACCAAAAAGTAAAATTAATGCGCCAAGAAATCCAGTTTGTGCTGTGGCAATTGGCAATGCGAGCATCCCACCACCAATAGAAGTGCCAACAATTAATAAAATCCCACCAATAAATTTTGCATTCATAATCTTTCACGCGGTTGTGTATTGGTTGTAAGTGATTTTTCTTCTTCTATAGGTTTAACTTGTGTCCATGTCTCTTGCTTAAGAAGCGTAGCGGCCATTGGAAGATTAACTTGCATTTTTTCAGCCTGCTCTTGCACTTTGCGGCGAAATAATAAAGGACTATTAATAATAGTGAAGCTATCTTTTCCTCCACCCGTGTTCTGAATAATCAGTGTACCATAATTTAATAATCGCCCGATTATGTTTTGTTTCACTTCAAGAGTTGCGACTTTTGAAAGTAAAGTTTCCCAGGTTTGACGATAAGTAAACCCAGTTTTGATTAGAACGCGTTTATTTGTGACAGCAAATTCGGAAGTCAGATAGGTTGTAATTGCAACGATCCAGTAATAAAGAGCGATGATCAATGTTAAATAACCTAAAAGGATTAAAATATCTTTTTGCATTAATAAAATTAATCCAACAATGGTCCAAAAAGAAGGAAAAGAAAATATTACCCAGTGTTTGCGAGTGCTATAAACTAGTTGTTCATCGGATAGTAAGTTTTTTCGTATGTAACTCATGGTGTTAATCTTACGCTCTGGGGTTATAGTTAATCTACAGCAAATCCATCAACTCGTTGAAATCCACGCGGAAGTTTTTTACCGCGTTGACCACGTTCACCTTGGAAGCTGGCTAAATCTTTAGCTTTTAATGTCAGTTTACGTTTTCCACTGAGTAAGGTCAAATCCTGACTTTTATTTATCACTGTGACGTCGATTAAAAATTCCTCGCCAGTCTTAAATTTTGCAGAGGGAATATTAATGATTTTGTTACCTTTGCCTTTAGCTAATTGTGGCAAGTCAGCAATTGGGAATAATAATAAATTACCAAGATTAGTCACGGCGGCAATATAGTCTGCCTCGATATTCTGTACAACTTTTGGTGTTAAAGCTACTGCGCCTTGTTGTACACTAAGACTTGCTTTACCTTTTTTGTTTTTTGTGTGAAGGTCTTCTAGTTTGGTTATAAAACCATAACCAGCATTGGAAGCTAATAAAACTAATTGTTCATTTTCACCTAAAAGCACGCCTGTAAAGGTAGCGCCAACGGGTGGCTCAAGCTTGCCAGTAATGGGTTCTCCTTGGCCACGTGCGGATGGCAAATTATGTGTCGGCAATGAATAAGTACGTCCAGTAGAATCTAAAAATATTGCAGCTTGGTTGCTCTTGCCTTTGACTGCCATTTTAAAACTATCGCCAGAGCGATAATTTAAATTGGTTGCATCTACTTCATGGCCTTTAGCAGCGCGAACCCAACCTTTTTCCGATAAAACAACAGTGATTGCTTCAGTTGGCAACATGTCCGTTTCTTTAATCGCTAGCGCTTCACTACGTGCAATCAAAGGAGATTTGCGTTTATCACCATATTTTTCTGCGTCTTCCAAAATTTCATTACGAATTAAGTTATTTAATCGTTTACTTGAAGCTAAAATTTCTTCTAACTCTTCTCTTTCTTTATTCAATTCATCTTGTTCGCCCTTAATTTTCATTTCTTCTAATTTTGCCAAGTGACGTAATTTTAATTCTAGAATCGCTTCAGCTTGAGTATCAGAAATATTAAAACGTTGCATTAGTATGGGCTTTGGTTTGTCTTTAGTACGAATAATATGTATTACTTCGTCAATATTTAAATAAGCAATTAATAAGCCATCTAAAATATGTAACCGTGCTAAGATTTTATCTAACCGAAATTGTAGTCGACGGGTAACAGTAGCTCGGCGAAAGTTCAACCATTCACTGAGAACTTCTACTAATCCTTTTACCTTAGGTCGTCCATTAGTACCAATAACATTCAAATTAACCCGAAAACTTTTTTCTAAATCAGTAGTCGCGAATAAATGTCCCATTAACTCTTCAACATCGATTCGGTTAGAGCGCGGCACGATTACCAAACGAGTTGGATTTTCATGATCAGATTCATCACGTAAATCAGCAACCATGGGTAATTTTTTTTGCTGCATTTGTTGAGCAATTTGTTCTAAGATTTTTGCACCTGACACTTGATGTGGTAACGCATAAACAATGATATCACCCGATTCTTTTTCTTTAGTGTAGCAGGCTCGCATTCTTATAGAACCATTACCAGTTTCGTAAATGTTGGCGATTTCACTTTTGGGTGTAATGATTTCAGCTTGAGTTGGATAATCAGGACCTTGTACATGCTGCATTAAATCAGCTAAGTTAGCTTTAGGCTCATCAATTAAACGAATACAGGCTGACGCTATTTCCTGCAAATTATGCGGCGGAATATCAGTGGCCATCCCTACAGCAATTCCAGTGGTACCATTCAATAATAAATTTGGCAGTCGAGCAGGCAATAATGATGGCTCCTCGAGTGTGCCATCAAAATTGGGTACCCAATCTACAGTGCCAAGATTAACCTCTTGCAGCAACACATTAGCATAAGGTGTTAAACGAGATTCGGTGTATCGCATCGCCGCGAAAGATTTTGGATCATCACTTGAACCCCAGTTGCCTTGACCATCGACGATGGGATAGCGATAAGAAAAGTCTTGCGCCATTAATACCATTGCTTCATAGCAAGCACTATCACCATGGGGGTGGTATTTACCCAACACATCACCCACAGTACGAGCAGACTTTTTATGTTTCGCTGTAGCATTCAACCCTAACTCAGACATAGCATAAATAATGCGCCGCTGTACTGGCTTTAAACCATCGCCAATGTGAGGTAATGCCCTATCTAGAATGACGTACATCGAATAATCTAAATAAGCTTTTTCGGTAAATTGCCGAATGGGTGTTTGTTCAAAAACGTCTCTAGTAATGTCACTCATACTAACTTCTCTAATAGATAGATCAATTACGGGATTATAAACAGGGTATGTAAAATTAGTAAACTAAATTAATGAAAAACTCCAACTCATGAATAAATAAACTGCAGTTCCTACGATTAAACTCAACAACACTTGTCTTCGCCAAAGATGTATGCAAGTTAAAAAAAACAAGCCGGCCAGTGCGGGAATCGCAAAAGGCCATTTGCTGAATGAAGCCGGATGAATTTCATAGATAGTCAACAATAACATCATGTAAGCTGGTAAAAATTCTCCTATAGTTTTTATTCGTTGATTATGCCGTAAAATACCGCCGACCATGAAGGGTAATAAGCGAATTGCAAACATCATAATAGCAAGAGCGATTATTACCAATAAATAATATTTTATTGCGCTCATGCTTTTGTATCCTTAGAAGTATGTGCAAAAGCGATAAAAATCACAGAAGCAATAACAGCTAACAGTAAATAGTGCGTTGGCAAAATTAAGTAAGCGATGATAGAAAATATAATAGGCACGATTAAAGGAGTAATAGAGCGATGCACCAAATAATTCTCTATGACTAATACCATAAAGAAGCAAGGTAAAATGAATGCAAGTCCAGAAAAATTAGGCATCCAGCTAGCGGAAACTGCACCTAATAAAGTTCCAATGACCCAATATAAGCCTATGAGTAAGCTTAAATATAGGCAGAATTTTTTATCATTCAGTTCAGGTTCAGGAGGATTAGCAGCCAGCGTAGCGTAAGTAGCATCCACTAGAGTAAATATTAAAAAATATTTTGATAACCAGGGTCCTTGATACCGCTCTATTAAACTTAAACCATAAAATGCATTACGCAATCCCACAAAAACTGTGGCAAATAGGATTGTATATATTGCATTGTGCTGGACCATCATACCCAAGGCAACAAATTGCACTGAACCGCCATAGACAAACGCACTCATCATTGGCGCTAAATACCAAGGGAATTTTAAATGCACAAAAAGAATTCCAAAAACAATTCCTAGTGGAAAATAAGCAAAGAAAGTCGGTAGCGACAGTTTTGCCGCTTTACAAAGTTCGGGATGGTGTTTAATGAGGTTTTTTAACATTTTGCAAATAACCACTGCAAAATCGCTTGTCGCATAAACACGCCATTTTGTACTTGTTGTAAAATGACAGATTGAGCTCCATCAGCAACTGCATCAGTAATTTCAATATCACGGTTCATCGGTCCTGGATGCATCACCAATACATCTGGTTTGGCTAACTTTAATTTTTCTTCCGTGAGTTGGTATTGTGTACAATAATTTTCAAGATCGGGAATCTCTGCCGTATTCATTCGTTCTTTTTGAATCCGCAACATCATGACCACATCAACATCTTTAATACCTCTTGCAAAATCGGTAAACTGGTTACAGCCCAAAGTTGTTTCAGGTAAAAATTGCTTGGGACCAATTAAACGTAAATCTTTCACTCCTAAAGTCTGCAGACAATTAATGTTTGAATGCGCAACTCGAGAATGGCGAATATCACCAACAATAGCCAAACTTAATTTAGTAAAATCTTTATTATGCTCATGCAAGGTGAATGCATCTAATAATGCTTGTGTTGGATGTGTCTGTGTTCCATTGCCAGCGTTGATGACTTTAGAGTTTGTTTTTAAATGTTCAGCAATATATTGACAAGTATTTTCTTCTTGGTGTCGCACAACAAAAGCATCAATTTGCATTGCTTCTAAGGTCCAAATTGTGTCTAACAAACTTTCGCCTTTTTGAGAGGATGAGGTTTCTAAATCTAAATTTAGAACTACTGCGCCTAAACGTTGGGCGGCGAGTTCAAAACTGCAGCGAGTTCGGGTACTGGTTTCAAAAAATAAAGTCATGATGGTTTTATTTTTTAAGATGTGCGTTTGCCAAGGATTTTTTTTATATGACTTAGTGAGTTCAAACAAATGTAAAATTTCATTTTTTGTTAGTTGTTGAGTATTGATAAGATGCATATAAACTCCGCTAATATTAATTTATTAGTGTCTGTTGCCATATTACTACTATGTGGGCCATCATTCGTTGATTTTTTGTGCTCGTTGCTCCAAAATCTACGATTTCTGTCACCGCCTTGCAAAATATCAGCAACCCCTACTTTTCAAAATGCTGATAATCTTTTAAAAAACGCCAATTACCACCCCAAGTCCAGCCATGGGCAATGAAATCTTGATAGATTTGACTGTTTTTGCTGATCATTCCGGGACGTAGTTCAGAACGATCGAGATATGGACCCGTATTTCTAGGCAATACCATTTGTCGCCTAACATATGGATTCATCAATGGGTTAATATCAATGGCTAAACCGTATGCGTGCAGTGAAGATTTATTAGTTGTATTAGCCATTATGCGACAATTAAATGCAGAAGTATTGTTAGCTTCCATCGATTTTACATCATCACCATTAAATAGATACATAGGTTGCATTTGTTGAATAGGAAAGTGTTGCAGATATAATTGATGAAAAATGTCGATAACATTGTTAGCTATTTTTTTATTAACAATTAATATCCCTTGATGAGTTTGATGGTCAAATCCCCAATAACTTAAAGTTACATAGGAGAAATTAGTTAAAGGAACTGGACAATCGGGATTCCAGGAGTTACCGATCATTTTTTGTTGAATTGCGGTTGGAATAGCCCTACTGTAGCCGACGAATGAATGTGTATTTGCAAAAGCTGCAGAAATTGACAATGTGAAAATTAGAAAAGAAATATTTATTTTCATTTATACAGTTTCAATGTCAATAAACCCCGCAGCTGCATCAACGATTAAGAAATTTTTAAATGAACATCACTTTCGCGACATCTAACATACGGTTAGAAAAACCCCATTCATTATCATACCACGCCATCACTTTGATAAGTTTGCCTAAAGTGTGAGTTTGAGTTGCATCAACCACTGATGAAGCTGGATGATGATTAAAATCAACTGAAACTAATGGCTCATCACAATAAGCTAAGATACCTTTCATGGGGCCTGCAGCCGCATTTTTTAAAAGCGCATTAATTTCACTCACAGTAGGTGTTGCACGTACTGGTAAAAATGTTAAATCGATTAAGGATACATTGATGGTTGGAATTCTTAACGAAGAACCATCTAATCTTCCAGCAAGTTCAGGTAATACTAAAGCCACTGCTTTTGCAGCCCCAGTTTTGGTAGGAATAATTGATTGAGTGGCGGAGCGGCCACGGCGTAAATCTCGGTGTGCACCGTCTAATAACACTTGATCATTTGTATATGCATGCGTGGTAATCATTATGCCAGTTTCAATACCGATTGCTTCATGCAGCACTTTTGCTAAAGGCGCTAAACAATTAGTGGTGCAAGATGCATTTGAGACTATGCGATGATCAGGGTTAATTTGTTGATGATTAACACCATAGACTACGGTCACATCAACCCCTTCGCCAGGTGCCGAAATCAAAACTTTTTTCGCACCCGCAGCTAAATGAGCAGACGCTTTTTCGCGGCTGGTAAATAAACCGGTACATTCAAATACAACATCAATATTTAATGCTTTCCAAGGTGCTTTAGTTGGATCGCGTTCCTGCAGAACTTTAATAGTATCGCCATTGATAATGAGATCCGTGCCGTTTGTATGAACTTCTGCTTTGAAAGGTCCATGGGTAGAATCATATTTTGTTAAATATAATGCTGATTCCAGATCACCAATTGCATTAATAGCGACGATTTCAAATTCATTTCTACGCTGATATTCGTATAATGCGCGTAAAACATTCCGGCCGATGCGGCCATAACCATTAATCGCAATACGAATCGTCATAAATTTTCCTCTCAGTTACCGTCAGTTAGATGAGCGTATCTTATCGAAATTGCATAATTTTTTCTACCACAGCTGCAACAGTTATTCCTAAATATTCAAACACAGCTTCTGCTGGAGCTGATTCACCAAAGCGATCAATTCCAATGACTTTGCCATCAAGCCCAACGTATTTATACCAACATGCAGTACTGGCTGCTTCAATGGCAATTCGATTGCGAACCGCAGGAGGCAACACCGCATCGCGATAGACTTTCTCTTGTTTATCAAATTCAGTGGTCGATGGCATCGAAACTACACGAATTTTCTTATCAATACAGTGCGCAGCAGCTTGCATGGCTAATTGTATTTCTGATCCCGTGGCGATTAGAATTATATCAGGTGTGCCAGCACACTCTTTTAAAATGTAACCTCCACGTTTTATAAGTTCTAGTTGTGACGCCTGACGTGGTTCAGCTGGAAGGTTTTGTCGGGATAATAATAATGCTGTTGGACCGTTGATTTTTTCAATGGCCATTTGCCAAGCAACTGCAGTTTCAACAGAGTCGCAGGGACGCCAGACAGACAAGTTAGGTGTGTTGCGCAACATGGAGGCATGTTCAATTGGTTGATGTGTCGGACCATCTTCACCAAGACCAATCGAATCATGAGTTAACACATAAATTACACGTTGCTGCATAATAGCTGATAAACGAATAGCATTACGTGCATAATCAGCAAAAACTAAAAATGTACCACCATACGGTAAAAAGCCGCCGTGTAATGCTAAACCATTCATGATTGCGCTCATGCCAAACTCACGCACGCCATAAAATATATAATTGCCATTAGGATGAGTGTTAGTAATGGTTTTACTGCCTGACCAATTGGTATTATTCGAACCAGTAAGATCAGCAGAACCACCGAGCATTTCTGGCAATGAGGGCGCATAAGCATTTAATGCTGCTTGAGATGCTTTACGTGTTGCCATAGTTTCCATGGCTTTTTGTTGGGTGCTAATGAAGTCTTCTGCAATGGCTTTGAAATTTTTGGGCAGTTTTTTCTGTGAACGACGTAATAATTCATCGGCTAATTCTGGGAAATTAGTTTGATACGTTTGCCATTTTGCTTTCCATTCATTTTCGTAATCACTGCCTTTAGCACTTGCATTCCAAGCTGCACGAATATTTTCTGGAATTTCAAAAGGTGGAGAAGGCCATTTTAAATTTTCACGAGTCAAAGCCACTTCTTTTTCACCTAAAGCTGCACCATGTGATTTTTCACTGCCAGCATAATTGGGAGAGCCAAAAGCAATTGTGGTTTTACAGCAAATTAAGCTAGGCTTATTCGTTTCTTTGCGAGCAGATTCAAGTGCTTTTTTTATTGCTTCACTGTCATGGCCGTCTACATCTGCAACCACATGCCAACCATAGGATTCAAAACGCTGAGGTGTATCATCAGTAAACCAACCTGCAGTTTTGCCATCGATCGAAATGCCATTGTCATCCCAAAATGCGATGAGTTTGCCCAGTCTCATATGGCCAGCAAAGGAGCAGGCTTCATGAGAAATACCTTCCATCAAGCAGCCATCACCTAAAAAAACATAAGTGAAATGGTTAATGATTTCGTGATTAGGACGATTAAACTCAGCTGCCAAAGTGCGTTCAGCCAACGCCATCCCAACAGCATTCGCAATTCCTTGCCCTAAAGGGCCAGTGGTTGTTTCTATGCCAGCAGCCAAACCAAATTCAGGATGTCCCGCGGTTTTGCTATGTAATTGACGGAAATTTTTTATTTCGTCTAACGTCATGTCAGCGTAGCCAGTTAAATAGAGTAACGAATATAACAGCATCGAACCATGGCCATTAGATATCACAAAACGATCACGATCAATCCATTGTGGATTATTGGGATTATGTTTCAAAAAATCATTCCAAAGTACTTCGGCAATGTCTGCCATTCCCATCGGCATTCCAGGATGGCCAGAATTAGCTTTTTGGACGGCATCGATACTTAAAAATCGTATGGCGTTCGCGAGTTCGCGGCGAGTAGGCATGAGTGACTCCAACAGTGGTAGATGGTTACAAAAAGTGCCTGTATTTTACCGATGTTTAGAGTCCAAAGCTACGCATGAAGAACTTTAAATTGACAATATAATGAAATAAGTGTTAATAATATAACCCTGTAGTTTTATTTATAAGACGTGTTTAAATGTTAAACAATAGTGATGGTAAAGATTCTCCGCCTTTGGTTCTTGGTTATGTATCTACTTCTTCGGATACGTGGATACTGATGCTACTGAAGATATTGCAGCTGTTGTTAAAACAGAAGTAAACACTTCTAATGACACTAAAGTTACTGATTTCCGAGTCATTCCTGACGAGATTTTACTCACTATTTTCGATAAGTTATCTATAAAGGAATTGGCCCCTGCGAGAGGTAGTTGTAGCTTTTTTAAGCGTTTAGTAGATGATCCTAAATTAGTATATAATAAATTGATAAATAACCCAGAGCTGATCATTGCTGCTTTTAGAGCGGATCATCTTAATAAGATTATGTCAACGTTCACACTAGAACAAAAGATAATGTTAATTGGAATAGTACCTTTTTCAAAAGTCGATGTTGAGGGAATCAAAGAGGAAGTATGGTTTAATAATCTTGATAACTCTTTACAAGCGATGATTAACAGTCAAATTGAAGCAATATCAAATCCTGTACATCAAACTTATAAACCATGGTCGTATCGGTATCACGGATAATGTTAAGTACTATATAATCAGCATTATCTTTAGATTCAGCATCAATAACCCCATCAAAGGTCAAGAAATAGCAACCATTTGACACAAAACAATTCCTATGGCATTTTGCAGGACAAATGTAGATGGAGTGGAATGAATGCAATATCAACCTTTGAAAGATCAAGTCGCATTTATCACTGGTGGTGCTCGTGGTATAGGTCGTGCGATTGCTAAACGTTTAGCTAAAGCAGGCGCGAGTATAGCTGTGAATTATTATAACAGTGCTGCCGAAGCAGACGTCTTATGTCAAGAGTTGCGTGGCATTGGAGTGGAAGCCATCGCCATTCATGGCAGTGTTGCTGATCCTAGCTCAATTAAAGAAATGGTAGAACAAGTCGAAAAAACTTTTAGCCGTTTGGATATATTAGTGAGTAATGCTGCGAGCGGTGTGTTAAAACCAATTATGGACATGGGGCCAAAACATTGGCGTTGGTGCATGGAAACTAATGCATTAGCATTACCATTATTAGTGAAAGAAGCTAAACATTTGATGAAACCGGGCGCACGGGTATTTGCATTAACTAGTTTGGGATCTGAGCGAGCAATTCCAGATTATGGTTTTATTGGCGCATCGAAAGCCGCTTTAGAATCATTAGTGCGATCACTGAGTGTTGAATTAGCACCAGAAGGTATTTCAGTGAATACAATTTCTGCTGGTGCAGTCGATACTGACGCATTAAAATATTTTCCAGAACATGATCGTTTAATTGCAGAAGCGAAATCGAAATCGTTAGCTGGGCGTATTGTGGAACCGGAAGATGTAGCAAATGTTTTATATCTATTGACATTGCCTGAAGCAGAAATGATTAAAGGACAGACAATTTATGTTGATGCAGGTTACAATATAATTGGATAAAGGAGAAAAATATGTTCAACCAAACAGTATTAGAAAATAAAATTGCATTAGTCACAGGTGGTGGCCGAGGGATTGGTAAAGCCATAGTAGAAGAGTTAGCAACAGCAGGCGCAGATGTGATTTTTTTCTATAATTCTAGTGGTGATAAAGCACTTGCATTGCAAGAAGAATTACAAAGTAAAGGTTTCAAAGTTACTGCAATGAAAATGGATGTCCGTGATCGAAAGCAAGTAACAGCAACAATCGATGAAGTGATTAAACTGAAAAATCAAATCGATATTTTAGTAAATAACAGTGGTATTGTAAAAGATGGATTATTGATGGGATTCACTGAAGAAGAAATACGAGCAGTGTTTGATACTAATATTATTGGTATGTTTAATGTCACTCAGTCAGTCGTGCCATACATGATGCGTAAGCGTGCAGGAAAAATAATTAATATCAGTTCAGTATCAGGTAATGCCCCTGGTCGTGGACAATCAAATTATGCTGCGACTAAAGGAGCCGTTAATGCATTCACTAAAGCGCTCGCTGTTGAACTTGCCCCACGTAAAATTCAAGTTAACGCAATTGCACCAGGCGTCATTGAAACTGATATTAGTCAAGAAGTGAGAAATGCCGCAGCCGATCAAATCTTGGCAGAAATATTATTAAAGCGCTTTGGTAAAGCAGAAGAAGTAGCGTATTTGGCAACATTTCTTGCTTCACCTTATGCTGATTATATCAATGGTCAGATTATGTATGTGGATGGTGGATTTAAAATGGGTTAAATTACAAATATTTTCACTGAAAATATAGCACTAAAGCTCCATATTCAGTGAAAATGGTGTACAAAAGCTCCAAATTCATAGATAATGGAGCTTATGAAGACTATAACGCGTATCATTATTAAACCTATTACCGATACTCTAGCTCGAGGCAAAAGCGTATTACTCCTAGGGCCTCGGCAAACAGGGAAGACAACTCTCGTCAAACAATTGCCGCATGATCGCTACATTACTTTCATCAATCCTCAAATTAGAATTCGCTATGAGCAATCACCTAGTATTTTAATAGCTGAGGTACAGCAATTACAGCGCGAATTAAGAAAACAACCGATAGTAATTTTAGATGAAATTCAAAAAGTGCCTGATATTATGGATGCTGTGCAATATTTGATAGATGAGAAAATTGCATTATTTGTGATTACCGGTTCAAGTGCGAGAAGAATACGTAATCTATTGCCAGGACGAGTTATTCAATATCACCTTGATCCATTATGTATCGAAGAATATGCTAAATATAACGACTATTTCCCACGAGTTCTAGTCAATGGTTCTTTGCCTGGTATTTTTACTCAGATCGAACAACATGATATCGATGCAGAATTAGCAACATACGTTAACGTTTATTTAGAAGAAGAAATTCGCAAAGAAGCATTAGTAAGAAATTTAGCTGCATTTTCACAATGTTTACGATTGGCGAGTATTGAATCTGGCAATTTGCTGAGTTTTCGTAAAATTGCTGCAGAAATCGGAGTAGCGCATACAACCATACAAGAATATTTTCGCATATTTGAAGATTGCATGGTTATCGAGCGCTTTGATCCGATTACTACGAGTAATACTCGAAAACGTCTTACAAAATCAACTAAATATATTTTATTTGATTTAGGGTTACGTCGTTTAGCTGCAGATGAAGGTTATCAAATTAATCAAAAACAATCTGGATATCTATTTGAGCAATGGATAGGACTTGAATTAAAAAGGCTATTGCGGAGGTATTTACCAAGGGCAGTAGTAAAATTTTGGCGTGATCATTCAGGGCCAGAAGTAGATTTTGTGATTGAACATGAACAAAAATTTATTCCAATTGAAGTAAAATGGACAGATAAACCAAAAATTCAAGATGCGCGACATTTAGATACATTTATTAATGAGTATTCAGAACAAACAAAAAATGGCTATATCATTTGTCAAACGCCTTATCCTATGCAAATGAGTGAAACCATTACTGCTATTTCTTTTCAAGACATAAGTGAGATGATCAGGAAGCTTATTAAAAATTAATAGCAGGAAGACTTTTAGCTTACGGTCATTAACATAGCAGGAAAAAAATCGTTAGGGTCACTAAATTCAACAGGTAAGTCAACTTGAGTTGAATATTCTCTTTCTGCGATTTGTATAGGCTTAAGTTCACTTGAATTAAAGCCATTTTGGAAATCGGCTAACTGTTTCTCATCCCAAATGAAGTCTTGAATTTTTTCCGGCATATAATTTGCAAGTTTTTCTACTCCATTCCTCATCATCGCACTTGTCGTGAGGCTCGATGCAGGGAAAAAATCTAATATGACAGCGGCAGTAGTATAATTTTTTATTTCTTTAATTAGCCAACTTACACAGTGGGGAGTTAAAAAATAAATAATCCCTTCGAGTATAAAAACTGGGGTATTAATATTTGGAAAAAGCTCGGTTAATCTTAGCTTATTTTTAGCTGCTAATTCTAAATCTAAAATCCATTGCATTGCTGCAGAAATTAAGTCCTCATGTTGTAATTGCAGTAAACGGTTTTTACGTTCTATCATCATATGAGGTAAATCAGTATCAAAAAATTGGATTGAGGTAGAAGGAAAAGCGTTCTTAATCAAAGAAATCAATAAAGAAAAACCAGAAGCAAATGAAATACACGCATCATAGTTGCCCGTTTGTAGTAATTTCACTGCATTATCAAACATATAACGTGCACGTACACTGATTTTTTTAGGAAGCAAGGGATAATTAAGTTGCATGACAATATCTTCAGCTTTATCAATGCCTGCTTGACTCGCCATACGGATACTAATGGGATCAAGACTGATTGTTGGAAATACTGAACGCCAATATGCAGTCATTTCAGCAGAACTTATCGATGTGTCGGTTGCCATAGAAACCTTAGATTTTTAATAAATGTTTCGATTGTATTGTAAAGATAAATCAGCTAAATTTCTATACAAGTTTCAAAACATCCCCCCTTCCGTTCGTAGCTTCAAAGTGTTAGAATCCCCAAGTTCTGACTGACGATGATGAGGTGAATTAATGGACGTACAAAGCGTTTATCCGCAAGTGGCAAGTATAATTGCAGATGTTTTAGTAGTTGATGAAGCAGAAGTAGAATTAAATAAACGCCTGATTGAAGACTTAGGTGCTGAATCTATAGACTTTTTAGACTTAATCTTTCAATTGGAAAAGACTTTCAATGTGAAAATTCCTCGTGGTCAAATTGAAAAAGATGCTCGTGGTCAACTCTCTGATGCTGAATTTGAACAAAATGGAGTCATTACTGAAAAAGGTTTGACTGCATTAAAGAATTATTTATCTGAAATACCCAAAGCGAATTTTAAGCAAGGCTTAAAAACAAATGAAATCCCAACCTTATTTACTGTTGAAACCATGTGTAAATTGGTATTGAGAGCCAAAGAAGCGCAGGGTACAGAAGCGGTGGCATAATAACTGACACATGAACTTTCTATTTGTTGACCGTATTTTGACAATGCAGCCCGGCAAATATGCTGTGGCTTTAAAGCATGTGTCTACTAGTGACACCTATATTTTTAAAAATCATGAAAATCAAATTGCACTTTACTCTTGTATTATTGGTGAAGCATTAGGGCAGCTGTGCTCTTGGAATGTAATTCAAGCTACGGATTATAAGTTACGTCTTATCGGTGGGGTCGTTGGAGAAGTTATATTACATGATGATCCACTGCTGGGTGATACGGTTATTTTAGAAAATACCATTGAAGTACTTGATCTGGAAAATAATGTTTGTCATTTTCATGGTACTGCTCGCGTCGGTGATAAGCTAATTTTAGAATTGAAAGATGGGCTTGGACCTATCATGCCTGTAGCGGATTTTGGCAGTGTCGACAATGTAATAAAGGAATATGAACAGTTATATCGCCCAGGAGAAATTCCACGAATTCCAGCGGGTCGCGCGATTTCCAAAAATGTCCACATCGATACTGCATTTTTAGAATACGACCGGATCATAGAATGGAATAAAGGCGAGTCGGTAATTGCACAAAAAAATATTGCAACTACAGCGCCATATTTTCATGATCATTTTCCTCGTCGTCCTATTTTACCTGTGACATTAATGATTCAAAGTAATTTATTATTAGCGCATGAATTCTTAACAGAATTACTTGAACCAAATCAAAAACTAAAACCTGTAATTGTTCGTCGCGTGAAAATGAATGATTTTGTACCGCCTGGCACAATTATCATGACGACATTGCAACTCAAAAAACGAGAAGGCAATAAATTAATCGTTACATTTCGCAGCGAATCTGAAGGTAAACGAGTATGTGTGTGTGAAGCAGAATTTGAGGTCAAACAAATATGAACAATAAAATCCGCGTAGCCATTACTGGCATTGGTATGGTAACACCATTAGGTCATAGCACCGAAGCCACATGGCAAAAGTTGATGGAGAAAAAATCTGCGATTGATACTATACAATTATTTGATGCGAGTCATTTTACTGCACAAATTGCAGCAGAAGTGCGTGATTTTAATTTCAATATAGGCATAGATAAAAAACTACAACGATCAACCATCCGCAGTACACGTTTTGCTTTAAATGCATGTGAAGAAGCATTACAAGATGCAGGTATTCGACCAACGGAAACAACTGCAGAACGTTGGGGATTTAGTTCTGGCAGCGCAATGATTACTGCTGAATATGAATTTTGGAATGAGTTTCAAAAAAAATATGCTGCGGATGGGAATTTAGATGTGAAAAAATTAGCTGCAACCGGTATGTCATCAATCAGCCCCTATGACTATGCAGCAATGCAAAATAATAGCGGTTTAGGTTTAATGACTAAGCAATTTAATATTCGTGGTTATACCATTTCAGTTCATACTGCATGTGCTTCCGGTGGGCAAGCGTTGGGTATAGGCATGCAAGCGATTCGCCGTGGTGATGCTGATTATATGTTGGCAGGTGGCTATGATTCAATGATTAACCCAATGGGTATGGCTGGATTTTGTTTATTAGGTGCATTATCTACCTACAATGACACACCACAAACAGCAAGTCGGCCTTTTGACTTAACACGAAAAGGATTTGTTTTAGGGGAAGGCGCATGTTTCATGGTATTAGAAAATTTAGAGAAAGCAAAAGCGCGCGGCGCAAAAATTTATGCTGAACTTGCTGGAGAAGGTAATTCTTTAAGTTCTTATCGTATCACTGATTCGCATCCATCGGGTGATGGCGCCATTCAATCAATTGAAAGTGCATTATGTGATGCAAATGTTTCAATCGATCAAGTCGATTACATTAATGCCCATGGTACATCCACTAAGATGAATGATTTTAGCGAAACTAATGCAGTGAAAGCTGTTTTCAAAGAATATGCGAAACAAATTCCAATCAGTTCAACCAAAGGACAAATGGGACATTTAATTTCTGCCGCAGGCGCAGTTGAAGGCGCAATTGCCGCACTAACGATTGCTAAAGGAATAATTCCAATGACACGTAATTTAAATGTACCTGATCCAGAGTGTGATTTAGATTATGTAGTAGAAGGTCCGCGAGAAAAATCGGTCAATGTTGCTATGTCAAATTCATTTGGATTTGGCGGCACAAATAGCTCTGTTGTTTTTAAGCATCCAGAATTGGTATAAGTGGGAGGCACATCATGAAAAAACGTATTGTGATAACGGGCATGGGCGCAACCACTGCAACAGGCATTAATTTAGAACAAAGCTGGCAAGCCATTAAAAATGGTGAGTCAGGGATTCGTCCAATTACGCAATGGAATGTTGAAGATTGGGAATATAAATATGCTGCAGAATTAAAAGAATATGATCCGCGTACGATGATCACCGATCGAAAATTATTAAAATTAATATCACGGCAAGATGTGATTGGATTAGCAGCTGCAAAACAAGCGATAGATCACAGTGGTGTACTTGAATTTCGAAATAGCTTATCTGATGTAACAGAATTTAATGATCGCACAGGTGTTTATATCGCTTCCCCTGGCGTTAAATTTAACCAACAATATGATTTAATGCCGGTATTTGCCAAAGCACAAGGTGATTTAAAAAAATTTGGCGACGTCTTATTTGATTTAGTTCATCCAATGTGGTTACTAAGGATTTTATCGAATAATGTATTAGCCTATGTTGGCATCGAAAATAATTTCAAAGGCCCCAATCAAAATATACCTAATCATGGTATCAGCGGTACACAAGCCATTTTAGAAGCTTTCCAAGCTATTGAAGCTAACCAAATGGATCGAGCAATTATTGTTGGTTATGAATCTGCAGTAGAACCCCAAGCTCAAACTTATTATGCGAGCATAGGTACATTGTCGAAAGAGTCACTTCGACCGTTTAATGATCATCGTGATGGAACAATCTTGGCAGAAGCAGGGGCAGCAATTTTTATTGAAACATTGGAATCAGCGAAAGCACGCGGCGCAAATATTTATGCCGAAATTTTGGCTGGTGCTATTGTCAATGAAGCGATGGGTGTTTTCCCTATTAGTGAAAATGCTGAAGGTTTGCAACGTGCGATGCAACAAACATTAACAAAAGCAAACTTTACTGCTAACGATGTTGGTATGATCACTGCCCATGCAAATGGTACACAAAATTCTGATGCAAGCGAAGCCTATGCAATTAATAAAATCTTTGGCAACCAAATTCCAGTGACAGGGTTTAAATGGTCAGTTGGACATAGCATTGCCGCTGCTGGAGTTTTAGAAACTGCTTTGACAGTAAAGGCATTGCAAGAAGAAATTGTGCCAGGCATACAATCTTTAACAAAATTAGCCAGTGATTGTCAGGGAATAAATGTACGTCCAGAACATCAAGCATTAACTAAACCTACTGCCCTCAGCATTGCTCGCGGCTTTTCTAGTCAGCATGGGTGTTTGCTGTTGCAGAAAATAGAATAAGTCTAAGGAGATATATTAACTGCTTTTCTCCTGTTTAATTAATTTGAAATAAATTTAAAAGGTTTGATGTATGCAAGAGTTTTCAGTAGAACACGAATCAAATAAAAAGAAAAAGAAAAAGAGCAAAGATAATCTAAATCTATCTGAGCATACAGGTAGTAAAATAGCTGAAGCTATACAAGAGTTGTCTGCCAAAACACAAGGAAATATTATAGTTAGAGTAACAGATAAGGTTGGTATGTATGGAGGTACTTTTTTTAAGAATAGCAAAAACATAAGTAGGCCTTCAGTACAAGTTCATCCTTATCCCTGGGCCGCATTAGGATCAATAATAGTACCTGTGTGCAAGGATGGAAATCAGCAGTTACACATTGTTGTGGTACACAATAGTCGCAAGGATCCACAAACGAAAAAATATAGGTTGTCTGAAGGTTTTATGCATCCGAAATCTTGCCCACCCGCAAAAGGAAGTGTAGACAATAAGCTTGCACACAATGATTCAGCAGAAGTACTTATTAGCTTCGAAAATATTGATAGTGTTAAAGCATATGAAAAATTCAAACCGGTGGCTGCAGAAAAGCCTGATGTAAATTTAATAGCAACAGCAATTCGTGAAGGAAGGGAAGAAATAAGTATCGAGTTGTCAAAAGATCAATTAACACAAGTATATTCGTTTGATGAAGCAGGACAAATTCATATTTATGCTAATGTCTATTTGGCTAATTTGACTAAAAATCATCATGAATTACCAGAGCTCAAAACCAATGATCCAGAAGAAATTGCTGAAATAAGATGGATTCGGCCAAAAGATATTATTAAAACAGTGAATAAAGAAGCGATTAAATTCGAGATTGATGGCATTGAAATCCCAGTTAAATATGCAACTTGTATTGGATTTGCTTTAAAAGAATTTCGTCAACAAGAAATTCAAGCCTTGGGAATGGGTTTAATAACAACAGCAGATAATTTAATTGAGTTAGTCAAAAAACTTTATATGGGTGATGAAAAAGAGTTGCGAATGTTACTTGGTGCAACTCCCTCTAAACTTTTTTCAGAACAAGTGCCTTTTTCAACAGTTTCTGGAATTGATGACCAACAAAAACAAGAACGCGCCGTTGCCCTGGCAGAATTAGGAACCGAAGCTGAAATTTATCATCAAAAATTAATGCAACTCGGAAGAGCAACCGTTCAAAAACTTTCTGGAATAAAGTTCTTTGAGGTAAAGCCATTTACTCGAGATGAAATTGAAAAATTAATAACGCTTGTAGATACAACAGTTGAAATAAAAAGTGAATATCAACCAAAAGTAATGACTTATTAGTAACAATTGCTTATCACCGCAATTCTACCAATGATCAGATAAAATTACGGTGATTCCACCGCAAGAACTGCAAAAAATATTAGAATACCTAGTTTAAGCTACATTATATTAAGTAGTTTAGATTAATTATTTTTATAGAATAAATTTTTAAGTTCTTTGCCACACTTCATATACTTGGCCTTGACCAGCACTAAACTGAGTTGGCCGTGCAGTGCCTGGAAATGAAAAAATTGCTTTTAAAAGATCGTGATCTAATTCAAAAATACCTTGTAATGCTTTGTTAGCAAAAGGGCCCTCAGCAGGAATAAAATCCATTTGTTTTGGAGTTGTATCTAAATTAAGAACGATTTTGCCAGTTTTACTTTTTGGAAAACCACCCACATATTGTGGAAAAGTAACTTCAGCCCAATCCAGTTCAAAGGTGCCTTTATCTGTCATATTGTAGCGAAATTCTTTAAAAATTGGCTCCGGTAACCATTTACCGTGTAATTGACAGCAAACCACTTTCCAAGATCCAACTAAAGGTTTTAACATTATAGTTTCTCCATTTATTTATTGAGGTATTGAGTTTAATAGTTTTTGTAACATTCCACTAAAGCTGGAAATGACTGCAGCGTTTTTAATGATAGAATAATCAGTTATTAATTGAGCTGGATCTTTATATGCAACATAAGTAATATCATTTTGACGCCAAGCCAATATTTTTAATGGTAGTTCAATTCCGATTGCAGGATTTTCTAACATCAAATCAGTGCCAATGCTTGGATTACCAAAAATTAATAATTCTTCATCCGACATTTGTAACCCTGCTTCTTTAGCAGCTTGACTGTGACTAATTTTTGCAAATATCGTTACGTTATTTTTTAGTAAGATATTTTCAATTTGTGCAATAACTACAGCGACTGGCTGAGAGGTTTTAATTGTGTGTAACATAATGGTTATCCGAGCATATTATTATAAAGTAGATTTAAAACTCATTTGTCAGAAGTATAGTATAGCAAGATTATTTAGATTAGCAAAAAACATATTAATTAGTATTATTTTATAGAACAGATAAATGTTCAACAGACTCTAGCATTAGTATAAATTAATAATATGATCAAACTCACCCGACAAAATTAATTTTTTGACTAAAGTAATTTCATTGGCAAGTGAACGATCTTGATCATAAAATTTAGATTTTGCTCTTACTAAATCATAACATTGTTGTAAATCATTATTTAATTTTGCATTAACAAAATCAATACCTTGGCAAGCTGCTAATAATTCAATTGCAATTACAGTTGCAGAATTTTCCACCATTTCAGTTAAGCGCCGAGCAGCAAAGGTTGCCATGCTGACATGATCTTCTTGGTTGGCAGAGGTTGGAATGCTATCAACTGAGGCAGGATGTGCTAACGACTTATTTTCACTCACTAATGCTGAAGCTGTCACTTGCGCCATCATAAAACCAGAATTGATACCGGGCTCATTGACTAAAAACGAAGGCAAACCAGAAATACTATTATCAATTAACATTGCAATTCTTCTTTCTGAAATATTAGCAATCTCAGCAAAACATAAAGCTAAATTATCAGCAGCAAATGCTACAGGCTCAGCATGAAAATTTCCGCCAGAAAGAATTTTATTTTCTTTAACAAAAACCAAAGGATTATCAGATACGCCATTTGCTTCACAATGCAAAATATGAATAGCGTGTTGCATCTGTTGTAAACAAGCACCCATCACTTGCGGTTGGCAACGAATGCAATAGGGTGCTTGTACACGTTCTTTTGCAACTTGATATTTTGTATTTTTTAATAAATTTTTATAAAATTTAGCGACTGTTTGCTGCTCTAATTGGCCACGAATTTTATGGATCAATGGATTAAATGAAATAGAGGAACTTCCTGCGGCAATAGTTGATAAGCTCCCAGCCAGAATAGCTGCTGCAAAAATTCGTTCAAGATAAAAATAATTTGATAGTGCAATGGCAGTGGATACTTGCGTTCCATTTAACAGCGCTAAACCTTCTTTCGGAGCTAAAATAATGGGATTTAATTTTAGTTGCTGCAAGGCTGCAGTTGCAGTAATAATTTTATTTTTATAGTGTATTTCTCCTTCACCTATTAACGGTAATACGAGATGTGCTAGAGGCGCGAGATCTCCAGAAGCACCAACAGAACCTTTGCTAAGATC
>JBGSLN010000155.1:0-5061 GCA_041740675.1 Gammaproteobacteria bacterium | reverse complement strand
TGAAGCCAATGAGTTGCCGGAAACCATGCGCAAAGAAATTGAAATCAAAGCAGCAAAATTAACGCACGTTCCAGTTTTAGGAATTACGGGCACAGGCGGCGCAGGAAAATCTTCTTTGACTGATGAGGTGATTCAACGCTTTCGCTTAGATGATGCAGAAGTAAATATTGCAATTATCGCACTCGATCCATCGAAACGAAAAACCGGTGGCGCCTTATTGGGCGACCGCATTCGCATGAATGCCATTGTTAATTCAAATGTGTATATGCGTTCGATCGCAACCCGTGGATCAGCCAATGAAGTAGTACAAGGTTTACCATTGATGATTGATCTGTGCAAATTAGCTGGATTTAAATGTGTAATTGTTGAAACACCAGGCATAGGTCAGGGCAATGCTAGCATTGTACCTTTAGTGGATTATTCACTGTATGTGATGACACCAGAGTATGGCGCGGCCAGCCAATTAGAAAAAATTGATATGTTAGATTTTGCTGATATTGTCGTGATTAATAAATTTGATCGCAAAGGAGCACAAGATGCAATCCGCGATGTTCGCAAACAAATGCAACGCAATAAAGAAGCATTTAGTGAATTGCCTGAAAATATGCCAGTGTTCGGCACCATTGCATCGCATTTTAATGATCAAGGTGTGACTGCATTATATCAATATTTAATTAATTGTTTTAATCAAGATAAAAAAGGCGAATGGAAATCTAAACTAGCGATAGTTCTTGATAAAATCACCGATACTAAAACATTTATTATTCCGACTGAGAGAGTGCGCTATTTAGCTGAAATTGCTGCAACAGTACGACACTATCATCGAGTAGCAGCAGCACAAGCAAAAACCGCCAGAGAAATTCAACAACTCGCTGCAACACAACAGATGTTAGATCAACAGGATAAAACGCCAGAGCATAAGTCTCATGCAATTGCTGATATACAACACTTACTGAATGAGAAACAAGAAAAACTTTCAACAATAAACCAAAAGTTATTAGCGAATTGGGATGAATTACAAAGAACCTATCGAGCAGATGATTATGTTTTTAAAGTGCGAGACAAAGAAATTCGAATTGCACTTTATAATAAAAGTTTGTCTGGCACAAAAATTCCAAAAGTGGCATTGCCTAAATTTGAGGATGCCGGCGAAAGATTACGCTGGTTATTATTAGAAAATGTGCCTGGCGAATTTCCTTTTACTGCTGGAGTATTTCCCTTTAAACGTGAAGGTGAAGATCCAGGACGAATGTTTGCCGGTGAAGGTGATCCATTTCGTACTAATCGTCGCTTTAAATTATTATCAGAACATGCTGACGCTAAACGATTATCAACAGCATTTGATTCAGTGACATTATACGGTTTTGATCCACATGAACGACCAGATATTTATGGAAAGGTTGGCAATTCTGGTGTTTCGATTGCAACATTGGATGACATGAAAGTGTTATACGATGGTTTTGATCTAACTGCACCATCGACGTCAGTATCGATGACAATTAACGGTCCTGCGCCAACGATTTTAGCAATGTTCTTAAACACGGCGATTGCACAAAGTATAGCTGCATTTGAAAGTGAACATCAGCACAAGCCCTCTGCCGATGAGCTAACTAAAATTAAAGAATATGTGCTGCAAAATGTCCGTGGTACCGTGCAAGCAGATATTCTGAAAGAAGATCAAGGACAAAATACGTGTATCTTTTCTACTGAATTTAGCTTGAAGATGATGGCCGACATTCAAGAATATTTTGTGAAAAACAAAGTTAGAAATTTTTATTCAGTCTCGATTTCTGGTTATCACATTGCCGAAGCAGGCGCGAATCCAATTTCACAATTGGCATTTACGTTGGCAAATGGTTTTACTTATGTTGAAACTTATTTAGCGCGAGGTATGCATGTCGATGACTTTGCCCATAATTTATCGTTCTTTTTTTCCAATGGTATGGATCCCGAATATTCTGTGATGGGACGAGTAGCGCGGCGTATTTGGGCGATTACATTACGAGACAAATATGGCGCCAATGATCGTAGCCAAAAGTTAAAATATCATATTCAAACGTCTGGTCGATCGTTGCATGCACAAGAAATGGCATTCAATGATATTCGTACAACGTTAGAAGCATTGATTGCAATTTATGATAATTGTAATAGTTTGCATACCAATGCTTATGACGAAGCCATCACTACACCCACAGCAGAGTCAGTACGTCGTGCATTAGCAATTCAATTGGTTATTAACAAAGAGTGGGGTCTTGCGAAAAATGAAAATCCGAATCAAGGATCTTTTATCTTAGAAGAATTAACCGAGTTAGTAGAAGAAGCAGTGTTGAGTGAATTGGAGCGTATCAGCGAACGCGGTGGGGTGTTAGGCGCAATGGAAACAGGCTATCAGCGTTCACGTATTCAAGAAGAGTCATTATTGTATGAATCGAAAAAACATGATGGTTCGTTGCCATTAATTGGTGTGAATACATTTTTAAATCCTGATACGCATGCAGAACGGCATGTGGTTGAATTGGCGCGTTCGACTGAAGCAGAAAAGCAATCGCAATTAAAACGATTACGTGATTTTCAAGCTAGATATACAAACGAAAAAACTGCAATGATTGCAAAGTTGCAACAAACAGTACGAGAAAATAAAAACGTATTTGAAGTATTAATGGATGCAGTGCAAGTGTGTTCATTAGGAGAGATTACTGATGCATTATTCAAAGTTGGCGGGCAATATCGACGGACGATGTAACTTAGCTCGCAATAATCTTCAAATACTCTTGCAAAACTCCACTAGAATAGTGACTGGCAATTTTTGTCAAAAACTTTGGAAAGTCAATCGCAGCGCTGTGGTCAGCTTTATCGGAAATGGTACGTATTAGAGAATAAGGGATATTAAATTCAGCACAAACCTGTGCAAGGGCGGCGCCTTCCATTTCTACTGCCAGTGTGGGATGAACATGATGCTTTAATGCATGATGATTAGCAGCATCTTTAATAAATTGATCGCCTGTTGCAATCGTGCCAATATATACCTTAGGTTTGTTTTTTATTAAACTCGCTAAATCATCTTTATTAACATAAGCATAGATATTCGTTAAAAAATTGTTAGTAGCTTGTTTAAGTAACTGTAATTCAAGGTCATCCGCTTTGAAAATTGAACGACCGGAGAGAGGAATTTCAAAACGAGGAAATTGCGGCGTACCGTCCATATCATGTTGATAGGTTGTATCAGACAAAACAACATCACCAATATTTAATGAATTATCAACGGCACCGGCAACACCCGTAAAAATAATTTTATCAACTTGGAATTTTTCGATTAATGTTGTTGCAGTAATTGCTGCAGAGACTTTTCCACATCGCGAACAAACTAAAATAATGTCAGTACTATTTACAGTGCCAAAATAATAATTTCTTTCTGCATGATGAATAGTTTTTTTAAATTTAATATCATGATGAATGGTGTGAACTTCTTCTGGCATTGCTGCCATAATGCCGATTTTCATAGTTTATCTCTATATACTTAACTTAAACAGCTAAACATAAATCTAAATACTTTCCCAAAAATCAGGATACGTTAAGTATAAAAGAAAACAGCGCACAAGAAAATTATTTTTATTATTCTTTTTGAGCAATTTTTTGTGCGCTATTTTCTATAACAGACATGGCTTTTAAAATATTCAAACCTTCATAAAGCGTATAATCATCATATATCAAATTCGGACTTACAGAAGTTATTTTATTGGAGCCAGGAATGATTCCTTGGGCATTATCCAAATGACCGGTTAAATTTGATTCTGAATAATTAAGATCCTCTGCATTGAGGTCTTTTGACTTTACAACTTTGACATTATTGACTTGAATATCTGGTTTTATTCCAAGTGCTTGAATAGAACGACCATTCGGAGTGAAGTATAGAGCGGTAGTAATTTTAATACCTGTGTTGTGATCTAAAGGTAATACCGTTTGCACTGATCCTTTACCAAAACTTTTAGTACCAACGAGCACTGCGCGGTTATGATCTTGTAAAGCACCTGCTAAAATTTCTGCTGCAGATGCGCTTCCACCATTAATTAACACCACCATTGGAGCGCCATTAAGTAAATCTCCAGGTGTCGCATTTTCACTCATTTGTGAATTTTGTACTCGACCTTTAGTATAGACAATCAATTTATTGCTTCCTAATTTATTACTATCCAAAAACATATCAGAAATTGCAACGGCTGAATCAAGTAACCCACCAGGATTATTTCGTAAATCAAGCACTAATCCGTTTAATTGGCCGCCTGCTTGAGTTTGTAGATTTTTTATGGCGCTGCTGATATCGTCAGCAGAATCAGCTTGGAATTGATTCAAGCGGATATAACCATATCCATTCCCTAACATTTTTGATTTAACACTTTTAACATGAATTGCATCTCGCACGATATGAAATGTTAGTAATTGTTTTTGACCTTCACGTAGCACGGTTAAATTAACTATTGTGCCTTTCTTTCCCCGCATTTTTTCTACAGCTTCTTTCAAACTCATGCCATCTGTCGGTGTATTATCTAGGCTTATGATTAGATCACCTGCTTTGATTCCGGCATTAAATGCGGGTGTATCATCAATAGGAGAAATTACTTTTATCACTCCTTGATATTGGGTAACTTCTAAACCTAAACCGCCAAACTCACCAGAGGTCAATGAGGTTAATTCTCTATAATCGGTTTGGTTTAAATAATCTGAATGTGGATCTAAACTACTTACCATTCCTTTAATAGCAGCTTCAAATAATTGATCATCAGATATTGGCTTTACATAGTAGCTTTTAATTTCGCTAATTGCGGTTGTGAAGCGTTGAATTTCATTTAACGGAAAAGTATTGCTTTGTGATGTGGGCGCTGGAGTATTTGTGGAAATTGTCATTCCAGCTAATGCATAGCTACTTATAGATAAAATGACACCGGCTATGAAGCCTACAAAAGAATAATACATAGGATGTTTTCTGATGTTCATGAGTTTTACTCCAATACGCGGGCTATTTATTATTGTTCTTACCCGCAATTGCTTCCATATGTTAGAGAT